>JBBSNG010000121.1:0-6943 GCA_038232755.1 Solirubrobacterales bacterium | reverse complement strand
TCGAGCCGGCGCTTCGTGATCGGCTCGCCTTCCACCGTCCGCGCCGGGATCGAGCAGGCCGCGAAGGAGTACGGCGTGGACGAGGTCCTCCTTCTGACCATCACCCACGAGCACGAGGCACGCCGACGCTCGTACGAGCTCATCGCCGAGGAGATGCTGGGCGTTACGGGAGGCTCGAGGACACGAGCACGGCTAGAACGCTGAGGGGCGGCGTCCGGCGGGCTTCTCGTGGTCAGCCCTGGTGCTCAACGCGTCGCACGGCCTCGTCGGGCCTGACGTCCAGATGCGGCTCCGACAGGTCGACTCCCGGCGGCAGCTCGAGGTGCAGGTCGGTCGAGGGATCGAGCCGCACGGTGACTGAGCGCGCGCGGCAGTCGAGGACGTGGCCTCCGCGGCGGCGATCGTCTGAGATGAAGTGCAGGTGGAAGCCACTGACCTCGATCGTCCCGCTGTACTCGGGGAACCGGAAGCCGACGAGGGTGCCGCGCACGTCGTGCAGCTCGAACACGTGCTGCTCGGCGACGACCTCGGTCAGCGGCTTGTAGGGCGGGTGCTGGCGCGGCACCGAGCGCGCACGAACCAGCTCGAAGTCGCCGTCCACGCGCAACGCGCAGGCGGCGGTGCCCTCCGGCAGAGCGTTCTCGAGCCCGGCCAGCAGCGCCGCCTGGTCGAGTGGCGCGTCGAGTGACAACTCGATCGTCGGGGCGAAGGGGACGACGACCGCGAACGGGGTCATCGCCTCCGGATCGATCTCGGCGATCCGTCCGTCGATGTCGGCTCGGTGAAAGCGGCCGTCGAGGGCGATCATCTCGCCGTCGAGGGCGTTGAGCGTGCCGAGGCCGAGGTCGCCGTGCTCGGCCAACTCGGCGAAGGTGACGTCGCCGTCGTAGGCGCCCTCCAGCAGCGCGCCGATCGTCGAAGCCTGGAACAGCACGTGCGGCTCGTGCTCGGGCGCGAGCTGTGCGTGGTGAATGGTCTGGACGTGCAGGGCGCGCGCCAAGCGCTCATCGATCACGGCGAGATTTCGATCTTGCCGGAGCGCGCTCTCGACAGAGCCGCGCGTCCGGTCCTCACGTGGTCAGCAGGCCGCCGTCAACCGGCAGCAGGACACCGGTGATGTAGGACGCCGCGTCGCTGGCCAGGAACACCACCGCGGCGGCGAGCTCCGATCCCTGGCCGACTCGCCCCGTCGGTATCCGCCAGAGCATCTGGTCGAGGTAGCCCTCCGGGTACTGCTCGGTCATCTCCGAGTGGAAGAAGCCGGGCGCGAGCGCATTGACGCGAATCCCCTTGCGGCCCGTCCACTGCTGCGCGAGGTCGCGCGTGAGCCCGATGATCGCCGCCTTGCTGGATGCATAGGCCGCCTGCGGCAACCCGGCCGTCGTCGACCCCAGGACGCTGCCGATGTTGATGATGCTGGCGCCGGGCTGCATCACCCGCGCGCACGCCTGGGCCATCCAGTAGGACCCGTGCAGGTTGATGTCGATCACCCGGCGGAACTCCTCGGGCTCCTCCCGGGTCGCGGGCACGGCGGTGCCCATGCCGGCGTTGTTGACGAGCACGTCAACGCGCCCGAGCTCGGCGACGGCCTGCTCAACCACTCGCCGGCAGTCGTCGACGTCCGTGACGTCGGCCTGGACGGCCACGCAACGGCGCCCATGGCCCTCGACGCGGGCCTTCGTGTCCTCGAGGCGATCGGCGCGGCGGGCGCAGATGACGACGTCGGCTCCGGCGTCGGCCAGCGCGTCGGCGAACTCCACACCGAGGCCGGAGGAGGCGCCGGTGACGAGCGCGACCTTGTCGGTGAGGCTGAAGGCATCGAGTGTGCTCATGGGTTGATCCTGCCGTATCGACGGCAGAGGCGTCGACCGGCCGGGGCTCAGGCCTCGTCCGCCGGCTCCTCGGCGCTCGAGGACGTCGAAGGACCACAGCTCGCTGGCCGTGCCGACCGCCCCGCCCTCACGATGTTGGGCATGGCCCGCGGCGAAGTCGGGGCTCGCGACCCACGCTTGGAAGTCCTCCTCGGAGCGCCAGCGGGTAAGCACGAGGCACACCTCCCGCTCGTCGTTGGGGCGCAGGAGCTCGAAGGCCTCGAAGCCGGGCGCGCTCGAGACGCGGCCCGCGCGCGAGGCAAAGCGCCGTGCGAACTCGTCGAAGCGGTCGCGTGGGACGGTGATCGCATTGATCTTGACGACGCTCACGCTTCGAGCCTAGGGCAGTGCGTCCCCACTCAACCTCCGGCTAGGGCTCTTGTAGCCGTCTCACGGTTCCACGAGGCGAGCGCAGGCGCCTCGTGGATGCGCGCTCGGCGCCGTCCACATCTCCTAGCGGCAGCTCGTCAGCTCGTCCATCGGATCCCCGCTGCAGGCGTCGGTGCCCGCGCCACCGTCTGCCTGGTCGTTGGCGCGCACCTCGTCGCTCGTGTTGAGGGTGTCGTTGTCGCCCTCTCCATGAAGGCGGTCCGAACCCGGGCCGCCGCGCAGCACGTCGCTACCCTCGCCGCCGTAGATCAGGTCGTCCCCGCCCTCTCCCCGCACGACGTCGTTGCCGGCGCCGGCGCAGATGACGTCGCGTCCTGCGGTACCGCGGAGCAGGTCGTTGCGCGCGGTGCCCGTGATGGTGCAAGGCGGCCTGCCGCCGCCACCGCCGCCGCTCGCGCCACGCTCAACGTAGATCGGGCTCGACAGCGCCTCGATCGTCGTGCCGCGCTGAAGCTGGAGCCGGTAACGGCCGGCACCCGCGCTGCGGAAGCGATAGGTGAAGTCGTCGCCCGTGACGGGAACGGTGCGAAACGGCTTGCCGTCCTTCACGACCAGGAGCGTGTAGGGGAGCTCGGGCGGTCGGGGCCTCGGCCCGGCGCCGAGGACGCGCGCGGTGAAGTCGACAGGCTCGCCGCGAACGGTGTCCCCCATGATCGCCGCCGGACGCGATGATCGGCGTGCTCGTCCTGTAAGGCGCAGGTCCGGCGCGTCGTTCCCGGTCACCTTGACGTAGGTGTGGCCGGCCTCGACCCCGCGCTGGATCCCCTTCTCCGACAGCTCGTCCGCATAGACCACGGTGGTCGCGGTGCCGATCGGTGCCTGGGTCACCGGGTTCGGCGTGCGCCCCGCGTTGTGGGAGTCGCTCACCCCGATGGCCGCGATCCTCTGCCCTTCGGCGAGCGCGTCCTCCCAGAACTCGATCGCGGTGACGGTGAACGGATTCGGTCCCGGCTTACCTGCGGTATTCAACCCCGCGGGGCCGGTGGCGACTTCGATCCCGTCGACCTTCGAGTAGTCGGTCTCCGCGTCCGAGTACTCCCACGGACACCCGCGGCAGAGGCTCGCCGGGAAGGGCGGGGAGGGGAAGATCGTCGGGTGGTTGATCTGCGTGAAGCCGCCGGCCGAGCGAATGCGGGAGAACATCTCGCTCGCGGGGCGAGGCCCGCGCAGCGGCACCAGGCGGCCGTCGCGAGCGCGTTCGAGCAGCGGACCGCGGCGGTAGTCGACGACCCCGGTGTTCGCGTGGCTGTTGGCGTGGCCGCGGTAGGTGATCACCTCGGCACTGCGCATGATCAGGCTGCGCGGGTAGTCGCTCTGGAAGCGACCGATCTCTCCCCACGAGCTCCCAGAGACGTAGTCGGACAGCGTGATGAAGTCGAGCCCGGCCTTGTTCTCGCCCAACGAGCCGAAGGCGTAGTCGAAGACCTCGCGCAGCGGCGCGTCCCCGAGCGCCGAGTGCTCGCCGTGGACGTGCATGTCGCCCGCGTACCAGCCCGGCTTCGAGCGGGCTGGGCGCGAGTCGTAGCCCGCGGGGGCGTAGGGCTCGTCGGCGAAGCCCCGTTTACGGCTCAGCTCGATCTCGACGCGGTAGGCGACCTTGCCGTCGCTGTCGGCCGGGCGCGAGGCGATCGAGGCGAGGCCGAGCTCGACCGCCCACTTACCGCGTGGGATCGGGCCCGGCCGGAACGCGCGCGTCGTCTTGCCCGGGGTCTGGTCCTGCGGGTCGGCCGCATACCGCGCGGAGGTGCCGAACCCCTCGGGCGAGAGGACGACGTCGGGGTGGCTCGAACCACCCCAGCCGCGGAACTGCGCCGGGCCCCAGGGCCGGCGCTCGTCGGCGCGGGGCTGGTACAGGCCCAAGTCGAGCGTGTGATTGTCCGACTGGCCCGGCGAGGCCTCGGGCTGGTCGTAGCAGTACCTGGTGCGCACCGCCGTGGTCCCGCCCGGCACCTTGAAGGGGAGGAAGACGTAACTGCCTTCGCGCTCGGCATCGAACTCGCCGGTGATCACCCGATCCGGGACAAAGGCGTCGCCGTCGCCCGGGCAGGAGGCGGGCGCGGCCGTGGCGCGCGGCCCGTCCGAGCTGGGCAGGACGGAGTTGGCCGGCCGATGGTCGCGGTGCGCTGAGGCCACAGCGGGCAGGAGCAGCAGCGCGAGCGTCGCGACGGTGATGACCCGTCCTCTCACGATCGGCACAGTAACACTGGGTGCAGGCCGAGTGGTAACCATCAGGTGAAGCTCAGCCGTCAGCCCGTCGCAACGAATGAGCACCGTTCACGACGGGGTAACACTCGAGCCATGACCGGCACTAGCGTCGCCGGTCGTGAGCGAGGCTCGCTTGCTCCACGTCGCTCGTCACGAGCCGTCGTAACGCGCGCAGGCTAGAGAGGCCGATACTTGACCACGCTAGATCGCAGAAACTTCCTACGCCGCAGCGCGGTCGCTGCCGGCGGGCTCACCGTGGCGCGGCCGCTCCAGGCCTTCGCGGCCAACCGGTCCGCCGGCGAGCGGACCACGACCAGAGGTTACGGGCCGCTGCGAGAGACCGGCGACGGCGATCTGCGGCTGCCGGAGGGCTTTCGCTACCGGATCGTCTCGCGGCAGGGCGAGGAGATGTCGGACGGCAACCCCACCCCCGGTATCTGCGACGGCATGGCGGCCTTCGCCGCCCCCGGCGGCGCGACGATCCTGATGCGCAACCACGAGAACCGCCGGCCGTTCTTCCCCGGCTCTGAGAACGAGATCCCGGTCGTTGTCCCCGAGAGGTTCCAGTACGACCGCAGCGGGGTCTTCATCGGCGGCGTCACGAAGCTCGTGGTCTCGCGAGACCGGCGGGTCGAGCGCGACTTCGCGGTGCTGGGCGGGACGACCACCAACTGCGCCGGCGGAATGACGCCGTGGGGCTCGTGGATCACCTGCGAGGAGTTCGACTTCCCCGGTCCGGACGCGGTGCTGCCGAACGGAGTGGAGCCGCTCGAAGGGACCGACCTCACCGACACCGAGACGCACGGCTTCATCTTCGAGGTCGACGCGACGACGAACGGCCCGGTCAAGGCGGTGCCGATCAAGGCCGCCGGCCGCTTCTACCACGAAGCGGTCGCCTGGCGCGGCGGAAGGCTCTACCAGACCGAGGACTTCGACATCCTCAATCCCGACGAAGCGGTCGCCTTCTACCGGTACACACCGAACCGCATGCCCCGCAAGGTCGGCGACCTTGCGGCCTCGGGGGGAGTGCTCCAGGCGCTCAAGATCGCCGGTAGGCCGAACGCGGACCTGCGGACGGGGGTCCGCGTCGGCAGGGCGATGCCGGTCGAATGGGTGACCGTCGAGGACCCCAACCCACCGACGAGCCCGACGTCGGGCACGCGCAACCAGGCGTTCGCGAAGGGGGCGGCGCGTTTCACTCGGGAGGAGGGCGCCTGGGTCGGGAACGGGAGGGTCTACTTCGACTGCACGGACGGGGGCGACGCAGGCTTCGGGCAGATCTTCGAGCTCGATCCCGATCGCTCGACGCTCACGCTGATCTACGAGTCCCCCGCCGAGGACGAGCTCGACTTCCCGGACAATCTCACGGTCGCGCCGACCGGCGACCTCTTCCTGTGCGAGAACGGCACCCCGCCCGACTTCATCCGGGGCCTGACGCCGAAAGGGCAGATCTTCGACTTCGCGCAGGCGGTCACCAACGAGACCGAGTTCGCCGGGGCCTGCTTCAGCGCCGACGGAGAGACGCTCTTCGTCAACCAGAACGGCGGCCGCGGCGACAGCGAGCCCCCCGGCGTGACCTACGCGATCTGGGGTCCCTTCGCGAGCCGGTCGGGGCTCGATGATGAACGCGATGGCGACGGCAGCGCTCCGCGGCCCGACGGCGACCGCCCGCGCAGCTCCGAGCCCGACGGCGGCGGTGGCGACGAACGGAGCGGCCGGAGTGGGGCGACGAGCGCGACGCGCTCCCGCGGTGGCGAGGGCGCGAGCGGCGGCGGCGGCGGCGGCGGCGGCGAAGCGCCGGGTGAGGCTTCCGGCCCCTCGCCGGCCCCCGCGAGCGCTGCCCGGAACGACGACGACCTGCCCTTCACCGGCTTCCCGCTCGCGACATCGCTTGGCGCAGCGGGCGTCCTGCTCGGTGTGGGTGCCATCCTGCGCCGGCGGATCGATCAGGCGGCTGAGTCGGGCGACGACGCCCCGGGTCCCGTGCCGCCGGTGTAGCTCGACAGGACTCACGACGGCGCTCACCCGGCGCCGACTCAGCGGCGTCGGCGGGTAGCTCCCTCCCACTCTCTCAGCGGGGCACCCAGGACTCGAACCTGGAATCGCCGGTTTTGGAGACCAGATCTTCCGCGTCCTCGAAACGGGCCCTAACCGGGCCTTTCTCCGTTCGGGGCTCGCCGAATGAGATCGGATTGCGATCGTGAGCGGCCTCTTCTCATCCGCGGGATATCTCCGCGCGATCGGTTTGCGATCGGCCGGGACTTTTGCGACTTTTGCGACACCTCAACGCGCGCGCGTGGAACTGAGGTCGATACCGAGCTCGCGCGCGGCCTCGGCGAGCTCCCGCTCCTGGTCTGAGTCGCCGAGCCTGCGCTGAGAGGCCCCACCGCGCTCCTTCAGTGCGTAGAGCGTCGGGCGGCTCACCCCGCTCAGGCGAGCGATCTCGCTGAGCGACAGACCGGCAGCGAGGGCCTGAG
>JBBSNG010000120.1:0-6983 GCA_038232755.1 Solirubrobacterales bacterium | reverse complement strand
GTCGCCGATCAGAGCCTCGGCCAGGTCGGTGATCCGGGCCGCCGGCACGCGCGGGATATAGGTCTCGCCCTGATGGCCCTCGCGCACGGCGTCGAACACGGTGTCGACCGCCTGGTCGAGGGAGAGGAGAAAGCGCGTCATCTCGGGTGTGGTGATGGTGAGCGGACCGCCGCGACGGATCTGCTCGTGGAAGAGCGGGATGACCGATCCGCGCGAGGCCAGCACGTTGCCGTAGCGGACGGCCATGAACCGCGTGCCCGGCGAGTCGATACCGGCCTGAAGGAAGATCCGCTCGCTCAACGCCTTGGTCATGCCCATCACGTTGACCGGCTTGCACGCCTTGTCGGTGGTCACGGCGATCACCGTCTCGACCGGCAACCGCAGCTCGCGGATCGCCCGCACGATGTTCTCCGCCCCGTTGACATTGGTGCGCACCGCCTCGAACGGATGGTACTCACAGGTCGGAACCTGCTTCATGGCCGCGGCGTGGAAGACCACGTCGGCGCCCGAGAGCACCGCGCACACCGCCGCGAAGTTCGACACGTCGCCGATCTTGAACCGGAGCCGTCCCTGGCGCTCGCCGTCGTAGACGATGTCGTCGGTCGCGCGTCGGAGATCCTGGAAGTCGAGGCGCATCTGGTGCTGGTTGGCCTCGGAGCGCGAGAAAACGACGACCTCCTCGGGCAGCCCGACCTCGCCCCGCAGCAGCCGGCGGGTGATGACGCGCCCGAACGACCCCGTACCGCCGGTCACGACGACGCGCTTACCGCTGAGCATCGTCGTCCCTCGCCCTGCCCCGGCGCTTCTCGAGAACGCGCCGCGCGCCCGAACGGACGGTCTGCCGCGCGGCGCCGAGCGCTCTGCCGGATGATCCGCCGCCCGCGCGCAGCTCGTCGATCGTGCGCTCGCGGTCGCGCAGCTCACGCTCACGCTCTCGCAGCTCGTCCTTGAGCTCGCGATTGACGGCGCGCAGGCGGTCGAACTCGGCCTCGTGGGCGTAGCGCCGGCTCTGGTCGTCGTCGCCCGTCGAGCGCGCCGGTGCTCCCGAGCCATCAGAGGACACACGGCCGCTCGGGACGACGAAGTCGTCGAGGCGCGGCGGTCCGCCCGGCGTCCCGCCGGCCTCGTCGACGCGGCGCAGATAGCCGCCCGGGTTGCCGGTGAGCAGGAGCCGCTCGCGCCAGCGATCGACCTCGAAGGGCTGGCCGCGGGCGAGCCACTCCTCGAGCGCACCGGCGGGGCCCGGAGCCTCGTCGGGGCGCACCGGACGCCCTCCGAGCCAGGTGTCCTCGACCACGAGGTAGCAACCGGGTGTCACGAGCGGCGCGAGCAGCCGCAGCTCCTCGCTCACATGCTCAGCCCGGTGGTCGGCGTCGAGGTCGACCATGACCCGCCTGCCCTCCGCCTCGCGGGTCAGCCGCGCGACGATCTCCGGATCGGTCGAGCCGCCCTCCCAGAGCTCGATGCGCGGGTTCTTGGCGATGTGCGGTGGCACCGCGCTCAGGTCGACGTCCACGGCGATGACCTTGCCGTCGATGCCGAGCGGGCCGAGCAGCGAGGCCAGGAAGAGCGCGCTTCCGCCCGCGAAGACGCCGGTCTCGACGATCAGCTCGGGCCGGGTCTCGGCCACGATCTCCTGGAGCGCGACGAGATCCATGGGCGTCTTGACGATCGAGATCCCGAACCAGCGCGTGCGCCCCAGGGTCTGGTCGCGCAGGTCGTGGTAGAGCTCGGTGAACTCGCGGACGACCCGCTCGGCCTCGGCAGAGGGGTGCGTCTCGGTCTCTGTGGCGGATGTGTCGGTCATGGCGCGAACGCAGATTGTCCCGCATCGACCGGCTGGGAGGGTCGGGATAAGCCGGTCAGAGTCCGCTCGAGCGCCCGGGCCTGAGAGCGGACCGACGGATCGCGACACGTGAGCGCATGCCGAACGATCTCGCGAAGGCTCTTCTCGGTCGCGATGAGATCCCATTCACCGGCAAGCTCGGCCCACTTCGCGGTCAGCTCGACCGCGGCGCCGGGTTTCTCGGCCGCTCGCAAGGCAAGCCGCTCGAGCACGCGGAAGACCGGCTCGACGAGCACGCGCTGGCTCAGGAGCTTGCCAAGCTCCGCGTCGAGCCAGCCGGCTTCGAGCGCGCCGCCCGCGTACCACGCCCCGAACGGCGCGAGGATCTTCTGGGTCTCCTCGGGCGCGCGCCGCGTGGCCTCGCGGCCGACAGCCTCCCACAGCGCAGTCAGCCGGCGCTGCAACGGCTCGTCGACCGTCGCGTCGTCGCGACCGGTCCGCGATGGCGATGGTTGACGAAGGCCTGGCCCCAATAGCCCGGGGACTCCCATGAGCTTTACGAGGTACGCGAGGTCGTCTGGAGCGCTGCGCGCGAGAAATGCACTCAGGACCCCATTCTCGGCGAGGTCGATCGCTCCGCTCCAGAGGAGAACGCCGAGGTGTCGCGCAACCATCCTTCCGGGGTCGCCGTGGTCGCCCCGGCGCAGCTGCCGCGCCGCGGGCAGCGACTCGACTTCGCGCCTGTACTCGCCGTCGAGGATCCGGAAGAGTTCCGCGCCGGGCACGCCCCATAGCAGGTGACGGTCCCAGGCCGCCCGGCGCATACCGGCGTGCTCGGGGTCCGAGGGAAGGATCGCCGAGATGCGGGCCGCGAGCCAGTCACGATCGAGGCTGAGCAACTGGGCGAGCTGCGATCCGTAGACCCCGCGGACCGCCTCCGATGGCTCGCGCGCCGGATCGAGGTGGGCGTCGAGGTTATCGCGCACCTCGGGCAGGGCGCGAAGGCCGCCGCTCCCTCCCGCCCATGCCGCGTAACGCATGACCGCGCCCATCGCGGACAGGCGGACCTGCTCCTCGCGGTCGTCGCCCGCCTCCTCGACAGTCGCGTCGAGCCCGCTCCAGCTCAGTCGCTCGATGACGCGCCAGACGTGCTCGGCGAACTCGCGTGCGACGGTCCCGGCCCCCAACGCATGGTCGAGCAAGACGGCAGCCTCCCGGCGCGCCGGCTCGAGGCCCGCCGAATCCTCATCGAGGGTGGCGTCGATCAGGGTGAGCACACCGGTCCAGTTCAGCGCCCCCGTCCAGACGACCGCTTCTGCGAGGCCGGCCAGGACCCATCGCAGGTGGGCCCGATCGAGCTCGAGAACCCGGTCCGCCAGGCGGGCGAACGCGACTGGGTTCGTCGCGACGCGCGCGACGATCGCTCGGCCGAGCTGGTCGTCCTCCCCGCTCTGGCGCTCGAGCAGTGCGAGCACCTCACGGGGCTTGAGGGTCTCGAGGTGCTCGCGCCGTCCCAAGGCGCTGTGCAGTACAGCCGACGGCGTCGAGGCCACCTCATGCGCCCATGATCCAAGAGCCGCGCGTCGCGCAAGCCAGCGACGAGCCCGCGTCGGGCGCGAGTCGCCGGCCGGCGTCGGGCGCTCCGGGCTCACGTCAGGGCCGGGCGACGGCGCAGCTGCCTCGGCGAACAGCTCGGAGACCGTGACCAGGCGGAACCCCCGCTCGAGCAACGTCTCGACCATCGCCGGCAGGGCCTCGACCGCTCGACTCCACCACGAGCCGTCGTGCAGGAGGACGATCGAGCCGGGTCGCACGCGGTCGATGACGTTGTGGTGGACTCCCTCGGGCGCAAGTCCCTCCAAGACAGGGAAGACGTCCTCGGAGTCGACATCCCAGGTCACGGGAGTCATCCCCTCCTCGCGGATCGCGAGCGCGGTCGGACGGTCGATCGCCCCGAAGGGAGGGCGGTAGAGACGCGGCGCGACGCCCGTGAGGGCCTGTAACTGGGCGCTCGCCGAGGCGATCTCGCCTAGGCTCGGGTGGAAAAGGTGATGAAAGGAGTGGTTGCCGATCTCATGGCCGGCCCTGAGCATCCGGTCGAGCACCGCCTCGCGACCCCGGACCTTCTCGCCGACGAAGAAGAAGGTGCCCTTTGCCCCGTGGGCGTCGAGGACGTCGACGGCCTCCTCGGTGCGGGAGCCCGGTCCGTCGTCGAAGGTCAGGGAGATCGCGTCGCCATGCGTGGGGCCACGCCGGCGGACGAGGTCCGTAAGCCCGGGTAGGTCCCGCGCTCCGTTGTCGGCGGTGGGCGGCTGCGCCTGCGGCGCCCGGCTCACGTCGCGTACCCCAGCTCGCTGAGCTTCTCTCCCATGACCTCGTGCGCGACCTCCTGCTCGGCCGGAGTCAGGCTCTCGCGCCAGAAGCCGGGCGTGGCCGCCCGGTAGAACTTCTTGGGTCCCTTGCCCGCGTCGGGCACGTTGGCGAACGACTTGGTCTCGACGGCGCGCTCGAGCCAAGCGGTGCCGCGCTCGAGCCGGAGCCACTGGACCAATGCTCTTAGGGCGGCCGGCGTGTCCGCAAGCAGATCCTCGTACCGGATCGTGTAGCACAACTCGGCCGGATGGGCGTCGAACGCCCGCTCGATCGTGAGGATGTCGCCCACCCAGGCGCGCGAGCGCTCGCGCACGAACTCGACCCGCGCCTCGTCAGAGGCAAAACCGCCGGCCGTGGGCAACCACGTGTTCGAGCGGTTGGCGTCGACCTGGGAGTCGACCACGTCGCGGCCGTCGCGCACCAGAGAGATCAGTCGCGAGCGGGGAAATAGCGACATCACCAGATCGGCGGCGTGGGCGCCGGCGACCTCCTTGAGGATCACCTGCGGATCGGCGACCTCATGCTCGACCGCCGTCCGCTCGATCAGGGCGTGGAAGCGCACGAGCGCAAGCCGCCGCAGCTCGGGGCGCCACACATCCGCGTACTTGGTCGAGAAGAAGTAGTTGGGGCGCTCGGCCATACCCGGGAACATCCCGAAGGTGACCGGCGTGTAGGTCGCGTCGTAGGTGACCGACTGCGCCAACGGCGCGAGGTGATTGGCCAGGAACGTCGTGTCGACGGGGATGACATCGACGGGCCCGGAGAAGTGCGCGGGGACCCGGAAGCCGAGCATGTCGCCGGGAGACTGCGAGCCGTCCACCAGCCGCAGCGGGTGGGAGAGCAGACGCAGGAGCCAGGTGCTGCCGCTGCGCGCCGAGGTCCAGATCCAGATCAGACGCGACTCGAGCTCGTCGTCGTCGAAGGGCAGCCCGGCCGAGGCGGAGTAGCGGCGAGGGCGGCGACGGGAGAGAAGGCTCATCCCGCGCCGCTCGCGGCGACCCGCGGCGGGTACGGCGTCGGGTCGGCCGCCAGGGCCTCGAGCATCGTCGGCCAGGACGGCGGGGTGCGCCCGGTCTCGCGGCGGTAACGGGTGGAGTCGAGGCTGCGATCGATGGCCAGCGAGTCGTCGGCGACGATCTCGACGTCGAGCCCGAGGGCCTCACGGGCCAGGACGAGAAGGTCGTACTTGGCGATCGCCTCGCCGCCGGCGTGCCAGACGCCGTCGAGCCTCGGGTGCTCCTCGATCACCCCCGCGATCTCGTGAGCGAGCCCCGCCGTGGTGAGCCCGCTGAAGACCGCGCGCGTGAAGCCGCGCACCGTCGTGCCCTCCTGCTCGATCAGCCAGCCGAGCAGTCCCCGCGAGGGCCCGAGCTCGCGGCCGACGATCGAGGTCCGCAGCGTCAGGCACCCCTCACCGGCGATCTCGCCGAGCAGCTTCGAGCGTCCGTACAGGTCGCGCGCATCCGGGAGGTCGTCCTCGACGTAGCCGCCCCGCTCGCCCGAGAACACGCAGTCGGTCGAGATCTGGATGGCGCGGGCGCCACGCTCGCGACAGGCGGCGGCGACCTCATGCGGAAAGAGCGCGTTGGCGCGGACGACGCTCGCCGGCTCGGCACTCGCGACCTGCTTGACCACCCCGATGCAGTTGACCACGACCTCCGCACCGGTCTCCTCGAGGGCGCGTGCGACGCTCGCCGGCTCGTCCACGCTCACCCCTCCGACCGTGTAGACGGGATCCAGGATCGCCCCCGGGGAGCCCTCGGGACTCCGTCCGCGAACCGTCGCCCAGCACGAGTGGCGCTCACTCAGGACCTGCCAGACCTTGTGGCCGAGCATCCCGGTCCCGCCGAGGACGAGGACGCCGCTCAAGGCGCCGAGCCGAGCCGGCGGGCGAACAGCCGCCGCGCGTAGGGTCGCAGCGGGGCCGGGGTGAGCTCGGCCGCGCGGCGCAGGAGCGGCCGACGCTCGGCCAGCGCTTCCTTGAGCTGCTCGTTCGACTCGCGCAGCTCGCTGATGGTCGCCCGCTGCGCGGCCACCCGCTCGCGCATCTCGGCGAGCTTCGCCTCGGGGTCGGCCGGGCCAGAGGCCTCGGAGACGGTCCGCGCGTGGCTGTCGGAGAGGTGGTAACGCTCACCGGCCGCGTTGAGGCCCGGTCCCGCGACGACCGCGGCGAGGATATAGGCGTTGCGGTAGGCCTGCGTCCGTACGGCGGTGAGGTCCGACGAAACCTCACCGGCGTAGAGCTCCTCCACGATTCGGATCCGCTCTCGGGCCATTGCGATGCCCTGGTCGGCCACTGTGAGGGCGCCCTCGTGGCGGCGCCAGCAGGCGAGCGGCTCGGGCACCAGCCGGAAGTCGCCGATCTCGGCGAGGCGGAGCCAGAAGTCGAGATCGCCGAGGTAGCGCAGGCTCGAGTCCCAGCCGCCCACCCGCTCGAGCGCGGCGCGGCGAAACAGCGCACCGGGGCCGACGATGGTGTCGCCGAGGCGCACCGACTCGCGGCGCGAGTAGGCCGGCGGCGTGATCGTGTCCAACGTCGCCCCCTCGGAGTCGATCACGCGATAGGCCGGATAGGCGAGCACGGCCTCGGGCTCGTCCGCGAGCACGCCGGCCAGGCGGCTGACCGAGCCCGGCAGCTGGACGTCGTCCGAGCTCAGGTAACCGACGAGCTCGCCCCGCGCGCCCTCGAACCCGCGGTTGAGCGTCCGGGCCTGGCCGATGTTCTCGTGACGCTCCCAGCTCAGGCGGTCCGGATGCTCCGCGGCGTAGCGGGCGAGGATCTCGGGCGTCGCGTCGGTCGAGCCGTCGTCGAGGACGAGCACGT
>JBBSNG010000119.1:0-7001 GCA_038232755.1 Solirubrobacterales bacterium | reverse complement strand
CGTAGTCGAGGACCGCCTGCGCCGTGCCGACGGCCACAGCGCACCAGGCGAGGCGGGCGCGCTGCACGCACTCCGCGTAGGCCTCGGGATCACCTTGGCCGAGCCGGGCCTCGGCCGGAAGGCGGACGTCCTCTAGCGTGAGCCGGCCCGTCGCCGCGGCGCGCAGGCCCATCGCCGGCTCGGGCTCCACGAACACTCCCGGCACGCCGGACTCCACCACGAACAGCGCCGGTCCTTCGCCTTCGACGTGCGCCGCGACCACCAACAGCTCGGCGTCCGCCGCGCGGGGAACGAGGGCCTTGACGCCGTCGAGCGCGTAGCCGCCGTCCTCGAGCCTTCGCGCCCCGGTCTCGAGCCGCATAGGGTTGAACAGCGGGCGGGGCTCGAGCGTGGCGAGCGCGGCCGCGGGCACCTGTTCGCTGACGAAGGCCGGGAGGTAGCGGGCCTGCTGGCCGGCATCGCCCCACAGCGAGATCGCCGTGCTCACCGCGGTCGGGGCCAGCGCGGCCACGGCCAGGCCCATGTCGCCGTGGGCGAGCGTCTCGGCGATCAGCGCGGACGTGGTGGCCGAGCGCTCCTCGAACACCCCGCCGAGCTCCTCGGGGACGCCGAGCATGGTGAGCCCGAGCTCGCTGCTCTGCGCCATGAGCTCGGCCGGGGGCGTGCTCTGCGCGTCGGCGCCCGTTGCCGCCGGGCGCAGGCGCTCGGCGGCGAACGACCGGAACGACTCCAGGAGCATCTGCTGCTCGTCGTTCGGGGTCAGGTCGAACAGGCCGCTCGAACGCGCCGCGGAGAGCCGCGCGGGCCGTGCGGCCTTCGAAGCGGCGACGAACGCGCGGCTCGCGCGGGCTGCCGTGCGCGTGCCGTCGCGTGACGCGCGGAGCAACAGCCGCTCGGCCGGCTCGCGCGCCCCGACGCGGTCGAGCACCTCGAGGCCCGCGAAGCGGTTGAGCGCCCACAGGCCGAGCTTCGTTCCCTGGTCGGAGATGGCCACGGCGGCCAGGGTAGCGATCGTCTTTACCGACGGTAAGTTCTGGCCCGGCTCACTTGGGCGCGTCGATCAGGTGAGCGGGCCCGGCACGGCCCGCCTCAGGCGCGAACCGCCTCGCACCACCTCGCCGGCCTCGACCCCCTTCGCCGCGCGCTCCTCCGGCGAGAACGGGCGGCCGGCAACTCCGGCCGACGTACCCGGGATCCCGCTAACGGGAAGGCTGCTCGCGCGGCACGTTCGCGCTGAAGCCGCCCTCACCGTTGGTCAGCCTCACGTCGACGCGGACCTGGTCGCCGTTGGGGGCGATCAGCGTGCACGCGAACCTCCGTCCCCGCTCCGCGGTTACGTCGTCGGGACACACCACTCCGCGCGAGGTGACGCCGGCGGAGCTGTCGAGCTGTTGCTTCAACGTCGACTCGAGCTCGCGGTCGTCGAGCGTCCGCTCGCCGCACGCCCCGAGGACGGTGGGTCCGGCCAGGGCCAACAGCGCCGTGGCCCGGCGACGCATCAGGCGGCGCCGGAGCCGGGACCCCCGTCTGACTTGGCCGGGGCGGTCTCGCCCGGTCCGTGCAGCAGGTTCTGCACCTCGCGCACGCCGTCGACCCTGCCGGCCTCGGTGGCCAGCTTCTGCCTCTGGCTTGCGTCGTCGAGCTGCCCCCGCAGGAAGACCACGCCGTTCTCAACGCTGACGCTCACGGCTCCCTTCGGCGCATCGGGGTCACGGAAGATCTCGCTCTCGACCTTGCGCGCGAGGGACGGATCGTTGAGACGAGCCTCCGGGGCGACGCGACCGCCGCCGGGAGTGGCGCTGTGAGCCGCTCCGGCGGCCACGCCCTCGGCGTGACGGACCTTGCTCTCGGTGCCGCTCTTTCCGCGCCGGACCGCCTTGCCGGCCTTGCCGGTGGCCGCGTTGCGACGGTGCTTGCCGCGCTTGGGGTCGAGGAAGTAGGCCCCGAGCGCGGCGAGCGCGCCCGTGAACACGAGCCGTGAGCGGGCCGGGCGGCGGCGGCGGGCCGCCCTGAGCGCCTTGGCGCCGCCCCGGCCCGTGACCTTGGCGGTCTTGCCCTTGGCGTACAGCTTCGTCCCTCCCCGGGTCGAACGCCCGAGCAGGCGAGCCCCGCCGCGCACGGCGCGGGGGTTTCGCCCGGCGAGCTTAGTGACGCCCCAGACGGCGCGGCCGGTTCGGCGCGGGTTGCGCGCCGCGAGCTTGGCGGCGCGGCGCTTGGGCTTGACGGCGGAACGGTGGGCCATGCTGGCGGTCTCCTTGCGGGTCTGGCGACGAGGACGGCGCGGACGCGCGCCGAGCGGCGCGGCGAATCGCGGCTCTTTGGCGCCTACCCGCCCGCCGGGGGCCTCTAACGCGCGCGCCGGCGCCCTGCTCGGGAGTCGCGGCGCTTACCCGGCGCGAACGCGCGGTCGAACATCTGCTTGGCCTGCACGCTCGGGTCCGGCGAGCCGAGCAGCACCACTCCGAGGGTGCGACCGCGCCGGCGCACCACGCCCACGTAGGTTCGCCCCGCGCGCCGGGTGTAGCCGGTCTTGAGGCCGATCGTGCCCGGGTAGCGAAGACGCAGGAGTGGGTTCGTGCTGTTCAGGTAGAGCTTCCCTCCGGGGATCGGGAAGCGCACCGCCGCCTCGCGGCGACGCACGACCCGAGCTATCCGAGGCTCCTCGAGGGCCACGCGGGCCAGTGCGGCCAGATCGGCGGCACAGGAGCGGTCGGCGTTCTCGAGGCCGTAGGCCGAGGAGAAGTGCGTGCAGCGCAGCCCGAGCTCCTGCGCGCGCCGGTTCATGAGCTCGACGAAGCGCCGCTCCGAGCCCGCGACGTGGTCGGCCAGGGCGATCGCTGCGTCGTTGCCCGATGGGAGCAACAGCCCGTGGAGCAGCCCGTCGATGGGCACGCGGCGCCCGCGGGGGAGTACGCCGACCCCCGAGCCCGAGTAGCGAAGGGCGGCGCGGGTGATCTTCGGGCGATCGCGTGGTGAGGTCCGCTCGGCCACGAGCAGGGCGGTCATGATCTTGGTCAGGCTGGCGATGGGCCGCACCTCGCTGGGGTTGCGAGTCCATAGCGCCTGACCGGTCTCGAGGTCGAAGAGCAGCCCGGCGGCGGGCGGCCGGTCGAGGCGGATGGGGATCAGGTTCTCGGCCTGGATCGTCACGCCCGGGGCGAGGGCCGGACGGTCGTCGGGGCCGGGTACGGGAGCCTGGGCGGGCAGGCCGGTCGTGGCCACCCTCGGATCGTCGAGGCTCTCGCTGAAGCTGCGCCCGGCATCGAGGCCGAGCACGCCGATCACCCCCGCGGCGCCCAGGGCCAGGAGCACGATGAGGAAGGTCCCCGGGCGCCCGAGGCGACGCTCGCGCCCGAGCCGGCCCCCGGTCAGAGGGTTCACCGCCGACGCCTCTCGTTGCGACCGCCGATAGCGCCGAGCCCTCCGAAGACGACGAGGACGAGTACGACCAGCGCGGCGACCACGACGATGGTCACGCCGTCGCTCAGGAGCACGCGAACGGTGAGGAAGGCGAAGACCGCCACGAAGGCGAGCGTGAGTATGTAGACGAAGGCTCGACCCATCAGTAGACCGGCATACGGTCCTCTCCGGCGTGGTTCTCTTGCGGGCGGTCGGCGAACAGACCGATCAACGCGAGGCCGAAGCGGAGGCCGCCGATGTGGGCGAAGCAGACGACTCCACCGCCCTCCCGACGGGTTGGACGAGCTCGCCGCCCCGGACAGAACCTGGAGCAACTAACCATAGCCTGAGCGCGCCGAGCGCGCCGAGGTGGAGGAGGCCCACGAGCCGTCGCTCGCTCAAGTGAGGTGCCCGACCCTCCTAGCGCGAAGCGGCCTGCTCGAGGGTCTGCTCGGCGTGGTAGCTCGAGCGCACGAGCGGACCGGCGGCCACCGACTCGAAGCCCAGCGCGTAGGCCTCGCGCTCGAGCTCGGCGAACTCGTCGGGGTGCCAGTAACGCACGACCGGCAGGTGATTCTCGGTCGGCCGCAGGTACTGGCCCACGGTCAGGACCTGGACGTCGTGCTCGCGCAGCACCGTGAAGGTCTCGACGAGCTCCTCGATGGTCTCCCCGAGCCCGGTCATCAGCCCCGACTTCGTGACCACCTCGTCGCCGCCCATCTGCTTGGCGTTGCGCAGCACGCGGCAGGAGCGCAGGAACTTCGAGCCGCGGCGGGCCAGTGGGTAGAGGCGCGGCACGGTCTCCACGTTGTGGTTGAAGACGTCGGGGCGCTCGGCGATCACGCGGGCGAGTGGCATCTCCTGGCCGCGGAAATCGGGCGTCAGCACCTCGACCTTGGTGCCTGGTGAGAGCTTGCGGATCGAGCGGATCGTTCCGACAAAGGCGCGCGAGCCCAGGTCGGGCAGGTCGTCGCGGTCGACGCTGGTGACGACGGCATGGCGCAGCCCCATCTTCTTGACCGACTGGGCGACCCGGAGCGGCTCGAGCGGGTCGTTGTGGGTCGGCTTGCCGGTCTGCACGTTGCAGAAACCGCAGCGGCGGGTGCAGGTGTCGCCGAGGATCATGAAGGTGGCGGTGCCGCGCGCCCAGCATTCGCCGATGTTGGGGCAGGCCGCCTCCTCGCAGACGGTGTTGAGCTCCTGCCCGTCGATCATCCGCTTGAGCTCGCGGAAGCGCTCGCCCCCAGGGGCTGGAACCTTGAACCACGGAGGCTTGCGCTCGCGGAAGGGGCGGACCTCGCCCATGTCGAGCACGCGCGCACCGCCGGGGTTGGCGCGCGAGCGGGTGGGAGCGCCGGCGGGGCCGCGCGGCGGCGGTGCGGTCGGCGCGCTCATGCTCCGGCCGGCTCCGGCCGGCGCGCGGCCGGAGGGACCGGCGCGATGGCGGCGCCGACCTCGGCTCGGACGAGCAGCCGAGACAGCGAGACCAGGCGCTGGCGGCGCCCGAGCTCCTCGGCCAGACGCCAGGCCACGCGCCGCTTGAAGCAGCGCATCCCTCCGGCGCCGCGAGCGGTCTCGCGGGCGACCGAGGTCATCTGCACGCCCTCGATGCCGCAGGGCACGACCCACTCGAAGGGCTGGAGGTCGCAGTCGACGTTGATGGCGAAGCCGTGCGTCGTCACCCCCTTCTGGACGTGCACGCCGATCGAGCCGATCTTGCGCTCGCCGGCCCAGACGCCGGTCAGGCCCTCACGCACCTCGGCGCCGACGCCCTCGTCGGCCAGAGCGGCGACGAGCGCCCGCTCGAGGGTGCGCACGTAGTCGACCACGTCGCGGACCCCGACGATCGGGTAGCCGACGAGCTGCCCGGGCCCGTGGTAGGTCACGCGCCCGCCGCGGTCGCACTCGGCCACCTCGACGCCCTGCATGCGGTACCACTGCTCGCCCATGGGCAGGTCGCTCGCAGAGGTGCGCCGACCCTTGGTGTAGACCGGCGGGTGCTCGAGCAGGAGGAGCGTGTCGGGGATGGCGCCGGCCTGGCGGGCGGCTCGTAGGCGCTCCTGGAGCGCCACGCCCTCGAGGTAGGAGAGGAGGCCGGCGTTCACGGTCCAGAGCTCACGCCGTGCGCGCCCGTCCTCGAGGGTGGAGTCCGATGGAGCCTGAGGGGGCGCGAGCGTGGTCATCGTTCTTGCGTCGATGCTACCGCGCGGCCGGAGGTTGGCCGGGAACCTGGCCCTCGTAGCGCACGTGGCCTCCGGCTAATCTCGCCCCATGGGCTCCGAGGCCAGGCTCTGGCTCCGCCGTCTGCGCTGGCGCCTGCGCGGGGGTCTCCAGTGGCCGGCCTTTGCCGTCCTCACCGTCGGCGACGGGCTGCTGCTGCACCTGCTCCCGCCGCTCGCCTCGGGGGTCGACCTGGTACCGGGGATGATCATCGCCTCGTTCTCTAACCTGTTCCTGGTCGGAGCGGTCGCGCCGTTCCTGGCCCGGCGGATGATCGCCGAGCGCCCGCCTGCCGGCGCCGCGAAGGGCGACCCCGCGGTCGCGGGCGGCGCGCGGGCGAGCGGCCCGAGCGGCCCGCCGTACGAGGTCCTGCTCGACCGTGCGGCGACGGGACTGCTCGTGGCCGGTGCCCTCGGGCTGGTCGCCGCGGGACTCGCCTCGCGACCGCTGATCGTCTCCGAGACCGAGGCGACGGAGATGAACGCCCGGCTCGTCCGCAGCTACGTCCTGGCACACGCCAGCCCAGAGTATCGGCGCAACGTCGATGCCGCCAACACCATCCGCGTGGCCGAGGGCTACTTCCGCACCTGCATCCCGGCCGACGACCGCCGCGGGAACTGGTGCGTGTTCGTCGACACCAATCTCGATCCACCCGACGTGCGCGAGGACCGCAGCGTCACGCCCAACGACAAGTACCTCGGTCCGGGCGGCGGCGTGTAATGCGCGCGGCTCAGCGTTTAGGGTGCCCCGCCGTGAGCACCTACGCGCTCCTCGCCGACCTGCCGCTCGAAATCGACGCCTACGAGCTCGAGGGCCTCGAGCGCGACGTCTCGAGCGAGTTCACGCGGCTGTCCACAGTCATCCGCCTGCGCGGCGGCGGCCGCGAGGGGGTGGGCGAGGACGTCACCTACGAGGGACTGGATCAGTTCGCGTTTCAGGACGCCGGGCCGAGCCTTCCGCTCAGCGGCCAGCACACGATCGAGAGCTTCTCTCAGCTGCTCGACGGCCTCGAGCTGTGGCCCACCCCACCCGAGCGGGGGCCCTCGCGTGACTACCGCCGCTGGGCGTACGAGTCCGCGGCCCTCGATCTCGCGCTCAACCAGGCCGGGCGCTCGCTGGCCGAGGTGCTCCGGCGCGACGCGCGGCCGGTCACCTTCGTCGTCTCGCTGCGGCTGCCGGAGCCGCCGAGCATCGAGCCGATCCGCCGGCGCCTCGAGCGCTACCCCAGCCTGCGCTTCAAGCTCGACCCCGTGAGCTCCTGGGACGACGAGCTGATCGCCGCCATCGCCGCCACCCGCGCGGTCGACTCGGTCGACTTCAAGGGGGCCTACGAGGGGACGACCGTCGACCAGGCCGCCGATCCTCGCCTCTACCGCGCGGTG
>JBBSNG010000118.1:0-7126 GCA_038232755.1 Solirubrobacterales bacterium | reverse complement strand
CCACCGAGTAGGGCCGACGACGCACCGCTTCGGTGAGCTGGCCGCCCTCCTCGTAGCCGATGTAGCCGGGCGGCGCGCCGACGAGGCGCGAGACCGAGTGCTTCTCCATGTACTCCGACATGTCGATGCGCAGCATCGCGTCCTCGGTGTCGAACATGAACTCGGCGAGTGCGCGTGCGAGCTCGGTCTTGCCGACCCCCGTCGGCCCGACGAACAGGAACGTGCCGATCGGGCGGTTCGGGTCCTGGAGCCCCGCGCGTGAGCGCCGCAGGGCGTTCGACACCGCGTCGACGGCCTCGTCCTGGCCGATCACCCGAGCGTGCAGGCGCTTCTCCATGTGCACGAGCTTCTCGACCTCGCCCTCCATCAGCTTCGAGACGGGGATGCCGGTCCACTTGGCCACGACCCCGGCGATGTCCTCCTCGTCGACCTCCTCCTTGAGGTAGGTCCCGTTCGCGCCGTCATTCGAGGCCTCGGCCTCGAGCAGGGTGCGCTCGAGCTCGGGGATCTCGCCGTAGCGCAGCTCGGCGGCGCGGCCGAGATTGGCGTCGCGCTCGGCGCGCTCGGCCTCGCGGTGGGCATGCTCGAGGCGCTCCTTCAAGTCCTGGACGGCGGTGATCGCCTCCTTCTCGGACTGCCACTGCGCCTTCATGCCGGCCGAGCGCTCCTGGAGCTCGGCGAGCTCGCGCTCGATCGCCTCGCGACGAGCGATCGAAGCCTCGTCGGACTCCTTGGACATGGCCTGGCGCTCAATCTCGAGCTGCTGCACGCGCCGTTCGACCTCGTCGATCTCGGTCGGCATGGAGTCGATCTCGATACGCACGCGCGAGGCCGCCTCGTCGACCAGGTCGATGGCCTTGTCGGGCAGGAAGCGGTCGGCGATGTAGCGCTGCGAGAGCATCGCCGCGGCGATGATCGCCGCGTCCTGGATGCGCACGCCGTGGTGGACCTCGTAGCGCTCCTTGAGCCCCCGCAGGATGGCGATCGCGTCCTCGGTCGACGGCTCGTCGACGAAGACGGGCTGGAAGCGGCGCTCGAGCGCGGCGTCCTTCTCGATGTGCTTGCGGTACTCGTCGAGCGTGGTCGCGCCGACGGCGCGCAGCTCGCCGCGGGCGAGCATCGGCTTGAGCAGGTTGGCGGCGTCGACGGCGCCCTCGGCAGCCCCCGCGCCCACGATGGTGTGGAGCTCGTCCATGAACAGGATGACCTGGCCCTGAGCCTCGGCGATCTCCTTGAGCACCGCCTTCAACCGGTCCTCGAACTCACCGCGGTACTTGGCCCCGGCGATCAGGGCGCCGATATCGAGGGCGACCACGCGCCGATCGCGCAGCGACTCGGGCACGTCGCCGGAAACGATCCGCTGGGCCAGGCCCTCGGCGATCGCGGTCTTGCCGGTGCCGGGCTCCCCGATCAGGACCGGGTTGTTCTTGGTGCGCCGCGAGAGGACCTGGACGACGCGGCGGATCTCGTCGTCGCGGCCGATGACGGGGTCGAGCCGACCCTGCTCGGCCGCCTCGGTCAGGTCGTTGCCGAACTTCTCGAGCGCCTGGTACTTGTCCTCGGGGCTCTGGTCGGTGACGCGATGGGGGCCGCGAACGCTCGCGATCGCGGCGGCGATCCGGTCGCGCGACGCGCCGACGTCGGTCCGCGGGTCGCCGGCGAGCGCGAGCAGCAGGTGCTCGGTCGAGACGTACTCGTCGCCGAGGCCGCGCGCCTCGTCGTCGGCCTGGTTGAGGATCTGGCTCGTCGCGTGGCTCGGGGAAGGCGTGTGGCTGACGTCACCGCGGGCCGTGGGAAGCGCGTCGAGCGCCTCGTTGGCGGTGCGGCGCGCGCGCTCGGGGTCGGCGCCGGCCGACCGCAGCACGGGACCGACGATGCCGCCGTCCTGCTCGAGCAGGGCCACGAGGCGGTGCGCGGGCTCCAGCTGCGGGTTGCCGCGGGCGCCCGCGATGCGCTGAGCCGCGGCGAGGGCCTCTTGGGACTTGGCGGTGAAGCGGTCAGCTTGCATAAGATCTAAGTGACTTTATAGCAGGTCTGGCGAACGCCCGCGCCTCTCGTCCGCTCACCGCACGAGGCGGATCTCGACCCGACGTCCACGGACTCCCAGAACGGTCGGCGGTGAAGGCGGGTGCGCCCGTCTCGCTGGTCGACTGCGGCCGGGACCGCCACGGCGCGACTCGGGTAGCGCCTCGGAGACGGCGGCGTCGATGCCGGTCAGGTCGTCGTCGGAGAGGCGGATCGAGATCTGCTGACCCCATACCAGTAGCCATACCGTTGCCGACGACGATCCGCGCGGTTCCGTGTGCACGCCACCGGGCATCAGCGCGCCGCCGACGGTTACGGGGCAGCAGGCTTCCGGTCAGCTGGCTCGGAGGTACTGGCCGATCGCGCGTCGGATGGCCTCGGAAACGCTGATGTGCTCCTCTGCGGCACGCAGAAGCAGATCGCGCTTGAGCTCGGGATCGAGCCGCACCGACTCGACCGAGGATGGCCCCGATCCCATTGGCGGACGACCCGCCCGACGACGCCGTCCTACGTCCTCGACGTCGTAGCCGCGCTCGGCCTCGGCGGCCATCGCCTCGACCATCTCGTCGGTGATCGGCGTGCCGTCGGCTTTGGTCCCGTGCGTCTTTGGCATCGTCACGGTCTAGTGGACAGCAGAGCCCGGTACTTCGGTCTCATCGGCATCGCATGGATAACGGCGGGACCCTGGGGTCTGTCCAGCACGACCAGCTCGAGCAGGTTCCCTGCCCGGTCGGGACCGAGAACCAGGTAGCGAGTCGGATCCTCGTCGATCTCTTCCACGAGCAGTGAGTTGCGCAGAGCGTGCTGGACATCCTCGTCATGGACTCCATGGCGGAGCGCCGACCACAGGAGCTCCACGACCGAGAATCGTACTACAGAACCGGATGCATCGGCTGCGGCTCGAGCGGTGCCTCTCGACTCCCGACGACCGGGCCGGGCGCCTCGCTGCCGGCCCGCGCTACTGGGTCGGCGACCGCACAGCGGCTTGACACGCGATCGTCACCGGCTCGACTTCCGCTGATGGGTCTTGTCACTCGGCTCGAGGGACACCGACTCCGCGCGCCGCGCGGCATGGACGAGCACCGCTTCCTCGAGGTCCGGGGGCAGCGCGTAGAGGCGGCAGACCAGCCGCTCGACGGCTTCGACCAGGACGCGTCCCTCGTCGAGCAGCTCGGCCACCTCGGTTGCCCTCTCTTCCAGCTGCTCGGCGAACCGGCCCAGTTCGCGGGGGAGGATCAAGGCACCGAGCTCGTGCGGCATGAGCGACCGACCAGCGAGGAGCTCATCGAACACACCTAGCCGCTCGACCGGACCGTGGACCCGCGCCGTCTCTCTTCGCACACGCGTGAAGCGCATAGCAACGCGCGGCGGTTTGCGGCGATCGCGCGCACGAGACCTTCGACCGCGAGGGCGATCACCTTCGGAGCGCGGAGCTCGTCCTTGTCGCGCGGCCAAGCGGTTTCGAACCAGCGGCGGCGCGAGTTGCGCGCGAACTCTGCGCGCGTCGCCAGCACGGGACGCCAACGCTCGAGCGCTGCCACGACACGGTCTGACACAACGTCCTCGCGACCGATCCAGACGATGCTCGTGTAGTCGCGATCATCGATCGCCCCGTACATGATCGCCCTCGACTCGGGCGTACGCGCGAGCAGCTCGGGTTGCTCGGCCCACGGCGCCTGCCCCTCGCGACCGGGCGGCAGCTCGAGGATCGGCTCGCCCGTCTTCGCTCCGTAGAGCTCGGGCCGTCGCTTGACCTCCGTCGTGAGCCGGCGCCGGACGCGTGCGGTGTAGGCGTCGGCCCCCGACTGCACTCCTTGGAAGATGCTCCACCGTCGACCCGGAGGCTCCACGGCGACCCCGTGGTGGGCCATCGCGCGATCGAGATGGGCGACGGCTCGTGCCGCCACGTCCTTCGCCCCGTGCTTGATCGGCCACGGCAACGCCGAGTCGAGCTCGCTCTGTCGCATCCGGTCCACATGGATCCCGCGCCCGCGCCGTTCAGCTCGCGATAGCGACCGGCGAAGCGATCGAGAGTGGCTCGCAGTCGTTCGAGCACTTGTTGCTCGCTCGTTGCGAGGTTCATGCCGGGTTGTGACGCAGAGGCCTTGTCTCGTGTCCGGGAGCCGCGCTAGTGACCGGCGTGGACGATGCTCCCCTTCAGACCCTGACCCAGCGCGAGCTGCAGGCGCTCCGCGGGGCCGCGGTGTGGTACGCGAAGTATCACGCAGCCACGGTTGCCGCGCACGCGGAGGAGCGAGCGGCGGACGCGATCTCCGAGCGAGAGGAGTACCTCGATCTCGTAGCCGCACTTCACAAGCTCGGGGTCAGGATCCGCGTGCCGGACGCCTTGGTCGAGATGGCCTCCGCCGCCTGAGCGCTCGGGTCGCTCGACGATCGGAGCGTTCGTCATCCTCTAGGGCAATATCTACTCCACTGGCTGGACGCTTCGGCCTGGCAAAACGGTGCTCCTCAGCCGCCCCGCCGCCGCGCCGGCACCAGCGCGCTCCCCGGCGCCTCGTAGCGCACGAGCTCGTGCCGGTAGGTCCGCCGCACCCGCTCGATCTCCGCGTCAACCGCCCCCCGCGTGCGCTCGAGCTCGCGCTCGAGCCGATCCGCGCGCCGGCGCGTGCGCTCGAGCTCCCGCTCCAGGGCGGTCACCCGCTCGACCCCGGCCAGGTTCAGTCCCAGCTCCGTCGTCAGCTCCTGGATGCGCTGGAGCCGCTCGACGTCCTCCCGCGAGTAGAGCCGCGTGTTCTTCGGCGAGCGCTTCGGGGTTATCAGACCCCTGGTCTCGTAGATGCGCAGGGTCTGCGGATGCATGCCGGCCAGCTCCGCGGCGATCGAGATCATGTAGACGCCGCGGGTAGCGTCGGCGCCGGCGCCGCGGCGCCGGTCCGAGCCGCCGCCCGGACGGCCGCCGCCCGTCTCCGCGCCCGCCATCAGCGCTTCGCCCCCGCCCGCGCGAGCAGCTCGGCGCGGGGGTCGGTGTCCATGACCTCGGCCAGCTCCTCGACGGCGCGTTCCTGCTCGCGGTTGAGCGAGCTCGGCACGTCGACCTGCAACCGGTAGCGGATGTCGCCGCGCCCGCGTCCGCCCAACTTGGGCGGGCCCTCGCCGCGCAGGCGCTGCACCGTCCCGTGCTGGGTGCCAGCCGGCACGCGGATGCGCTTCGTCCCGTCGAGCGTCGGCACCTCGACGGTCGCGCCTCGGATGGCCTCGACGATGGTGATCGGCACGTCGACCTCGAGGTTCTCGCCCTTGCGGGTGAACACCGCCGAGCCCTCCACGCGCGTGATCACGTAGAGATCGCCCGGCGGGCCGCCGCGCAGGCCGGGCTCGCCCTTGCCGGCGAGGCGCACGCGGCTGCCGTCGCGCACCCCGGCGGGGATGTTGGCCTTGTAGCGCTTGACCTGGCGGGCCTGACCCCGTCCGGAGCAGGTGGGGCACGGATCGTCGATCTTCGTCCCCGTCCCGCCGCAGAGCGAGCACGGCTGGGAGATCGAGAAGAGCCCCTGGCCCTGCGACTCGATACCGCGTCCCTGACAGCGTGGACAGACCGTCGGCGAGCTGCCCGGCCGCGCGCCCGTCCCGCGGCACGTGGCACACGGCGCGGACACGGGCACGGTCACGGGCGCCTGGGCACCCTCCATGGCCTGCGCGAACGACAGGTGAACCTCGACCTCGAGGTCGCGGCCGCGCTCCTGGGCGCCGGTGCGCACGCCGCCCGGACCTCCGGCGCCGCCGCGTCCGCCGAGGATGTCGGAGAGGATGTCGCCGAAGCCGCCGAAGCCGCCGCGGAAGGAGCCGGGGTCGAATCCGCCGGGACCGCCACCGCCGCCGAAGATCCCGCCGCCCGCGTCGTACTGCTTGCGCTTGTCGGGGTCGGAGAGGACCGAGTTGGCCTCCTGGATCTCCTTGAAGCGCTCCTCGGCGGCCGGATCGCCGGGGTTGGTGTCGGGATGCCAGCGCCGCGCGAGCTTGCGGTAGGCCTTCTTGATCTCCTCGTCGGAGGCCTTCTTGTCGACGCCGAGCGTCTTGTAGGGGTCCTTGACCGCGGGCATGGCTTCCTACGCGGAGACGACCACGCGCGCCGGACGCAGCACGGTGTCGTCGAGGCGGTAGCCCTTCTCGAGCACGTCGACGATCATGCCGGGCTCGGTACCGTCGGCCGGTCGGGTGGAAAGGGCCTCGTGGACGTTCGGATCGAAGCGCTCGCCGTCCGGCTCGTAGGCGGCCACGCCGCTGCGCTCCAGGGCGCCGATCAGCTCGGCGTGGACCATGCGCACTCCGCCGGCCAGACCTTGATCGGCCTCCCCAGCCGCGGCGAGTGCCCGTTCGAGGTTGTCCAGCGCCGGCAGCAACTCGCGCACGAGCCCCGCTTTGGCGCGCGGACCGGCCGCGGCCGCATCGCGCGCGGCCCGGCGGCGGAAATTGTCGAAGTCGGCCTGAGTGCGCTGGGCGAGGATCAGGTACTCGTCGCGCTGGCGCTCGGCGTCGGCGAGCGGGTCCGACGCGCCGACCTCGGCCGCCTCGTCGTCATCCGGTCCGGCCGGAGCGTCGACGAAGCCTTCGTCATCGCCGCTCTCGTCCGGCACGCGCTCGCGGCTCGGAGCCTCGGGCTCGCGGTCCGTGGCGGCCGGCGCGCTCGCGGCGCGCGGCCCGGCGTGCTCACGCATCTGCTCTCGGACCGCGCCCTCGCTCGGCGTCGGTCGCTCGGCGCTCATCGACTCTCGCCCTCGACGACCTCGGCGTCGACGACCTCCTCGTCGTCGGCGGCCGCGCCGTTCGTGGCGCCGGCACCGTCGGGGCCGGGCGCGCCGGCCCCCGCGGCCTCGGACTGCTGAGCCGCAGCCGCGTACATCTGCTCGGAGACCCGGTGGAAGGACTCCTGGAGCGCCTGGGTCTTGGCCTGGATCTCCGCTGCGTCCTCGGAGCCGAGCGAGTCCCGGACGTCCTTGATCGCGGCCTCGATCTCCGTGCGCGAGCTCTCGTCCACCGACTCGCCGAGCTCGCCGAGCTGGCGCTCGGACTGATAGGCGGTGTTCTCGGCGTTGTTGCGCGCCTCCACGAGCTCGCGCTGGCGGCGGTCCTCCTCGGCGTG
>JBBSNG010000117.1:0-7169 GCA_038232755.1 Solirubrobacterales bacterium | reverse complement strand
GATCGCCTTTGGGACCTCGGTGATCGAACCGGGCAGAGCGATGACGAGCACGGCGCCGGCGGCGAACGCGGCGCACGCCGAGAGCAGGCTCGTGTGCGACCGGTAGCCGGCGAAGTGCTCACGAGCGGCGAGCTCGAGTCCGGCGAGCGAGCCGAGCACCAGGCCGGCCACCAACATCACGGTGCCGCGCTCGCTGCGCACCAGGAAGCCGGCGACCGCGAGCCCGAGGGCGAGCAGGACCACGAGCTCGGCCAGCGGGAAGGCACCCCAGGGTGCCTGCGGGCGCTCCCGCGTGCCGCGCCGGCTCGAGCGCCCGCTCTGCGACGCGGCGAGCTCCTCGGCGTGCCGGCGCCGGCGCTCGGCGTCACGCTCCGCGCGCGAGGAGAGGCCGGCGTCCGAGCCTTCCTGGGTCGCGACCGACCGGGAGACGCCCTCGCCGGTCAGGCTGCGCTTGCGGCTACGCCGGCCCATCAGGCTCGGCGCGACCGGTAGGGCGAGCGCGAGGCCGGCGACACGTCTCGGCTCGGAGTCGGTGGGGGCGGGGTCACGGCCATCGGCCGCGCCCCCCGGCTAACGGGCAGCCGGAGGAGATGCGAACGCGCCACCAGTTCAGGAACATCCCGAGGACCCCGTAGCGCGGGCGCACGTGCCAGTGCTTGCACCCGGGCTCGCCGATGTCCTCGTTCGAGATCAGCTCCCACTTGTACCGCTCGGGCTCGAGCAGCATGTGCTCGATGCGACCCCGGTTGCGCTCTTCGACCAGTGCCCGCCGGTCGAGCTGAAGGCGGTTCTCCGCGAGGCGCGAGGCCAGCGCGTCGCGAACGCGCTCGAGCTCGGCCAGCGGCAGCACTCGCGGTCCGCCGCGAGGTGAGGCCACGCCCCAGTCGAACCCCTCACGCGGGAAGGTCGTGCAGAAGAGCTGCGCGAGGTCACCCTCGAGGCGGGCGATCTGGTCGAGCAGAGTACGGCGAGCGGCGCGCTCGTCGGTCTCGGTCGCCGGAGCGAGCGAGGGCGGAACGTCGCGCGTGATCGCCGCCGACATCTCCGCATCCTCGTCGTAATGATCTGGGCGATCGAGCAGCTCAGGCACCGGACTCCCGCTCCCTACCTCGGGTAGGCCGAAGGTAGCAGACCTCGGCCCTCGGGGCCGCGGTTCAGGCCTCCGTCGCGAGCACCCCTGCGGCAAGCCACAGGGCCTCGTCGGCGATGACCCGCGGCACCCCGCGAACCCGGACGGCAAGCAGGAGCATGCGCTCGGTCGAGCGGTCGATCACCAGGCCGTCGACGAGCTCGCCGAACAGCGTCCCGAGGGGCCGCACGCCGTCGGCCAGCAGCACCTGTCCCTGGTCAAGGACAGGGGCCTCGTCCCCGCCGAGTCGCTCGCGCCGGTCGGCCAGGCGCAGCCCGACGTCGCCCTCGACCCGGTCGGCGTCGAGGACGAGGGTGGCGACGCCGGTCTCCACCGTGGCCACGAGCGCCGCGTCGTGCGGAAGGCCGCGGCTGCGGAACCCGCCGGCCCGCAGGCGCTCGAGGGCGGCCGCCTCGACCGGGGTCCGGGTCTCGTCGGGATCGAGGCCGATCTGGCGGAAGAACGCGCGGTAGGCGGCCGGAACGGGCTCGCGGCGCATGGCGATCGCGCGCGCCCCGTTGAAGCGGCTGCTAAGGGCCCACAACCGCTGATGGACCCCGCGCGGGCTCCGGCGAGCACGGGCGGCGACGGAGACCTGGAGCAGCTCGAGCCCGGGCAGCTCGGCGGCCAGATCGGGCGCGACCCAGCCCGGACGCGGCTCGATCTCGATCGCGCTCATCGCTCGGCCGCCGCCAGCGCGCTCACGCGCCGGCGCAGCGCCGCCTCGTCGAGGGTGCCGATGCGCACCTCGCGCACGGCACCGCCGCGGGCGGCGAAGACCGTGGTCGGGCAGACGCCGACGCGGTAGAGGTTGACGAGCGCCGCGTCGGGGTCGACCGCGACCGGCATCGACAGGCGCCGCTCGCGTACGAGGTCGGCCACCTCGTCACGGTCCGAGCCGCTGACCACGGCGGCAAAGGCGACGTTCGGGAACTCCCGTCGCACGCGCTCGACCGTCGCGAGCTGGGGGGCGCAGTCGGCGCCGCGCGTGACGATGAAGGTCAGCACGAGCGGCCGGCGCTCGCTCAGCTCGCAGACGTTGACGACCTCGGGCGAACGGACCTCGCAGGCCGGGCGAGCGCCCGCGGCCTCTCCTCCGCCCGTGCGCCCCCTGACGTTGGCGTCGCCCTCGAGCGGCCCCGTGGCCAGTGGAGCGGCGAAATCGGGGAGCGTGGAGCCGACCGACGGCCCGCGCAGGAGATCACGGTCGCCCGCGAGGTTGCGCGCCGAGTTGAAGGCCGCGACCACCACCAGAACGGCAAAGGCGATGGCCACGACACCGAGATAGCGACCCCGGCGTCCGCGCGGCTGGAGCGCGGCACCGGTGGCCGCGCCGGCGTCGGCCAGAGGCTCCTCCGGGCGACGCTCGTCGAGCTCGGCCAGCCGCTCCGAGGCCGGCCGCCGGTCGTCGCCGAGGATGGGATCACGGTCGCCGCCGCGGCTCGGGTCCGGCCCCGCTCCCGCTCCGCCCGGCTCGGCCTCACCGGGCTGCGGCTCGCCCTTGCGGCCCCGTCGCCCGAGGTCGCCGAGGCGATCCTCAGGCACGACCGCGGGGCCAGAAGCGGCGCCAGCCGCCCGCGCGGTGGGCCGCCGAAGGCCGAGCGCGGCGGCGCCCCCACAGGCTCGCGACCCGCTCGCGTCCGCGGCGCGCCAGGCTCGGCAGCCGCCGCACGCTCCTGCCGAGGCCGCGTCCGGCCGAAGGCGCCCAGCGGCGTGGATCGAGATCGCGCCACGTGAGCGGCCCCTGCGCCTCGGCCCATACGAGCGCGGCCGGGAGCACGAGCATGACCCCCGCCAGCGAGACGCTGAGGTCGATCACCGTGACGACGCCGAAGTCACGCAGCATGCGGATGTCCGAGGCGATCAGGGCCGCGAAGCCGGCGATCGCCGTCGCCCCCGAGGCGAGCACGGCCGCGCCCGTGGAGCGATAGGTGAGCTCGACCGCATGCGCCGGCGAGGCACCGGCGGCGCGCTCCTGCTCGTAGCGCACGGACAGGAGCACGCTGAACTCCGTCGAGATGGCGAGCACGAGGGCGCCGAGACTGGCCGACATCGGGTTGAGCGGGACGCGCAGCACGAAGAGCACGAGCGCAGCCCAGCCGGTGGCAAAGGCGATCGGGATGAGGGGAACGGCGGCCAGCCTGGGCCGGCGGCGAATCGCCAGCAGGACCAGGAAGACAGCGACCAGACCGGCGAGCAGCGTCCCGAGCCGGCGCAACGGCGAGGACAGCGCGTCGCTGCCCTCGGCGGCGAGGACCGGGAGGCCGACCACCGAGGCCTCTACGCCCGGCGGAGCGTCCTCGAGGCGGCGCTCGATCCCTTCGATCACCTCCTTCTGCTCGGCCAGCGGCAGCAGCGGCACGCCGAACGCGAGGCTCGCGGTCTTGCGGTCGGGCGAGATCACGGCCTGCGAGAAGTAGGAGGGCACGGCGTCGAGCAGCTGCTCGGTGCTCGCCCGGTCGACGACGCCGACCGACCGCACGAGCTCCGGTAGCGAGAAGGCTGGGCACAGCCGCGCGCCGCCCGTGCCGCAGGGGTCGCCGGGCTCGAAGCCGTTGGCCGACAGCGTGTCGTCCTGGAAGGTCGACATCCACTCGATCACCGCGGGGTCGGTGAGCCGAGCGGAGCGCACGGTGACGTCGAGCTCGCCGCTCACGCCCGACTCGTCCTCGAGGGTCTCGGCCGCGCGCAGGGACGGGAGGTCCCGCGGCACGAGCTCGGTGATGTCGGTGACGATCCGCTGCTGAGTGTCGGCCGCCCACCCGACCACGGCGATGGCCAGCGCGACGCCGAGCACGCGCGTCGGCCGGGCGAGTGCGTAGGCCAGGGCGCGTGCTGCCAGGGCGCGGATTCGGCCCGGGCGCCGGCGCGCGCGCACCGTCCGGCCGAGGCTGCCCGCCCGCCGGCGGCCGCCGGTGACCAATCGCGTCGAGCCGATGCGACGCGCGGAGCGAGCAAGCGTCGCCCTGGTGCGCGGAAGCATCGGCGGCACGTCGGCCGGCCGCCGGCGGGGGCCCGAGTAGCGCGCGAGCGTGGCGAAGCCGGCGGTCAGGGCGCACGCGAACGCGAGCACGATGCCGACGATGATGATCACCCCGAACCCCCGGATCATCGGCACCGGCGAGAGCAGCAGGATGAGGAAGCCGGCGGCGGTGGCGAGCGCCGCCGTGGCGATCGTCGGACCGCCGGCGGTCGCCGCCGCGACGGCGGACTGCTCGGGCGGGCGCGACGGCGGATCGCCTCCGGAGCCCTCGACCGCGCCGCCCTCGGACACGGACGCCGTCCGTGCCTCGTCGAAGCGAGCCTGGAACTGGATCGCGTAGTCGACGGCGAGACCGATCAGCACCGGCAGGGCAGCGATGGAAGCCATGGTCAGCGAGCCGCCGACGAGCGAGACCGCACCAAAGGTGATCGCCGTCGCACCGCCGGCGACGGCCAGCGGCAGCAGACGCAGGCGGGTACGGAAGACGAGGGCGAGCGTGGCCGCCATCACGAGCAGGGCAGCGCCGAGCAGGACGAAGGCCGAGCGCTGGATCTCGGTCGCGAGGCCCTGGACGAGTACGGGCGCGCCGGTGACGACGTAGCGACCGCCCTGCTCGAGGCTGAAGGCCGGATCGGCGACCGCCCGCTCGACCAGGTCGATGGTCCGCGATCGCTCGGCCTCCGTGAGGCTAGAGCGCAGCCGTACCTGGATCAGCGCCGAGTTGGGGCTCGGGAAGATCGAGGCGAAGCGCGACTTGGGCACCCCTGCGCCCTGGCTCGTGTCGAAGACGAGCTGCGAGACGAAACCGGGATCGCCGACGCTCGGCACCGAGGTGAGCCCGTAGCGGACCCCGAGCTGGAGAACCTGCTTCTGGAACTCGCTCTGCACCAACTGGCGGGCGGCATCGCCGGCTCGCTGGGCCTCAGCCCTCGAGGCGCCACCCTGGCGCGCCGCCGCCTGCGCCTGCGCCGCCGCCTGCTCGCCCGTGGCCGCGGCGCCGGCCTGGCGCTCCTGGAACCCCTGGGTCAGCCGCGAGGCAGCGGCATTGATGAAGGTTGCCGGCCCGTAGACGGCCTTGACCGGGCTGTTGCGGGCCAGCTCCTCGCAGGCGGCGGGGAGCTGAGCGCGAGCCTCGGGCGGGATGGTGCCCGACAGGCAACCCTCGAGGGCGAGCAGCCGGCCGAGATCATCGGTCAGAACGGTCCGCTGGAGATTCCCCTGCACGAGGATGGCGATCGGGTCGTCCCCGAAGTCGGCCTTGTAACGGTCCGAGGCGCGATAGGACTCCGAGTCAGGATCGACGAGCGTGGCGATCGACGCCGACACCTCCGCTCGCAGCGCCAGTCCCGCCCCGACCACCGCCAGGACGCACACCGCGGCGATGACCAGGAACGGTCGCGCGACCGCCCATCGAGCCACGCGCCCGAATCGCTCTCCCCTTCGCACGAACCGAGCTTAGGCCACGGACCTAGCCCAAATCTAAACCCGCCGAGCGCTTAATCCCGCAGCAACTTCCGGGAGAGCGTCAGTTCGGACCACGGTAGACGGCGAAAACCAAGCTCAGCGAGGACGCAGGGAGCGACGTGTGCTTCAGCACACGAGCGACCGAGGACAACGCTGAGCGCCGGTTTGCAGCCGCCTACTCCATGCCGAGCGGCCCCTGAGCCTCACCCGCCAGGAACTGCCTCACGAACTGGTTGTTCGAGTTGAAGAGCTCCTCGGCCGGTCCCGACTCCACGATCCGGCCCTTCCAGAGGATGGCGATGTACTCGGCCACGCGCCGCGCCGACATGATGTCGTGGGTGATCACCACGTAGGCACCCTGGTTCTCCTCGTGGATCTCCTTGATCAGCTCGCACAGGAGCGCGGTGCGCACCGGGTCGAGGCCGGAGTCCGGCTCGTCGAAGAGGACGATGCTGGGCTCGAGCACGAGCGCGCGCGCGAAGCCCGCGCGCTTGCGCATGCCGCCGGATAGCTCGTTCGGCATCTTGTCCATGGCGCCGCCGAGCCCGACCTCCTTGAGCCGGTAGTTGACGGTCTCGCTGATCTCGTCCTCACCCTTGTCGGTGTGCTGGCGCAGCGGGAACGCGACATTGTCGAACAGGTTCATCGAGCCGAAGAGCGCTCCGTCCTGGAACAGCACACCGAACTTCTTGCGCATCTCGAACAGGTCGACGTCGGGCAGGTTGGGGACCGAGTCGCCGTGGACGAGGACATCGCCCTCGTCGGGATAGAGCAGCCCGACCATGTGCTTGATGCAGACCGACTTACCGGTGCCCGAGGGACCGAGGATCATCGAGATCTGGTTGTCCGGGAGACCGAGGTCGAGCCCGTTGAGCACGGTGTTCTTGCCGAAGGACTTCTTGACGTTGATGAACTCGACCGCGTCCGCTTCGGCGGTCGACTCCTGTTTCGTGCCGGTGTGCCACTGGTAGGCGTCCTGCTCGCCCTCGAACGACTCCCCGTGCCGAGGCTCGGGCTCGTCCTTGACCGCGGCCTGAGTCTCCCGGCCCTCGCCGTTCGTGCCGGCTGAGCCGTGCTCCGACTGATGCTGCTGGGTCTGCTCCTCTTCCGCCATGGCTCTCCTCTCGAGACCTATCCGCCGATCGGCGCTCTCGGGTCGGCGCCCCAGAACACCTGGGTTCCGAGCATGCCGATCAGGTGCACCAGCACCAGATTCAGGACCATCGACTTGGCGGTCGCCGTGCCCACCCCAACCGGTCCGCCACCGGCCGTATAGCCGTAGTAGCAGCCCACGATGACGATGGCGATCCCCATGAAGAGGGCCTTGGTCACGCTGTAGATCAGGTCTAACGGGTTCTGGAAGACCCAGAAGATCATGAAGTAGGAGCCCGAGGACACCTCGCCGATCTGCTGCACGACCGCGATGTAGGAGGCGAAGTAGCCGATCCCGATGCCGATCAGGTACAAGAAGGGCAGCGTCATGACGGCGGCGAGCAGTCGCGTGGCCACGAGAAAGGTCATCGAGGAGATGCCCATGACCTCGAGCGCGTCGACCTCGTCGGAGATCCGCATGGCCCCGATCTCGGCCACCAG
>JBBSNG010000116.1:0-7182 GCA_038232755.1 Solirubrobacterales bacterium | reverse complement strand
GGAGGCCGACCCGCGGGCTCCGAGCTCCTGGGTGCTCACTCGGCCATCACCTCTTCGCGACTGAGGACCTCGAGGAGCATGGTGATCACGACCTCCTTGGCGGACTCGCGGTCGACGGCCTCGCACGGGACGACGACGCCGTCCTCCTCGAGGCCGAGTGCCTCGGCCAGGGCCGAGATCGGCTCCGGATGCCCGGAGGAGCGGTTGGCCGCGACGACGAACGGAACGTCCGACATCGCCCGGAAGTGGTCGAGGATCGAGCGCGCCTCCGCGAAGGTCTCCGGTCGCGAGAGGTCGGTGAGCAGGATGTAGCCGTCCATGCCCTCGGAGAGCACGTCCCACATGAACGAGAAGCGCTCCTGACCGGGCGTGCCGAACATGAGCAGCTCGGCCCGCAGGTCGTCGTCGGCGACCGTGAGCTTCCCGTAGTCCATCGAGACCGTGGTGTTGAGCTTGGTCGCGCAGGTCTCGTCGCTCACCTCGGCCTCGGTGGCGACCACGGGGATCTCGGAGATGGCCGAGATGAGCGTGGTCTTGCCGGCAGCGAAGGGGCCGGCGACGAGCAGCTTGACGGTGACGACTTCCATGTCCGTGAGTCCCCGGTCGGCCTCTAGAGGCGCCGCACCGCGGCGATCAGGCGCTTGAGCCCGCGAGCCTTGGTCGTCCCGGTGGCCTGCTCGGGCTCGGCCGGGGTTACGTGGCCGTTGTCGCTGCTCGTCGGGCCCGCGGCCGGCGGGGCCGGGACGTCGGTGAGCGGTGCGGATGCGCCGTTCGTCGAGGGCGCGAGGGGCGGCGACGGGCTCGGCGCGAACGCGGCGCGAGGCTCGGTCGGGCTCGGGGGCGCCGCGGCCGGCGGATCGACCGGGCGCAGGCCCTGCATGGCGTCGATGTGGCCGCGCAGCTCGGTCAGCGCCTCGTCCTCGCGCTGGCCTCGCTGCTCGATCTGTCCGCGCGCCCAGCTCAGGTCCTCGCGCAGGCTGCGCGACTGCTCCTGAGCCGCGGCGAGCTCGGCCTCGAGGCGTCCGACCTGGGTGCGCGACTCGGCCAGCAGACGCTCGGTCTCGGCGGTGCGCTCGAGCGCCACGTCGTGGCGGCTGCGGACGCTCACGAGCTCACCGCGGGTGGACTCGAGCTCGTGGCGGCCGCGCTCGAGCGCGGCGCGCGCCTCCTCGAGCTTGGAGCGCGCGCCGGTCAGCTCGGCCCGAACCGCCTCGAGCTGCCGGGAGCGGTCGTCGGTCGGCATCGGCGGAGGTGTAGGCGCGGGCGCGTCTGGGGCCGGCGGCAGCAGCGGGGCGCTCGGGGCGACTGGCGCCGCCCCTGCCAGGGGACCGTCGGTCACGTGCTGCACCTGCCACGGCGCGGTCGAGGCGACCTTCGCGTCGGAGAGCCCGACCTCGGGTCCGTCGACCGGGGGTGCTGACGGCGGCGGCTCAAAGGCAACCGTCTCCGGCACGGGTGCGACGGAGACCTCGTCGGGCGGGTGATCGGCGTCGCCCTGCTCCACCTCCGGGTCCGGGGCGAGACCGGCGGGGTCCCCGTCCGGCTCAGGCTCGTCTCCCTCAGCGTTCTGTGCGTAGTCGGCGTCCTCGGCCGGCTCGAGGGCTGCATCCCCCGTCTCCGCTTCCGGAGTAGACGCTTCGACCAGGTCGCGGCCGGGGCTCGCGGCGCCTTCGCTCGTCCGCGGGGTCAGGGGGACGACGCGGCCCTCGACAACCTCGTCGGGAGCCGCTGCGGGGGGCGCGGGCTCGAAGGCGGTGGGCTCGACCGGAGCTTCGGTCGTGACCTGCGGCGGCCGTTCTTCCGGGACCGGATCGCCCGGGAGCGCTCCTTCCACGCCGAACGCCCTTCCGAGCGCGGGGCCGGCCAGCGGCCTCGTCACCGGGCGGAGGGTGAGCCGCGACGGCATGGCCGATGAGGTGCTCGGACCCGAGCCGTCCGGTCCGCCCTCTTCGGCGCGCGACCTCGCCTCGGCCACCCGAGCGATGAGCTCGATCACCTGAGAGGGCGCGGCGACCGCGCGCCGGATCCGGCGGCCGGTCAGCTGGGCCATCTCCTCGGCGGCCAGCCAGTCGGCGGGATCGATCATGGCGACGACCAGCGCGCCGTCCTCGGTGAAGGCGACGGGAACGGCCTCGTAGCGCCTCATCTCGGCGTCGCCGATGACGTGGACCGCCTCCGGATCGATGTCGAACTCAGACAGATCGAGGAAGTCGAGCCGGTAGCGCTCCGCGACCGCGCGACCGAGCTGGCTCTCCGAGAGCACACCCATCTCGACCAGCGTGGTGCCCAGCTTCTTGCCCGGAGCGCGCGATCCGTCGAGCGCCTGGTCGACGATCTCGCGGTCGGCGAAGCCGAGCCCGACGATCACGTCGCTCAGGAACCTCCCCCCGGCGCCGGAGGGAGGGGTGACGCCGCGCGGCACCGCGCTGTCGACCAGCTCAGAGGTCGTTTCGCTCAGGCTGCTCATGTGACGCGGGACACCTCCTCGAGCGAGGTCACGCCGAGGCGGACCTTCTCGAGACCGTCGTTGCGCAGCACACGCATGCCCTGCTCGACGGCCTTGTCTCGGATCGCCGCCGACGAGGTGCGCTCGATGCACATCTCCCGGATCTCGTCGGAGAGGTTCATCACCTCGTAGAGACCGAGCCGTCCTCTGTAGCCGGAGTGGGCGCAGCGCGAGCAACCGTGAGCCTCGTAGACCTCGAGGTCGACGCCGACCGCGTAACCCACCTTCTCGAGATAGTCGGCACTCAGGACGCGCGGGCGCTTGCAATGCACGCACAGGGCGCGGGCAAGCCGCTGCGCGACCACGCAGTCGAGCGCCGAGGCAGTGAGGAAGGGCTCGACCCCCATCTCGGTCAGCCGCGTGACCGCCGACGCCGCGTCGTTGGTGTGCAGGGTCGAGAGGACGAGGTGACCGGTGAGCGCGGCCTCGATGGCGATCCGCGCGGTGTCTGAGTCCCTGATCTCTCCGACCATGATCACGTCCGGGTCGGCCCGGAGCATCGATCGCAGCCCCGTGGCGAAGGAGAGCCCGGCCCGCGGGTGGACCTGGAGCTGAGTGATCCCGGCGAGCTGGTACTCGACCGGGTCCTCGATGGTGATGATGTTGCGCTCGACGTCGTTGACCGTGCTGAGCGCGGCGTACAGGGTGGTGGTCTTGCCGGAGCCCGTCGGACCCGTGACGAGGATCGCCCCGTAGGGCCGGTGGATGGAGCGCTCGAAGCGCTCGTAGGGCACCGGGCGCATCCCGAGGCTGTCGAGCGAGAGCAGCCCGTGATCCTTGGTCAGCAGGCGCATGACGAGGCCCTCGCCGTGCACCGATGGCATGGTCACGATCCGCACGTCGATCGGCCGCTTCTCGATCCGCAGGCCGACGCGACCGTCCTGGGGCACACGCCGCTCGGCGATGTCGAGATTGCCCATGATCTTCACCCGCGAGATCACCCCGGCGACCATCCGCCGGGGGATCGTTGTGCTCTCGGAGAGAACGCCGTCGATGCGAAACCGCACGCGCATGTCGCCGCCCGAGGGCTCCAGGTGGACGTCGGAGGCGCCCTCGCCGATCGCCTGGGCGATGATCGAGTTGACGAGGCGGATCGCCGGCGCCTCGTCGGCCGACTCGCGGATCTCGGCGACGACCGGTTCGTCTTCGTCCTCCTGATCCTGGAGCGCCGAGGCGACCGCCTCGTCGAGGCGGCTCATGCGCGCGATCACCGACGCGACGTCGTCCGCGGTGGCGGCGAGGGCGCGGACCTCGTGCCCGGTGACCAGACGAAGGTCGTCGAGCGCGATCACGTTGGCCGGGTCGGCCATGGCGATCAGCAGGCGACCGCTCTCGTCGAAGCCGACGGGCACGGCCCCGTAGCGCTTCGCGGCCTCCACGCTGACGAGGTTGGAGGCGGTCAGGTCCGGCTTGTACGTCGAGAGGTCGACGAAGTCGGTCCCGAGGCGCTCGGCGACCGCGCGGGTGAGCTGGTCGGCGGTGACGGCATCGCCGTCGCGCAGAACACGCTCAGTGCTGTGACCGCTGCGAAGGCCTTCCTCGATCGCCGCGTCGGCTCGGGCCTGGGAGATGAAGCCGAGCTCGACGAGGACCTCGACCAGCGGGGCGGCGGAGCGCCCGGCGCTGCGCGGCGGGGTTATCCCCGCGGGTAGCGCGACCGCGGGAGGTCCGACGGCATTCTGCTCGTCGGCGGCGCCGTTGCGCGATTGTGGCTCGATGGTGTAGCCGCTCATGGCCGGATCGGGTCTCGTTGGACGGGGGCGGGACGACGCTGCTCTTAGCTCGATGTATCGGCAGCCCACGGGTGAACTTGAACGCTTTGCGGGGCCGGCGAGGAGAGCAGCGAACCCCCGCCCGACCGACGGCTCGACGGCGCGCGGCACGGCGCCCGCCGGCCGCTGAGTCCGCCGACCCTGCGCTCTAGGAGCGGGCGTCGGCGACGAGTTGACGCAGCGAACCCGCGTCGAGAAAGCCCTGCACGAGGCGCGCCTTGCCGGCCCGGTCGATCACGACCGTCGAAGGACTCTGCTCGATGCCGAGGGTCGAGACCACGCGTGCGTAGTCCGAGATGTCGTTGATCGACGCCGTGAATACTCTGACGCCGTCGCCATCCCGGCCGAGTGCTTTGACCGCGCGCCGCGTGACCCGGTCGTCCGCGCTGCGGCTCTGGCCGAAGAAGAGCACGACCACGTTGCGAGCGGCGAGCGCGCGCAGCACACGCGCTTGAGGATCCTCGGCCTTCGCCGCCTTGCGCGCTTCCTTCGCAGCCTGCTGGCGAGCGGGAGGCTGTACCTTCGAGCGGTCGCCGCCACCGCTGGCGGAAGAGGGGCTCGAGGCAGCGGCAGTGGGCTCCGTCTGTGCCGGCGTCGGCGCCTCGGCGCCGCCGCTGCCCAGGGCGCGCACGGCGGTGGTGGCGGCGAGTAGGACGAGGACGCCGACTAGCGCCACGAGCAACGGGCGGGATATCGCCATGGGCCCTGTATCGACAGGTGAGCGGAGAAGTTGAGCCCTCCGCGGGTCGCGCCCTCAGCCCTCGCGGACCGCCGTGCGCATGACCTCGAGCGGCGCGGTTCGTCCCGTCCACAGCTCGAGGCTGCGCGCTCCCTGGCGAACCAGCACTTCGAGACCGTCGACGAGGCGAGCGCCCTGTCGCTCGCCCCAGGCGAGGACCGGCGTCGCAGCGGCGGCGTAGACGAGGTCGACGACGACCGCCGGCGGCGCCAGGCTGTCGAGGCCGAGCTCCGCGATGGCCTCCCTCTCCGTGCCGCCGGGCTCGAGGCCGACCGAGGTGGCGTTGACGACGATGTCGGCGGCCGCCGGGCGAACGACGTGGTCGATCTCGAGCGCGCGCGCGAGCGCGACCGCTCGCTCGCGGGTGCGGTTCCAGACCGCGACCCGGGCGGCGCCCTCCTCGCGCAGCACCCAGGCCACGGCCCGCCCTGCTCCCCCCGCGCCGAGCACGAGCGCAGTGCGACCGTGCGGAGAGCCGGCGAGCGCGTCGAGGAAGCCGCCGGCGTCGGTGTTCTCGGCCTCGATCGCCCCGTCGGCCGCGAAGGTCAGGGTGTTGGCCGCGCCCGCTCCGCGCGCGGCGGGAGTGGCCCGGTCGGCGAGGGCGAGCGCCGCGACCTTGTGCGGGATGGTGACGTTGGCGCCGCGATAGCCGGAGGCGGGAAGGGCCCGCACGGTCTCCTCGAACAGGGCAGGCGGCACCGGAAGCTTGACGTAGAGCCAGTCGAGTCCGAGCTCGGCGAAGGCGGCGTTGTGCATGGCCGGCGAGCGGCTGTGGGCGACTGGGTGACCAAGGACGCCGGCGAGCGCGGGCACAGCCCCGGCTCCGCGTCTAGCTCGGGCAGTCGTCGGGCGACTGGCCTCCGCGCGCCGCGCGCTCGGCGTTGTAGGCCTGGCTGTCGCGGGTGAACTCCTCGAGCGTCCGCGAGAAGGCGTGCTCGCCGCACGTATTCGGCTTGACCACGTAGAACAGGAAGTCTGTGCTGGCCGGCTTCGCGGCGGCGCGGATCGACTCGATGCCAGGGTTGCCGATCGGGCCCGGCGGCAGGCCGGCGTTGAGGCGGGTGTTGTAGGGCGAGTCGACGGCGAGCTGCGACTGGGTCAGCGGGCGCTCCCAGTTCTTGACGGCGAAGCGGGTGGTCGCGTCGATGCCGAGCGGCTCGCCCTGGCTCAGGCGGTTGTAGATCACCGAGGCGATCTGCGGTCGATCGCGGTCGAGCTGGGCTTCGCGCTCGATCATCGAGGCGATGACCAGCACTTCGTAGGGCGTCAGGTTCTTGGCCTTGGCCGCACTCAGGTCGACCCCGTCGAACTCCCGCTTGAAGGCGTCGAGCTGGCGGCCCACGAGATCGCGGGCGGACGCACCGCGGGCGAGCTCGTAGGTCGAGGGAAAGAGAAAGCCCTCGAGGCTGTCCGCGCCCTTGGCCCCGTAGTCGCTCGGGTCGAGCCCGGGTGCCTGGGCGCTGGCCTTCGAGTATGAGCCGACGAGGCCGGCCTCGTCGACGATCGGTGCGATCTCTCCGCGCGCTCGACCTTCGGGAATGGTCACGTTGACCACGTCGCGCGCCGGTCCCTCGGCCAGCTCATCGAGGACGGCGCCGTAGCTCATCCCGCTGCGCAGCCTGTAGCTGCCCGGCTTGAGCTCGGAGCCCCGGCCGGAGAGGCGCGCGCGGGCGCTGAACACCGCGGCGCTCGCCACCACGCCGCGCTCGTCGAGGATGTCGGCGATCTGCTGCGCACCGGCGCCGTCGGGGATCCGCACGCGCACGGGATCGTCGCCCTCGCCGGGAAACGGAGCCCAGAACCCGACCACGAGCCACACGAGCGCGAGCAGACCGACGGCGAGCACGAGCACGAACAGCCGCCGGCGCGCCGGATTCGGTTTGCGCCCGGAGGGCCCGCGTCCGCGGGGTGGGCGGCCATTGCCTCCGAAGCGATCTCGCGGCCCGGAGAAGTCATCGCGCCCAGAGGGCGCGCCCCGCCCCGGGGACGGCGCTCGGGACTGTTCCGGCGCGGCGACGGAGCCCCGTCCGGCCCTGCGGTTGGCGCGCTCGCGCCGAGCGGCCTCGCGCTCGCCCTCGGCACGAGACTCGGGCTGGGGGGGGCGCAACGGCGGGCCGAGACGCTCGGGGGAGCTCATCGGGCCAGCGCCTCCGCCCGCCCCGGCG
>JBBSNG010000115.1:0-7230 GCA_038232755.1 Solirubrobacterales bacterium | reverse complement strand
GAGGCGCCCGGCCAGTCCGAGCTTGCACCTACGGTCTTCCATGTCCGGCTCCCTTCGGTGATGCAGTCGTGGTGACCGCAGCCTCCGTCGGGGGTCGGACGTCCTTCAGGCGTTCACTAGGTCTGTGGGCAGGACAGCTAGCGACCCTCGCGCCCGCGATCGAAGGCGACCGAAGTGTCCGTCTCCTGACCCGAGCACGGGCGCAGCCGAGGCTCGATCGCGATGTGGATCGGCGGTCGGTTTGGGCGCGGCGCGAAGGGGCAACGTAGCCTCGATGATCTACTCGCCACGCTCTGCCGCCCACGCCGGCGACTAAGCCAAGCCAGGAGGACCCATGTCCAGCTCCAGCGAGACCGGAACCGTCGCCGCGTACATGCTCAACCGTCTCGGCGAGTGGGGCCTCGACCGCATCTACGGCTACCCCGGCGACGGCATCACCGGCTTCATCGGCGCCTTCAACGACCTCGCCAAGCCCGAGTTCATCCAGTGCCGCCACGAGGAGATCGCCGCCTTCGCGGCCACCGCCGACGCGAAGTACGGCGGCGGCTTCGCCGCCTGCATCGCCACGTCGGGACCAGGCGCTATCCACCTGCTCAACGGCCTCTACGACGCGAAGCTCGACCACCAGCCGGTGGTAGCGCTCGTCGGCCAGCAGAAGCGCATGTCGCTCGGTGCCCACTTCCAGCAGGAGGTCGACCTCCAGGTCCTGTTCAAGGACGTCTGCTCCGACTTCGTCGAGCAGTGCATGGTGCCGTCGCAGGCCCGCCACCTCGTCGACCGGGCGGTGCGGACCGCGCTCGCGCGCCGCGCGCCGACCTGCATCATCGTCCCCAACGACGTCCAGGAGAGCGAGTTCTCCCAGCCGCCGCGCGAGCACGGCGTCGTCTACTCGGGAGGCGCGATCAGCGCACCGCGAGTCGTCCCCGACGAGTCCGAGCTCGCGCGCGCGGCCGAGGTGTTGAACGCCGGCGAGAAGGTCTCGATCATCATCGGCCAGGGCGCCGCCAAGGCGGCCGACGAGGTGACCGAGGTCGCCGACCTGCTCGGTACCGGCGTGGCCAAGGCGCTCAACGGCCGCGACGCCCTCCCCGACGACCTCCCGTTCGTCACCGGCGCGTGCGGCCTGCTCGGCACGATGCCGACCAACGAGATGATGCAGAACTGCGACACGCTCTTCATGATCGGCACGAGCTTCCCCTACGCCGAGTGGCTCCCGCCGGACGGCCAGGCCAGGGGCGTCCAGATCGACATCGACGGGACCATGATCGGGATGCGCTACCCGATGGAGGTCAACCTGCTCGGCGACTCGAAGGAGACGCTGCGGGCGCTGATCCCGCACCTGCGGCGCAAGGAGGATCGCTCCTGGCGCGAGAAGATCGAGCACGAGGTGAGCCGCTGGTGGGAGATCCTCGACGAGCGGGCGGAGATCGCGGCCGAGCCGCTCAACCCGCAGAAGGTGTTCAAGGAGCTCAGCCCGCGCCTCCCCGAAAACGTGATCCTGAGCTCCGACTCGGGCTCGGCGACCAACTGGTGGGCACGCCATCTCAAGCTGCGCAGGGGCATGAAGGCAGCGCTCTCGGGCACGCTCGCCACCATGTGCCCGGCCGTCCCCTACGTGCTCGGGGCGAAGTTCACCCATCCCGATCGGCCGGTGATCGCCTGCTTGGGCGACGGCGCCATGCAGATGCTCGGCATCAACGCCCTCATCGACGTCGCCAAGTACTGGCGGGAGGGCAAGTGGCAGAACAACCAGGTCATCGTCCTCGTGCTCCACAACGACGACCTCAACCAGGTGACCTGGGAGCAGCGCGTGCTGGCGAGCGACCCCAAGACCGACGTGACGCAGATCATCCCCGACTTCCCCTACGCCGCCTACGCCGACCTGATCGGCCTCAAGGGCATCCGCGTCGACTCCCCGGAGCAGGTCGGTCCGGCCTGGGACGAGGCGCTCGCCGCCGACCGGCCGGTCGTCTACGAGGCGATCACCGATCCGAACGTGCCGCCGCTGCCGCCGCACATCCGCATGGAGCAGGCCCAGCACATGGCCAAGGCGCTGCTCGGCGGCGATCCGAACGCGATCGACATCATGAAGCAGTCGTTCAAGGGCAAGATGCAGGAAGTCGTCAACCGCTGAGCTCGGGCGAGCGGCGAGCGACCGACGAGCGATGAGCACCGAGTCCCCCGCCCGGAGCGAGGCGGCGGTCGAGAGCCTGCGGGTCTCCGCCTACACCGTGCCGATGGAGGAGATGGAGTCCGACGGCACGCTCGAGTGGGACTCGACCACCTGCGTGGTCGTCGAGGTGGAGGGCGGCGGCGAGCGCGGGCTCGGCTATACCTACGGCGACGTCTCGATCGCCACCATGGTGGAGTCGAAGCTCGCCGAGGTCGTCGAGGGGACCGACGCGATGTCGCCGCCGGCCGCGTGGTCGCGGATGCATCAGGCGATCCGCAACGCCGGCCGCCCCGGCGTCGGCGCGATGGCCATCTCCGCGGTCGATGTCGCGCTGTGGGACCTCAAGGCGCGCCTGCTCGGCGTGGCGCTCGCCGACCTCCTCCCGCGCTTTCACGAGCGCGTGGCGATCTACGGCTCGGGCGGCTTCTGCTCGTACTCGGACGAGCGCCTGCGGGAGCAGATGCAGACCTGGGTCGACATGGACATCCCGCGGCTCAAGATCAAGGTCGCGCGCGACCCCGAGCGCGACCCCGAGCGCGTGCGCGCCGTGCGCGAGGTGATCGGGGAGGAGCGCGAGCTGTTCGTCGACGCCAACGGAGCCTACACGCGCAAGCAGGCGCTCGAGTGGGCGCACCGCTTCCACGACGAGTTCGGCGTGACCTACCTCGAGGAGCCGGTGAGCTCGGAGGACCTCCAGGGACTGCGGCTGCTGCGAGACCACGGGCCCCCCGGCCTCGCCATCGCGGCGGGCGAGTACTCGTGGAACCTCTTCTACACCAACGGCCTGATCGAGGGAGGTTGCGTCGACATCGTCCAGGCCGACGTCACGCGCGTCGGCGGCATCACCGAGATGGTGCGCGTCGACGGGCTCGCGAAGGCGCGCTCGATGCCCTCCTCGGCCCACTGCGCGCCGGCGCTCTCGGCGCACGTCTGCTGCGCCATGGAGACGGTCGAGCACATCGAGTACTTCCACGACCACGTGCGCGTCGAGAAGACGCTGTTCGACGGAACGCTCGAGCCCGACGGCGGCTACCTCGAGCCCGACCGCTCGCGTCGCGGCCACGGACTCGAGCTCAAGCACGATGAGGCCGCCGAGTACCTCGTCCACGACTCCGAGCAGAGAGGCTGAGCCCTTGACGGTGACCGATCGACCCACCGCGCGCGACGGGCGCCCGCCGGCGCGCGGGGACGCGCGCGACCTCGCGGCGCTGATCGAGCGCGAGGGCATCGACGTCGGCCATCTCAAGCGGCGGCTCGAGCAGACCGTCGAGGGCGAGGTGCGCTTCGACGCCTCCGCCAAGGCCCTCTACGCCACCGACGCGTCGAACTTCCGCCAGGTCCCGATCGGCGTGGTCGTTCCGAGGACGGAGGAGGACGTCGTGGCGGTGCACCGTGCCTGTCACGAGTTCGGCGCGCCGATCCTGGCCCGCGGCGGGGGAACGAGCCTGTCGGGCGAGACCGTCAATCACGCGGTGGTGATCGACTTCACCAAGTACCTGCACCGGATCGACGAACCTGACGGGGAGCGCGCGCTCGTCAGGACCCAGCCGGGCGCGATCAACGAGCAGGTCAACAAGGTGACGGGCAAGGTCGGGATGGTCTTCGGCCCCGATCCCTCCTCGCATTCGCGCTGCACGATCGGAGGCAACGTCGGCAACAACTCGTGCGGCATCCACTCCGTGCAGGCCCATCACTACGGGCCGGGACCGCGCACCTCCGACAACCTCGAGTCGCTCGACATCCTCACCTACGAGGGCGAGCGCTTCACCGTCGGTGTGAACGAGGAGGACCAGCTCGACGAGATCATCGCCGGCGGCGGACGCAAGGGCGAGATCTACGCCGCGCTGCGCGACCTGCGCGACCGCTACGCCGACGCCATCCGGCGCACCTACGTGCCGGTCGAGCGCATGCCGCGGCGCGTGTCGGGCTACAACCTCGACGAGCTCCTGCCCGAGCGCGGGTTCAACGTCGCGCGCGCGCTCGCCGGCACCGAGAGCACCTGCGCGACCGTGCTCGAGGCCGAGCTCAAGCTCACGCCGGGGCTCTACCAGCGCACGCTCGTCGTCGTCGCCTACGACGAGGTCGCCGCGGCGGCCGACGACGGGCCGGCGATCCAGGAGTGGAAGCCGATCGGACTCGAGCTGCTCGACCGCCGGCTGATCCGGGACCAGCAGGAGCTCGACATGAACGCCGAGAGCATCGCCGAGATGCCGCGCTCCGCAACGGCGGGCGGTTGGCTGCTCGTGCAGTTCGGAGCCGACGACCAGGAGGAGAGCGTCGGGCGTGCGGACGACTTCCGCGACTGGCTCATGCGCGAGAAGGGCTACGACGGCGACCGCATCTCGGTCTTCAAGAGCGTTCAGGAGGGCGGCAACAGCTCGGACATCTGGCAGATCCGCGAGTCCGGGCTCGGCTCGACCGCCTTCCCGCCCGGCGGGCGCGACCACTGGCCGGGGTGGGAGGACTCCGCCGTGCCGCCCGAGCACATGGGCGACTACCTGCGCAAGCTCATGCCGATCTACGAGAAGCACGGCCTGCACGGCGCCTTCTACGGCCACGTCGGCGAGGGCTGCCTGCACTCGCGCATCTCCTTCGACCTGCGCACGCACGAGGGCCTCGCCACCTACCGCGCCTTCATGGAGGAGGCGGCCGACCTGTGCGTTTCCTACGGCGGCTCGGTCTCGGGTGAGCACGGCGACGGCCAGCAGCGCGCCGAGCTGCTCGTCAAGCAGTACGGCCCCGAGCTGATGGAGGCGATGCGCGAGTTCAAGCGCATCTGGGACCCGCACAACAAGATGAATCCCGGCAAGGTGGTCGACGCCTACCGCTTCGACGAGAACCTCAAGCTCGGCACCGACTACAACCCCTGGCGCCCCGAGGTCACCTTCGCCTACCCCGAGGACGGCGGCGACTTCGCCCACAGCGCGCTGCGCTGCGTGGGTGTCGGCAAGTGCCGGGTCCCCGACGCCGAGACCGTGATGTGCCCGAGCTACATGGTCACGCGCGAGGAGAAGCACTCGACACGCGGCCGCGCCCGGCTGCTGTTCGAGATGCTCGAGGGCGACGTGATCACCGACGGCTGGCAGTCGCAGGAGGTCTTCGACGCGCTCGACCTCTGCCTCTCGTGCAAGGGCTGCACGAGCGACTGCCCCGTGCACGTCGACATGCCGACCTACAAGTCGGAGTTCCTCCATCACCACTACCGCAGCCGGACCCGGCGCCGCCCGCGCTACGCCTATGCGTTCGGCTACATCGACCAGGCTGCCCGGCTGGCCTCTCGGATGCCCGGGCTGGTCAATCTGCTGACCCAGACCCCGCCCTTCTCGCGTCTCGCCAAGGCGATCGCGGGGGTGAGCCGTGAGCGCGAGATCCCCACCTTCGCCCCGGTGACGCTGCAGAACTGGTTCGCCGATCGCGGCGGCAGCGCCAATCCGGACGGGCGGCGAGTGTTGCTGTGGCCAGACACCTTCAACAACCACTTCCACACCGACGTCGGCGTGGCGTGCGTAGAAGCCCTCGAGGCGGCCGGCTGGCACGTCGTCATCCCCGAGGGCCACGTGTGCTGCGGGCGCCCGCTCTACGACTACGGCTTCCTCGACCAGGCACGGGCCTACCTGGAGCGCACGATCGACGTGCTGCGCCATGAGATCCGCGCCGGCACCCCGGTTGTCGGCATGGAGCCGAGCTGCCTCGCGGTGTTCAAGGATGAGCTGGGACGGATGATGCCGCACGACGACGACGCTCAGCGCCTGCGCAAGAACGCCTTCCACTTCGATGAGTTCTTCGAGCATTTCGAGGTGGAGGTGCCGCGGCTCGAGCGCGAAGCGCTTGTGTGGGGACACTGCCACCACAAGGCCACCGGCGGGATCGCGTCTGAGGAGAAGCTTCTCTCTCGCATGGGCGTCGATGTCAGCAGCGTCTCCGGTGGCTGCTGTGGGCTCGCCGGGTCGTGGGGCTTCGAGGAGGGCAAGTACGAGATCTCGATGGACTGCGGCGAGCACGCGTTGTTGCCCGCGGTCCGCGACGCCGCCCGCGAGACGCTCGTCGTCGCCGACGGCTTCTCGTGCAAGACGCAGATCGAGCAGGCGGGCACCGGCCGCGGCGCACTGCACGTCGCTCAGGTCATGAAGATGGCACGCGACCACGGATCCGGCGGCGCGCGTGGCGGGCTGCCCGAGACCGGGTACCTGGAGGAACGTCCGCGGCCGTTCGCGCGCCGGCGCGCGGCCCGAGCAGCGGTGGGGATGGGAGCGCTCGCCATTACCCTCGCGCTGGCGGCCCGCGCGTGCCAGCGAGCCAGCCGAGCCGGATCTACGATCTGGACCACTCGACTCACCCCGTCTGTCAGCTGACGTTTGTCCGCCGTCCCAACGCGGAACGAGTACACCGTGGCGGAAGAGGCGCACAGCTACGAGGAGGCCGACGTCGAGCGCATCGTTCGCGCGCTTTCGAAACCGCGTGGTGTGCTAACCCGCGCCCAGCTCGTCGACGAGGTCCGGGCCGAACATTGGGCGCGGGGGCGATTCGACGCCGCGCTGCGGGATGCCCAGGAGACCGGACGGGTCGTCGAGCGCGCTGGCGAGTTCTACGAGCTCTCGAACGACGAACGCTCGACGATGCCCGACTAGCGTCGACCAGGCGTTCGAAGGCAACGCGCGCTCATTGCCGACCCGCTGTGTCAGCGAGGAGTTGTAGTCGCCGTGCTTGGCGTTGGGCGGTCCCGGGCAGGTTTCGGCCCGCGGGGCGCAACGCGGCTAGAAGAGGGTCGCGGATCTCGGTCCGCCCGCGCTTCCCATCACAGGATTTTGCGTACGCCCGCCTCGCTCTCGACGCCCTTGAGCTGCGCCTCGAGCGATCCGTCGAGAGCACGCCGTCCCGCTCCGCGTCGTAGCAGGGGCAGGACCGTGCGGCCCTTCGCGTCCTCGAGCTCGAGGGCAAAGGCCGTGTACAGCGCGAGCGCCGTGAGACCGAGCCCGATCGCTCCGGCGGCGTCCTGCCACGGTTCGAGTGCGCTCAGCTCGTAGATCCCCGTCGCCGCGAAGCGCGCGCCGCTCACT
>JBBSNG010000114.1:0-7258 GCA_038232755.1 Solirubrobacterales bacterium | reverse complement strand
GGAGCGAGAGGAAGTGGACCTGAAAGAGCACGTCGCCGAGCTCGTCGAGCAGCTTGGCATCGTCGCCGGAGTGCGCGGCGTCGGCGAGCTCGTAGGCCTCCTCGACGGTGTGAGAGACGATCGAGCGCTCGTCCTGCTCGCGGTCCCACGGGCACTCCCTGCGCAACTGCCGCGTGATCTCGTCGAGGCGCTCGAGCGCGGCCCCGGCTCGGGCCGCGCCCTCCTCGCTCAACGTCGTCGCGCGACTCTGAGCCGGTCCGCCGTCCGCCCTACGGGCTTGACGGCGGAGCGCCCTGGGTCGGCGGCGCGCCCTGACCGCCCTGCTGAGGGACGCCCTGCTGCGGCGCACCCTGCTGTGGTGCACCCTGCTGTGGTGCACCCTGCTGCGGTGCACCCTGCTGTGGTGCACCCTGCTGTGGTGCACCCTGCTGTGGTGCACCCTGGGCGGCGGGGTCGTTGGGCGAGGGCAGCCTGCCTCCGTTCTTGCACTGCGCGATGGTGAACTCCTTGGCGCAGTTCGTCTTCCCCTTGAACTCCTTCTGGAAGTCCTCGACGAACGCGTTGAGCGCGTTCTGCTCCTTGGTGGACCGCAGCTGCGCCCGGATGGTCTCGCGCGACTGCTCGAAGCTCTGCTGGGAGCCCGGAGCCACCTTGTCGACCTGGAAGACGTAGAAGCCGAACTGGGTTTTGACCGGACCGGTGAGCCGGCCCTGCTCGGCCGCGAACACCGCGTCGTCGAGGGCCTTCTCCTGTTGGCCCTTGCCGACGCCGGTGAGCTTGCCGCCCTGACCCTTGGAGGCCTCGTCGATCGAGTACTTCTTGGCCACGTCCTCGAAGCTGGCGCCGCCCTTGAGCTCCTTCCTCGCCTTGTTGGCGTCGGCCTCCTTCTCGGTCAGGACGACGCTGATGTCGCGCCGCTCGGGCTGGCCGAACTGGCCCTTGTTCTTGTTGTAGAAGTTCCGGACCTCGGCGTCGGAGACGTTGGCCTTGCCCTTGACGATCGCCTCTCGGACCTGGTTCGAGAGCACGTCGAGCTTGACCCGGTACTTGAGGTCCTCCTCGGTCTGACCCGAGGCCTTGAGGAACTGCTGGTACTCGCGGTCGCTCGGGAACGACTGGCGCTTCTGGTCGTTGAACATCTTGTCGACCTCTTCGTCGGTCGCCTCGAGGTCGCGGTCGGCGGCCTCGGCCTCGATCCAGCGGGACGAGATGAGGAACTGCATGACCTGGTCGCGCAGGAGGCTGTACTCCTGCTTGCAGAGCGCGGTGGCCTGACCCTGGTCGGCCTTCGGAGTGCCGGGCGGCTGCGGCTGCTTGAGCTTGGCCGCCGCGCACTTGCGGAACTCGGGGGGATCAGGCAGGGCGATCTGCATGGGGGGAGCGCCGGGCTGAGCCTGCTGCGAACGAGCCGCGGCCCCGAGCCAGTGATCGAACTCCTGCCGATCGATGACCTCGCCGTCGACGTTGGCCACGCCGTCGGAGGGGACGCTGTTGCCGCAGCCGGCGAAGGCGAGGACGGCGATCAGCGCGGTGGCGCCGGCGAAGATCGAGCGCGGGCGGAAGCGCAGGGCCGCCGGGGGGTGAAGGTTTGTGTCGGTAGGCATGGGAACTTTCTAGGGCTGGGCGCTAAAGCGGCGCTAAACCTAGCCGTTAAGCCGTGTTATCAGCCGCGGTCGGCTCGGTTGCGGCCTTGAGAATGGCCTCGGCCGCGGCGACGACGCCGTCGAAGCGCGCCCCCGCGTCATCGGGAACGCGGACCGAGACCGTACTGCGGCCCGATTCGTACACCGCCTCGGGCAGCTCGGCCCGCAGCGCCTTGGCCCCGCTCGAGTCGAGCTCGATCGGCGAGACCGCCAGCCGCCCGCCGCGGAAGGTGACGGCCTGGGCCCCGGCTCGCCCGAGCTTGATCCGCGCGTCCTGGAGCTTGATCAGGTTGTCGAGCGGCTCGGGCACCGGCCCGAAGCGGTCGTCGAGCTCCTCGCGGAGGATGATCAGGTCGGCGATCTCGCGGGCGCCCGCGATGCGGCGGTGGACGTCGATCTTGGCCGCCTCGTAGCCGATGTAGTCGCCGGGCACGAAGGCATCGACCCCGACGTCGAGGCGCACGGGCTCGGGAGCCTCGTCGGCCGAGTCGCCGGCCAGACCCGCGACGGCCTCGTCGAGCATGGCCATGTAGAGCTCGAAGCCCACGGCCGCCACGTGGCCGGATTGCTCGTCGCCGAGCAGGTTGCCGGCCCCGCGGATCTCGAGGTCGCGCATGGCGATCTTGAAGCCCGATCCGAGCTCGGTGTAGTCGGAGAGAGTGGACAGACGGGCGGCGGAGTCCTCGGTCAGCGCCGCCGCGCTCGGGAAGAAGAGGTAGGCGTACGCACGCTCCTTCGAGCGCCCGACGCGCCCTCGGATCTGGTAGAGCTGGGCCAGCCCCATGTGGTCCGAGCGCTCGACGATCAGGGTGTTGGCGCTCGAGATGTCGAGGCCCGACTCCACGATCGTCGTGCACACGAGCACGTCAGCGCTGCCGCGCAGGAAGCCGAGCATGACCTCCTCGAGGTCGGCCGGCTCCATCTGGCCGTGGCCGACGACCACCCGCGCCCGGGGGACGAGGGCGCGTATGCGCTCGGCCGTCTCCTCGATCGACTCGACGCGGTTGTGCACGAAGAAGGCCTGCCCGCCGCGCGAGAGCTCGCGCTCGATCGACTGCTTGACCAGCTCCTCGTCGTACTCGCCGACGTAGGTCTTGACCGGACGCCGGCCCTCAGGGGGAGTTTCGATGACCGAGATGTCGCGCAGGCCGGCCAGCGACATCTGCAGCGTGCGCGGGATCGGGGTGGCGCTCAGGGCCAGGACGTCGACGCGCAGGCGCAGCTGGCGCAGCAGCTCCTTCTGCTTCACGCCGAAGCGCTGCTCCTCGTCGACGATCAGCAGCCCGAGGTCGTTCGGGCGCACGTCGCGCGAGAGCAGGCGGTGGGTCCCGATGAGGATGTCCACCTTGCCCTCACCGAAGTCGCGCAGGGCGGCGTTGACCTCCTTGGAGGAGCGAAAGCGGCTGGCCATCTCGATTCGGAAGGGGTAGTCGCGCAGTCGCTCCAGGAACGTCCCGAAGTGCTGCTGGGCGAGCACGGTGGTCGGCACCAGGAACAGGACCTGGCGACCGTCGGCGGCGGCCTTGAAGGCGGCCCGCAGCGCGACCTCGGTCTTCCCGTAGCCGACGTCCCCGCAGACCAGGCGATCCATCGGCCGGGCCTCCTCCATGTCGGCCTTGGTCTCCTCGATGGCCGCGTGCTGGTCGGGGGTCTCGCGGAAGGGGAAGGCGGCCTCGAAGTCGCGCTGCCACTCGCCGTCGGGCGGAAAGGGGTGCCCGGCGCGGCGCTTGCGCTCGGCATAGAGGTTGATGAGCTCGCCGGCCAGGGCCTGAGCGGCCTTGCGGGCGCGCAGCTTCATCTGCTCCCACGCCTTGCCGCCGAGCTTCGAGAGCGGCGGATCGCCGGCCTCGGCACCGACGTAGCGCGAGATCTTGTGGAGCTGGTCGGAGGGGACGAGGACCTTGTCGGAGCCCTGGAAGGCGAGCTGCAGGTAGTCGCGGGTCACCCCGGCCACCGTGCGGGTATCGAAGCCCGTGAACAGCGCGATCCCGTGATCCTCGTGGACGACGGCGTCGCCTGAGCGCAGGTCGCTGAACGCGCGGATGGCGGCGCCCCCACCCGACGCGCGCGGCCCGCGCGCGGGACCTTCGCCGTCGCTGCGACCGCGGCGGCGGCGCAGCAGCCGGTGCTCGGGCAGCACGGCCAGCTTGAGCTGCGGGGCGAGGAAGCCCTCGCGCAGACCGGCCGAGGCGAACACGACTCCCGGCTGATGCGGCGCCGGGCCGCCGTCGAGGAACGGCGCCCTGACGCGGGCGAGGTTGTACGAGGCGCGCTCCGCCTCGCCGCGGCGCGCCCACGCGACGACCGTGCGGTAGCCCGAGCGTACGAGCTTCTCGAGCTCGGGCTCGGCCTCGCGCAGCGAACGCGCGGCCGAGTCGGCGGCCTGAGCCCGGAAGGCGTGCGGCTGATCGCCCGAGATGCTCGAGAGCGACAGCGCCGCCCGTCGCCCGAGGACGGCGCTCAGATCGTCGGGCGCCAGGTAGAGGTCGTGCGCGTCGGCGTCGTGGAAGCTCGTGGTCACGTCCTCCCACGTCTCCGCCAGAGCAGGCGCGATCTCCTCCTCGGCGGCGACGGCCACCAGGGCGGCCTCGGGCAACAAGGACAGAAGGTCGGTGAAGCGGTCGACGGGGAGGATCTCGGCGATGTCGGGCCTGCCCTCCGCCTCCTCGCCCGCGGCCATCTCCGCGAGCTCTCGGTGCTCGGGCGCGAGCTCGGCCGCCGGCGCGATCTCGACCCGCTCGGCCTCCTCGAGCGAGCGCTGCGTGAACGTCGAGAAGAAGGTCAGCCGCTCGATCTCGACGTCGAAGAGCTCGCAGCGCACCGCGCGCTCCTCGGTCGCCGGGTAGACGTCGAGGATGTCGCCGCGGACGGCGAACTGTCCGCGCTCCTCGACCTGCTCGACGCGCTCGTAGCCGCAGGCCACGAGCTGGACGCCGACCTCGTCGAGGTCGATCAGCTCACCGCGCTCGAGCGCGAACCCGTGCGGGCGCAGCTCCGGATCGGGGACCTTCTCGGCCAGGGCGGCGACCGAGGCGACGACCACGGGCGCGCCGTCGCCGTTCGCGGAGCCTGCGCCGTTCGAGCCCGTGGTCTCGAGCAGCGCGTCGAGGGCGGCGATCCGCAGCCCGACTAGGTGCGGCGGAGGAGCGAGGTGCGACTCGTACTGGACGCCGCGGGCCGGATAGAGCCTGACCGGCCGAGGCCGGAGAAAAGCGCGCAGATCGGCGGCGAGGTCGCGGGCGGCTCGGTCATCGCCGGCCACGACGAGCGCCGGGCGCTGCGGGTCGAGGTCGACGAGCGCAGCGAGCAGGTACGGCCTCATGCTGCTCGATACGAACGCGCGCTGGGGCGACTCGCGAGCGGCCTCGGCGAGGGCCGTGACGGAGTCGTCGTCCTGGGCGTAGGTGAGGAGGGCTCGCAGCGACATGGCATGACGAAAGGCCACGCGAGCTCTCGCGCGGCCGGTCGGACTCCGATTCTAGAAGCCGCCGAGCGGTCCCTCAGCGACGACGGGGCGCGCGGTGGGACGCTCGACCTCAGCTAGCGTCGGCGCGGTGCCTCGTGGTTCCGCCGTGACCGAGCGTGCCCTGCTGGTTCTCCTGGACGCCGTGCTCGGACTGCCCAAGCCGGCGAAGCGCGCCCTGGCGGGCGCGCCGACGCGCTTGGACGGCCAGACCCTCGACCTCGACGTCCAGTTGCTGCTGCGGCTCCAGGCGCTCGTCCCTCCGCCTCCGAAGAGCTCGATCACTCCGCAGACGGCGCGGGAGCAGATGCGACGCAGCACCGCCGTCCTGGCCGGGAGGACGGCTTCGATGCAGAGGATCGAGGACCTGACCCTGCCCGGACCGCCCGGCGCCCGCCTCTACACCCCCCACCGGGCCCAGCCGGGTGGTCCCCGGCCGCTGCTCGTCTACCTCCACGGCGGGGGCTGGGTCAGCGGCGATCTCGACACGCACGACGGCCCGTGCCGCCTGCTGGCGGCCGAGGGTGGCGCACTGGTGCTCGCCGTCGACTACCGCCGCGCCCCGGAGCACGGGTTCCCCGCCGCCGTCGAGGACGCCGTCGCGGCCTTCGAGTGGGCGGTCGCCAACGCTTCGGACCTCGGCGCCGACCCGGCGCGGATCGCGGTCGGCGGCGACAGCGCCGGCGGCAACCTCGCCGCCGTCGTGAGCCGGCTGGCCCGCGACGGCGGGGGCCCGACGCCGGCGATGCAGCTGCTGATCTATCCGGTCACCGACCTGTCGGTCAAGCACCCCTCCTACCACCGGTTCGCCAAGGGGTTCTCCCTGGAGGAGGCCGACATGGACTGGTACCGCGATCACTACCTGCCGGGCGAGCATGCGGTCGACGATCCCCGCGTCTCGCCGCTGCTGGCCGTCGGCCTCGCCGGGCTGCCGCCTGCCTACATCGCCACCGCCGGCTTCGACCCGCTCCGCGACGAGGGCGAGGCCTACGCCGAGGCGCTGCGCGCGGCCGGCGTGCCGACGGCCCTACAACGGCACCCAAGCCTCGTCCACGGCTTCGCCAACCTCACCGCCGTCATACCGGCGGCCCGGACGGCCATGCTCGAGGTCGCGGGCGCCCTGCGGATGGGGCTGGCGGCCGCTTCGCCTCAGCCGCGCGGCGTCCAGTAGTCGTCCGCGCCGACCGGCGTGCCGTGCGCCACCCGGGCGAGGCGCTCGCGCGCCGGCTCGGCCGAGAAGGCCCACGGGCAGGGGGGTCGGTGTAGTGACGGACGGTGAGCGTGCTCATGACGGCTGATCGCTCGCCAGCAGATCCTCGCTGGCGCGCGCCGCCCGCTCCACCAGCTCGGCCACCTCGTCGCGCGACTGGCGGAAGCGCCCGAGCACGTAGGCGGCCACGATCTCCGGGTCGGTCGAGTCCGGACGGCCGACGCCGACCCGCACGCGTTGGAAGTCCGGCGACCCGAGCTCGCGCCGCAGCGACTTGAGCCCGTTGTGGCCGGCCAGCCCTCCGCCGAGGCGGGTCCTCACCTCGCCGAAGGGGAGATCGATCTCGTCGTGGATGACGATGATCCGGTCGAGCTCGACGCCGAGCGCACCGCGCGCCGGGCCGGCCGAGCGGCCCGCGTCGTTCATGAAGGTCTGCGGCAGCAGCAGGCCGACGCGCGGGCCGCCCGGGCCGGTGCGACCGTCGGTGTAGAGGCCGGCGTAGCGCTTGCGAGCGCGCGGGAGCTCCCAGCGCTCGGCCAGGGCGCGCCCGACCTCGAAGCCGACGTTGTGCGGGGTGCCGGCGTAGCGGTCGCCGGGGTTGCCGAGGCCGACGATCAGCCAGTCGACGCGTCCGCCCTCCCGCTCGCGCCCACTCGACGGTTCGGCGCCGCCGCGCGCGCGTCGGCGCTCGCCGGCGCGGCGCAGCAGGCTCAGGGCGTCGAGGTGCCGCGGCCCTGGGTGGGCGCACCGCCGGAGGGCTGGCCCTCGCCTGTGGCCGGGACGTCGGTCACCACGGCCTCCTCGCCGACGATCGCCGTCTCCTCCTCGACCTCCTCGGGAAGCTCGACCTGGGTCGGGATGGTGATGGTGGCGATCACCGTCTCCTCGGGATCGTCGAGGAAGGTCACGCCCTCGGGAGCGACGACGACCGACAGCGAGAGT
>JBBSNG010000113.1:0-7429 GCA_038232755.1 Solirubrobacterales bacterium | reverse complement strand
GCGTGGGTGCGGGGGCGCCGTAGAGCGAGCTGGCCGAGGACGCAGGGCGAAGCCCATGCTCGTGGCATGGGCGAGCCCGAGGACAAAGGTCCAGCGACGCTGTACGGCGTCATCCGCGCGGGCGTGGTCGTGGAATCAACCGTCTAGGACCTCGGTCGAAGTAGGAGGCGGAGGCTGAGCCCGCTTGCGGTCAGCACGCCGAGTGGGATGGGCAGGCAGCAGCCGCACCCTCGGACCTCGACGTTTCGGTGCCGACGAAAACGCACGACGCGGTAGAGGCGGCGGCTCATCGGCCGGTGCCGGCGGTGACGCTCGCCGTAGAGGCGATGACGCACGTACTCACCGAGGATCTCGCGGTCCAAGCGCATCACGGGCCGCCGTACCCGCCCACGGCGCTCCTGAACCTATCCGCGGCGGGCGATACGGAAGGTGTGATCGGGGACACTGGTTACGCCTCTGTGGCTCTGCGGACGCCCACCACGACGCGCTCGACGCCGGTGAAGTCGACCCGGACGGTGACTTCGGCGAACCCGGCCTCACCGACCAGCGCGGCGACGACGCGCGCGTGCTCGTCGCCGACCTAGAGGGCGAGCCATGGCACCGCTTCCGCCTGCGCGACCACGCGGCGGACGAGATCCAGACCGTCGGGACCGCCGCGGAAGGCCTGCGGCGGCTCGTGGACGATCATCTCGGACGCGAGCTCCGGCTCATCGTCCCCGGCGATGTAAGGGACGTTGGCGAGCACGGCGTCCCAGGGGCCCGGAGCGCCGAGCAGCAGGTCGGACTCGACCCAGTCGACCTCGATCCCGAGGCGCTCACCGTTCTCCCGGGCGACATCGAGGGCATCGGGCGAGAGGTCGGCACCGGTGATCCGCAGGTCGGGCCGCTCTCGTGCCAGTGCGAGGGCGACCGCGCCCGAGCCGGTGCAGAGGTCGAGGACGCAAGCGCCGTGGGGCAGGGTCAGCCCCGCCTCGACGAGCGCCTCGGTGTGAGGGCGCGGCACGAGCACCCGGGCGTCCACGCTCAGCTCGAGGCCGCGAAACGACTGCCGGGCGAGCAGGTAGGCCAGCGGCTCTCGGTCGGCGCGCCGGGCCACCAGCGCCTCGAACTGCGACAGGGCACCGCCGCCGGCCGAGGCGACGAGGCTGTGGGCGGCGAGGGCCTGGACATCGGTTTCCGGCGCCGGACAGCCGGCCGCGGCGAGCCGGCGCGCGGCCGCGGGAACGGCCTCGTCCAAGCGGGGATCTTTCGCGGTACTCACGCCGGGGGTACGCTAACCGCCGCCGATCCGCCCGCTTCCTCCCCTGCGTACCTCCTTCGAATGACCGCCTCGAACTACGATCCGGCCGCGTACGGCGAAGTCCTCGCGGCGGACTACGACGCCCTCTACAGCGCGATCCCCGACACCGAGCAGGCCGTGAGCTGTCTGGCCGCGCTCGCTGGAGGGGGAGCCCTGCTCGAAATGGGTATCGGGACCGGGCGCCTGGCGCTCCCGTTGCGCTCGCGCGGCGTCGAGGTGCACGGCATCGAGGCCTCGCCGGCGATGGTGGACGAGCTGCGCAAGCTCTCCGGCGGAAAGGACATCCCGGTCGCCGTCGGCTCGTTCGCCGACACCGAGGTGGCCGAGAAGAAGTTCTCGGTCGTCGTCCTCGCCCTGCACACGATCTTCGGGCTCCCGACCCAGGACGAGAAGATTCGCTGCTTCGCCAACGCGGAGCGCCACCTCGCGGAGGGCGGCGTCTTCGTGATCGAGGGGACCATCCTCGACGTCGGCGCGTTCCGCGCCGGCCAGGCGGTGATCCCGCGCTTCACCAGCTCTGAGCGCGTCGAACTCCAGGTCCTGCGCTACGACGCGGCCACGCAGTCGGTCGAGACCACCAACGTCCACCTCTCGAGCGACGGAGTGCGACTCAACGGCTTCAACAACGCGTACGCCTCGCCGCAGGAGCTCGACCTCATGGCTCGCCTCGGCGGCCTGAGGCTGCGTGAGCGCTGGGGATCGTGGACCCGCGAGCCCTTCACCGCGACGTGTGCTCGCCACGTCTCGGTCTACGCGCGCCCGTGAGCGTTCCGCCGGCCGGTCGGCGTTCCGCTCGGGCCGTCTCGCTCACGGCCTACCCGGACGGGCCCGTCGTCCTGCGCGGTCCGTTCAGGCTCGTCGACTCCGCCGGTGACGAGGTCGCGACCCATCGCCGCGCGGTCGCGCTCTGTCGCTGCGGGCGCTCGCGCCTCGGCGCGCTGTGCGACGGGACGCACCGCAGCGCCGGCTTCCGGGCGCCCGGCGGCACGCCGCGACACATCGACGAAGTCGTGACGGTGCCGCTCCCGGCGGAGGCCTGAGGGACCGCTCGCTCAGGCCGCGGCGGGGAGCGCGAGCGGCTCGAGCAGCGACGTCGCTCCGGCGCCCCACGCGTCGAGCACGTGCCCGGTGAAGCGCGCCTCGACGGCGAAGAGCGCCCGCGCCCCGAAGAGGATCTGCGGGGAGAGCTGCGGCTCGGCGCGGGCGAGCGCGCCGGCCACGTCGTTCACGGCGATGACGTCATGGAGGGCGTCGGCCTCGACGTGTTCGTCGAAGAAGTCGGTGACGGCGCGACCCAGGCCGAGCCGTCGCAGCCCGTTGGCGTAGCGGCGGTTGGCGTCGGACGAGGTCATCTCGATCATGGCCAGATGGCCGACGCTCGCCCCCCGCCAGCGCCGGTGCAACCCGAGCAGGGAAGCGAGGTTCGCGGTGGCCAGCGCGACTCCGGGGATCACATCCAGGTGGGCGCCGGGCCGCCCGTCGAGCCCGAGTGCCTCCATGGTCTGGCCGTAGAGGCTCTGATGCAGACGCGCCGGGTCGCCGGCGCCGTACTCGTCGCTCTGGACCTCGACCAGGGCGACCTTCGGCCCGCCGCGCAGGCGGGGGATGAGCCAGGAGTGCGGATCGGCCTCCTTGAGCTGGTAGGCGGAGCGCAGCACGACGAGCTCGCGCACCTGCTCGAGCGACGCGGAGCGGGCGACGTGGCCGGCGATCGAGCGGCCGTCGGCGTACTCCTCGGGAACGGCTCGCAGCGCGGCGGCGACCTCGGCGGGCGAGGAGCCCTCTGGCGCCCCGACGTCCTCGTGCAGTGCCGCCTCGAAGGAGCCCTCGAGCCGGCTGCGCAGCTCGAGCAGGGTCGGGTTCCACTCCCAGCGCTCGTCGACGCCCTCGAGGCCGCCGTAGTGGAGCTCGTAGCAGAGGTGGAGCGAGAGGTGGAAGTCCTCGCCCTGGCGGGCGTCGACCGGGACCGGTGGCGGCGAGCCCCAATCCCCTACCTCGCCGGTCAGGCGCTCGAGCAGGAACCCGCTCAGCTCCCCGCGCGGGGCGGGCAGGCCGACGCCCCACCGAGCCCTTTCTGTCGCCGGCATCACGGCGTCCAGTATGCCGGGACGCCACGGATGCGACCGGGCCGAAAACGAAGCGGGGCGCCCGAGGGCGCCCCGCTCACTCCGTAAGGAGAACTGGGTTCTAGCTGGTCCGGCGACGCTGCACGACCAGCAGCGCGAGGCCCGAGGCCAGCGCGATGCCGCCGAACAGCGCGAGCAGGCCGACGTCGAAGCCGGTGCGCGCGAGCCGCACGCCCTCGACTCCGTCGTTGTCGTTGTCGTTGCCACCGCCGACGCCCTCGTTGTCGTCGTCGACGCCGTTGTCGTTGTCGTCGACGAACGTGTCGCCGTCGAAGCTCTGCGACTGATCGATGTCGCAGTTGGCGTCGTCACCGGCGTTCTGCTGGCAGATGGCGGCCTGGTTGCCGGCGTCGCCGCCGTCACCGCTGCCGGCGTCACCACCGTCACCGCCGTTACCGCCGTCGTCGCCGTCGCTACCCGAGCCGCCACCTGAGCCGCCGCCCGCCGAGCTGTCGCCACCGGCTGCACCCTGATCGATACCTCCATCCTGGGTGTTGCCGCTGCTGACGTTGTCACCACTGCTGCCCGCGAACGAGACGGCCGGCATCGCGCCGAACATCGCCAGCGCGACAAGCATGCCAATAACCTTCACCATGCGCCCTACCTCCTGGGATCGTCGATGGGTCGCTCCTATCGGCGACCGCAGGCAGAGGTTTCGCCGGTGAGGCCTGCGTCTCCTCCCGCCGCAAGGACGCGACCAGAACAGGCCGCTCGCTCCTACCGCAGGCGCGCCGTGAGCTCGAGCGCGCGGCGGACGTTGAGCCGCCCACCGGTCACCGTCCGGCCCGCGAACGCCGGCCGCCGCTCGGTGCCGAAGAGGAGAGCCGCCTTGACCTGGGCCACCGACAGCCGCGGATGGGCGGCCATGATCAGGGCTGCCGCCCCGGCCACGTGGGGGCGGCCATCGAGGTACCGCTCCAGGAGTCGTAGTCGTTTCCCGGCAGGGTGCTCAGGATGCGCGAGCCGGGAGAGGCCAGGTCGACGCTCGAGCGACCGTGGTTCGAGAAGCCCGCGAGGCGGTCGCGCGAGGTGCTGGCCGCGACGCAGACGACGTTGGCCAGCGGATAGCTGCGGATCTTCCCACGGTTCCGACGGGGTGCCACCCGGACCGGTTCGACCCCCGCGGCGCGGTGGTCGAAACTTCGGCGTTCCCGTAGGGTTGATGTCGCGACGCACCGGTGCGGTGGGGGCTACGGATCCGCACCGCTGACCCGGGATCTGCCGATGCGGAGAGACGGAACCCAAGTGCAGATACTCAGAGCGGTACACAGAACGGTCGGACTCACCTCGGCGTTGCTCGCGACGTTGGCGCTCGTCGCCGTCGCCAGCTCCTACGCCCAGGCGCCGGTCGCGCCCGCGGCGGTGGCGCCGAAGGCGCGCACGCTGGGAGGCGGGGCGTGGTCCTGGTTCGGCGATCCGCGGGGCGTCCATCACGTGGGCGCCTACCGCCGCACCTACCTTGGCTGGGTCGACGGACGCGGCACGGTCAAGGTCGCGAGCTTCGATCACAACACGCGCCTGCGGACCACCGCGGTTCTGCGCTGGCGCCTGGACGACAACGACCACGCCAACCCGTCGCTGCACGTCCTTCCTGGCGGAAAGCTCATGGTCTTCTACAACAAGCACGCCGGTCCCGCGATGTACTACCGCATCTCCACCCGTCCCGAGGACGTCCGGGCCTGGGGGCCGGAGAAGACCATCCCCACCAACACCGCGGGGCGGGACAAGGGCTACTCGTACCCGAACCCGATCCAGCTGAGCGGCGAGGGCAACCGCCTCTGGCTGTTCTGGCGCGGTGGCAACTGGCAGCCCACCTTCTCGAAGACGAGGAGCGCCGGACGCACCTGGACGCCCGCGCAGACGCTGATCGACCAGCCCGGCCAGCGGCCCTACGTCAAGTACGCCTCCAACGGGACGGACAAGATCCATTTCGCCTTCACCGAAGGTAATCCCGGGAGCACGGACACCGACATCAACTACGCCTACTACAAGGCGGGAGCCCTGCACCGAGCCGACGGCACGAGGATCAAGTCGATGTCGAAGCTCCCGTTGACGCCGGAGGAGGCCGACCCCGTCTACGACACCGACACGAAGACCTGGGTCCACGACATCGCCCTCGACCCGAAGGGCCGCCCGATCATCGTCTTCACCACGCTCCCCTCGGAGACCGACCACCGCTACCGTTACGCCCGCTGGACCGGCAAGGCCTGGAAGACATACCCGGTGACCGCGGCGGGTGGATCGATCGGAGACGGGTCCGGCCGCGACCGCTACTACTCGGGCGGCATCACCATCGACCACGAGAACCCGGCGGTCGTCTACCTCTCACGCGAGGTCAAGGGGATGTTCGAGGTGGAGACATGGCGGACCCCGGACGGGGGCAGGACGTGGACGCGCCGGGCCGTGACCTCGGCCTCGAGCACTCAGAACGTGCGCCCGATCTCCCCGCGCGGGCTTCGGTCGTTCGACGACGACATGTCGGTCATCTGGATGCGCGGGGCGTACTCGCACTATCTCAACTACGAGACCGACATCACGACGCGCCTGCTCAACGGCGGCAACATCCCGCCGATCGCCGAGGCGACCAATCCGAGCCTCGTCACCGGACCCGACGCGAAGCCCCGCACGATGCGGTTCAGCGCGTCCAGATCGCGTGATCCGGACGGGACCAAGTTGACCTACACATGGGACTTCGGCGACGGAGCTCGGGCCAACGGGAAGTACCGCTCGCACACCTACGCGCGGGCGGGGCGCTACTACGCCGCACTCACGGTGACCGACGAGGACGGCGACAAGGACGTCTTCGTGACCGAGGTGACGGTCTAGCGCTCCCCAGCGCCCGCCGGCGGCACCTTGCCGTCGGCGTCACAGTACGACGGCCGGTCAGCCGGTCACGCGCAGGACGATCTTCCCCAGCGCTCCGCGCTCGTCGAGCTGCCTGACCGCCCGCGCTCCGTCCTCGAGCGGATAGACGTCGTCGACGATCGGGTCGACGGCGCCGGCGGCGGCCATGCGCTCGAGATCCTCGGCGATCTCGCGGCAGAGGTCGGGCTTGTCCATCACGAAGGCGCCCCAGGCCACGCCGACGAGGTCGACGTTGCGCAGGAGCAGCCGGTTGACCGAGACCGTTGGGATCTCGCCCTCCGCGAAACCGACCACGAGCAGCCTCCCCTCGGGGGCGAGCGAGCGCAGGCTGTCGCCGAACCGCTCGCCGCCGACCGGATCCATGAGGACGTCTACACCGCGGCCGTCGGTCAGCGTCTTGACCTCGCCGCGCCAGTCGCCGTCGGAGCGCACGACCTCGTCGGCGCCGGCGCGGCGCGCGACGTCCTCCTTGGCGTCGCTCGAGACCACGGCGATCGCGCGCGCGCCCGAGCCCTTGGCCACCTGGATCGTGGCCGTGCCCACCCCGCCAGCGGCGCCGTGCACCAGCACGGTCTCGCCCTCGCGCAGGCGCCCGCGGTGGTGCAGGGCGAAGTGCGCGGTGTGGTAGTTGAGGACGAACCCCGCGGCCTGCTCGGTCGAGAAGCTCTCGGGCACTGCGAAGGTCAGGTGCGCGGGCGAGGTCGCGCGCTCGGCGAAGCCGTTCAGCAGGGTCACCGCCATGACCCGGTCGCCCGGCGAGAAGCCGGTTCCCTCGCCGGCGGAGCGAACCGTCCCCGCGACCTCGGCGCCGGGCACGAACGGCGGGTCGGGCTTCAGCTGGTACTGGCCGCGAGTGAGCAGCAGGTCCGGAAAGGCGACGCCGGCGGCCTCGACGTCGATGAGGACCCCGTCGCCGGCCTCGGGTTCGGGCACGTCGCCGAGCTCGAGCGCGTCGGGGCCGTCCAGCGCGGTGACGCGAAGAGCGCGCACGCCCGGGCCTAGATGGTTGATTCCACGGCCGCGTGGGTGCGGGGGCGCCGTAGAGCGAGCTGGCCGAGGACGCAGGGCGAAGCCCATGCTCGTGGCATGGGCGAGCCCGAGGACAAAGGTCCAGCGACGCTGTACGGCGTCATCCGCG
>JBBSNG010000112.1:0-7463 GCA_038232755.1 Solirubrobacterales bacterium | reverse complement strand
CGCTCGCTCCGGCGACGGAGCGGCCCGTCGGGCGGCCAACCGCCGGCGCAAGCGGCACGGTCGCCGATGAGCATGCTCGTATGGGTGATGATGGGGATCGCCATCTGGCACTTCACGGTCTTCGTGCCCGACCGCTTCTGGGGCGGCATCGTCGGTGCCTTTTTGGCGGCCATCCTGGGAACGGCGATCTTCGGCCTGCTGGTCTCCGGCTTCTCGATCCCGAGCCGAGACGAGACGGGCATCGGCCAGGCGCTGCTGGCCATACCGGGTTCGCTGCTCGGCCTGGCCGCGTCCTACCTGTACGGCGCGCGGGTCGAAGCCCCCGAGGACCGGGCCGCGATCCGCTGAGGCGACCGCGCTCGCCGGCCTCAGCCGAGCGCGACGAAGGCCACGAACGCGGCGAACAGCCCCAGCCAGGCGACGACGAACGGGGCGTTCACGCGCCCGCGCCGCAGCGCGATGTAGGCGAGCACGCCACCGGCCAGCGCCAGCACGCCGCCGGCCAGGGCGAACCGGGTCAGCTCCCACTCCGTGAAGATCAGTCCGACCGACACCGGGATCGTCGACTGAAAGACCATCGCCCCGGTGATGTTGCCGACCGCGAGGCTGTCCTTGCTCTGGCGCATCCAGAACACGCTGTTGGCCTTCTCGGGCAGCTCGGTGGCCAGGGGCGCGAGGACGAGCGCGAGCGCGAGCGCGCCGATGCCGAGCCCCTCGGCGATGACCACCAGCTCCTCGACGAAGAGCTCCGCCCCGGCGACGATCAGCCCGAGCCCGACGAGGACCTGGAGCACGATCTGAAGCGTGGTCGGCGGGTCATCCTTCGTCGGGTCGAAGGTGAGCGGTGACAGCTCGTCGTCGTGCGCGGGAGAGCCCCCACCGCGAATCGTGATGTAGGCGTAGAGGACGTAGGAGCCGAAGAGCACGACCCCGCCCGCGATCCGCAGACCCTCGGGGGCGCCGAGGCCCAGCAGGAGCGCGACGGTGAGGAGGATGAGGAAGGCGCCGAGGTCACGGCGAACCAGCGCGGGATCGGCGTTGATCGTGCGGCCGGTCTTGCGCCGCGCGGCGAACACGAGCGCCGAGCCGCCGACGAGCACCATGGCCACGGTGGCGAGCATGAACGGCGCCCCGATGATCGCGCCGATGGCCACGTCCTCGCCGCTCGCGGCCCCGCCGACGAGCGCGACGATCGGGATGAGCGACTCCGGCAGCGCGGTCCCGACGGCCGCGAGCAGGCTTCCGACCGCGCCGTGGCCGAAGCCGAGGCGCTTGCCGAGCCACTCGACGGCGTTGGTGAACAGGACCGCGCCGCCGAGGATGAGGGCGAAGCTGACGAGCAGGAGGACGACGGTCATGGCGCCATTCTGCCTTCGGCGGTCGGACGGGACGCCCGCTGGCGCCTACCGGAGCGAACGACGAGCGCGGTCGCCCCCGCCGCGAGGGCGATCAGCACGACCGTCGACCAGCCCGCTCACGGCCTGCCAGTTCGCCCCGAGGCTCTGGCCGACGCCGATCAGCACGGCGTTCCAGGTCAACGAGCCGACGGTGGTCAGGAGGCCGAAGCGCACAAGGGGCATCTCCGACATGCCGGCCGGGATCGAGACGACGCTGCGCGCGCCGGGCACGAGCCGCCCGAGCACCACGATCCACGCTCCGCGGCGATCGAACCACGCGTCGGCTCGCTCGAGCTGGTCCGGGCTGATCCGCAGCAGCGGGCCAAGGCGGAGCACGAGTGGCCGCCCTTCGAGTCGCCCGACGCCGTAGAGGAGCAGCGCGCCGATGAGCGAGCCCGCGGTCGCGACGGTCAACGCTCCGACGAAGGTGAGCGCGCCCTGCGAGATCTGGAAGCCCGCGAGCGGGAGGATCGCCTCGGAGGGGATGGGCGGGAAGAGGTTCTCGATCACCATCACCGCGAACAGGCCGAGATAGCCGAGCTCCCCGGCGACACGGGTCGTCCACTCCCCGAGCGAGGCGATGAGCGTCATGGCGTCAGCGGGGCGCAGGGAGAGCAGAGGTACCGCAAGGGAAGACTCCGGCAGAGGGGACGGGCCAGAGGTTTCTCCCACCCGTGAGGGCCGGCGCGCCGGGTCGAGTGGACCGTTCTGACGACGACGCCGTAGCGGGATACTTCCCTCGCCGGGCCCTACCATCCGGGGAGCGCTCGTCATGCGCGCTCGAGGATGTGGAGCAGCGGGGGGAGAGGGACCGGGAGCCGATCCCGGCAGGGCGGATGACGCGAACGCCGAAGCTCTCCCGCATCGGCCCGCGCCCCGCCTTTGTCTACCTGCTTCGGTGCGCCGACGCGAGCCTCTACTGCGGCTGGACCTTCGATCCCGAGCGTCGCCTCGCCGCCCACCGCGCCGGTCGCGGCGCCCGCTACACGCGATCCCGCCTTCCCGTCACGATAGCCGCCGTGCTCGAGCTGTCCGACGCGACCAGCGCGCGGCGCGAGGAGGCGCGGATCAAGCGGCTCTCCCGGGGCGAGAAGCTGGCGCTCGTGACCACGCAGGAGTCGTCAGTTGAGCCGGGCGCGCAACGACCGTAGCTCCGCCGCGAACAGGGCCCTTGACGGCTCATCGAGGAGAAGCTCGAGGCGCATCTCGGCGGCGCGGATCGCCCGCTCGAGGTCGCCCCGGCGGCGGTAGGAGCCGACCAGGTTGTTGAGCATCCGCGCCGCCGTCTCGTGCACCCCGGAAGGGCGGAGCCACGGCGGAGCATCGAGCGGCGCGCCGCGCCCGAACGGGTCGAGCAGGAGCGGAGGATCCGCTCCGAAGTGGCCGGCGACGTAGTGCCCTGGCAGCCCGACCCCCGCGAGCGCGATGCCCACCCGCCGAGCAACCTCCACGTAGACGATCGAGAGGAGGATCGGCAGCCCCCCCGGCGGCCTCGCCCCGGGGGAGAGGCGTGCCGGTCCGTCCGCTTCGACCTTCAGCATGGTCCGGATGTCTGCCTCCTCGATTCGCTGGGACTGTCGTCCCTACTGCGGTGCTGCCGCCGCGGCGCTCGAACGCGAGTTGGAGGTGTCCTCGGCGGTTGCGGCGATCCTGGCCCGGCGCGGCCACGAGTCGCCGGCTGAGGCACGGCGCTTCCTGCGCGCGGAGGAGCGCCACGACCCCTTCGCCTTCGCCGGTATGCGAGCGACGTGCGAGCTCCTGCTGAGCCACGTGGAGCGAGGGTCCCGGATCGTCATCCACGGCGACTACGACGTCGACGGGGTCAGCTCGACGGCGATCCTCGTCAACGCCCTCCGGCGGCTCGGCGCCGATCCCGCCTGGCACCTCCCGAGTCGCTTCGACGGCGGCTACGGGCTCTCGGTGGCCACGGTCGAGGAGCTCGCGCGCAGGGGGACCGACCTGCTGATCGCCGTCGACTGCGGCATCACCTCGGCGCCCGAGATCGACGCGGCACACGCCCTCGGCCTCGACGCCGTGGTCGTCGATCACCACCGACCGGCCGAGCGTCTGCCCGACTGCCCGATCGTCCACCCGACGGTGAGCGGCTATCCGTTCGCCGACCTGTGTGCCGCCGGCGTCGCCCTCAAGCTGGCCGAGGCGCTCGCCGCCACCGCCGGAGAGGACCCCTCGCGAGCCGAGGAGGAGGATCTCGATCTCGTCGCCCTGGCCACCGTGGCCGACCTCGTACCGATGCGCGGCGAGAACCGCCGGCTCGTGCGCGCGGGCCTGCGCGCCCTCGCTCGTACGGCCAAGCCGGGCCTCCGGGCGCTGATGGCGGTCTCCAGCCTCGACCCCGGCCGCCTCGACGCCGGGTCCGTCGGCTTCCGCCTCGCACCCCGGCTCAACGCCGCGGGCCGGCTCGGCCGGGCCGACGGGGCGCTCGAGCTTCTCCTCTGCCGGGACGAGGCGCGGGCGGGCGAGGTGGCCGGCGAGCTCGACCTGCTCAACCGGGAGCGCCGCGGGACCGAACAACGGATCCTCCTGGCGGCCGAGGCCGCGCGCGCGGACGCGCCCGAGGCGCCCGCGCTCGTGCTCGCCGGCGAGGGCTGGCATCCGGGGGTGATCGGGATCGTCGCCTCGCGCATGGTCGAGCGCCACGGTCGGCCGTGCGTGCTCATCGCCCTCGACGGCGAGGGAGGAAAGGGTTCAGGTCGCAGCATCCCCGCCTACGACCTCCACGCCGGGCTGAGCGCCTGCGCCGGTCACCTGCGCCGCTTCGGCGGGCACCGCGTCGCCGCCGGCCTGGAGATCGACCTGTCGGCGCTCGAGTCCTTTCGCCGCGACTTCCTCGATCACGCCCGGGCGCACCTGAGCGACGAGGACCTCGTGCCCGTGGAGCGCATCGACGCGGTCGTGCCCGCGAGCGCCGTCGGGCTGCCGCTGGCCGAGGAGCTCGAGCGCCTTGCTCCCTTCGGCCCGGGAAATCCGCGGCCCACCCTGCTGGTTCCCGCGGCTCGGATCCATGACGTGCGCGCCCTGGGCGCCGACGGCGACCACGCCGCCCTCACGCTCGTCAACGGAGGCGCGCGAGCCCGTGTCGTTGCCTTTGGCACAACGCCCGGATCGCTGCGCGGCTGCGACGAGCGTCCGCACGACGTGGCCGCCCGGCTCGAGCTCAACGAGTGGAACGGCGCCGTCGAGCCGCGGCTCGCCCTCCGGGGCCTCCGCGGCTGCGAGGCAGGCGACATCGATGTCCTGGGCCGGCAGAGCTCGTTCTGGGACGAGCTCGAGCGTGAGCTCGCCGTCACTCGCTTGGCGCCGGCCCTCGCGCTCGACTCCGGGGCCCGCGCCGTGGCCGACGGCCGCGGCGCGGGCTTTGCGGGAACCGTCGGGGGCGCCATCTCGAGCGGCGAAGGGGTTCTCGTGGTCTGTGCCGACACGGCGCGCCGGCGAGCGGCTGTCGAGGCGCTGGTGGGCGGCCTGGCCAGCGCCCTGGGAGGCGAGTCGGGGGCAGCCTCGCGGCTCGCACTGGTGTCCTGGACCGCCCTCGAGTGCGACCCGGGGCTCGCGCGGCCGTTCGGGCACCTCGTGGCTCTCGACCCGCCCGAGAGTGAGCGGGCCGAGTCGCTGCTGGGCGGCGCCCCGAGCTGCGAGCCGGGCGCCCGCGCGCACGCCTGCTGGGGCGCGAGCGAGATCGAGTTCGCCGAGCGCGCCGCCACCGCGCGATTCGATCTGCGTCCGGCCCTGGCTCAGCTCTTCCGAACGCTGCGGGCATCCGGCCGGCTGGCGGGGGACGAGCTCGAGAGGGTGCTCTACGGCGAAGGCCCCCATCCGCGCGAGGCCGAGACCTGCGCACGCTTGGTGCGCATCCTCGACGAGGTCGGCCTCGCGACCTACACCGGCCGCGCCGGAGGCGGTCCGGTCTGGACGCTGAGCGGCTCGGAGCGGACCGACCTCGAGCGCTCGCCCGCCTACCTCGCATCGCTCGCCCGGCTCGAGGGCGTGCGCCGCTACCTGCGTGCCCCGGCGTCGCGCGCGCGGCTCAGCCTCGCGCCGCCAACTTCGAGCGAACCTCGATCGGCGCCTGCGGAGGCTCCGCCGGCCGCCTCACCCGTGGCCGCCTGAGCCGCCCGCGCGGCGCGTGGCGGCGCCCGCGCGCCCCGTCGCCCACCGCTTCGGGGCAACGAGGCGCGCGGGTAGAATCGACGCCATGGCCAAGACATCGGACGCGCGCACGAGGGGCCCGGGAGGCGCGGCGACGGCCAGCCCGGAGCTGACACCCGACGAGCGCTCGCTGCTCGAGGACCTGTTCGCGGTCATCGCCGAGCACGCCGACGGGTCGCCCGACCTCGTCGACCGCGAGTCCGTGGCGCGCGCGTTCGCCTTCGCGTGCGGACACCACGCCGACCAGCGCCGGCGCTCCGGCGAGCACTTCATCACCCACCCGGTGGGCGTGGCCAAGATCTGCGCCGGCATGCGCTCGGACACCCCGACGTTGTGCGCCGCCCTGCTGCACGATACGGTCGAGGACACGAGCGCCTCTCTCGACGAGGTCAGCGCCGAGTTCGGCGAGGAGGTGGCCACGCTGGTCGACGGCGTGACGAAGCTGGCCGGCATCACCTTCCAGTCGAACGACGACCGCCAGGCCGAGAACTACCGCAAGATGATGCTGGCCATGGCGGCCGACCTGCGGGTCATCCTCGTCAAGCTCGCCGACCGCCTGCACAACATGCGCACCATCTCGGCGCTCCCGAAGGAGAAGCAAAAGGAGAAGTCCAAGGAGACGCTGGACATCTTCGCGCCGCTGGCGCACCGCCTCGGCATCCACGCCCTCAAGTGGGAGCTCGAGGACCTGGCCTTCCAGACGCTGCATCCCCGCAAGTACACGGACATCAAGGCGCTGGTCAACCAGCAGCGGGCCGAGCGCGAGGGCTACGTCGAGCGTGCCGGGCACTATCTCGAGCAGGAGCTCGAGGAGGTCGGCATCGACGCGGACATCTCCGGCCGCGCCAAGCACTTCTACTCGATCTACGTGAAGATGGCGCGCAAGGGACGCGAGTTCAACGAGATCTACGACCTCACGGCCATGCGCGTGCTGGTCGGCTCGGTCAAGGACTGCTACGGGGCGGTCGGCGTCATCCACTCGCTGTGGAAGCCGCTGCCCGGTCGCTTCAAGGACTGGGTGGCCATGCCCAAGTTCAACGGCTACCAGGCCCTGCACACCACGGTGATCGGGCCAGAGGGCCGACCGCTCGAGATCCAGATCCGCACGCGCGACATGCACACCACCGCGGAGTACGGCGTCGCCGCGCACTGGACCTACAAGGACGACGGCCCCGACGCCCACGGCCGCGTCGATGCGAAGAAGCAGGACGAGCGCGTCGAGTGGCTGCGTCGCCTCGTCGACTGGCAGCACGAGCTCTCCGATCCGCAGGAGTTCGCGGCCACGCTCAAGGCCGACCTGTTCGAGGACGAGGTCTTCGTGTTCACGCCGAAGGGCGAGGTCAAGTCGCTGGCTGCGGGGGCCACCCCGCTCGACTTCGCCTACGCCGTCCACACCGACGTCGGCCACCGCTGCGTCGGCGCCAAGGTCAACGGCAAGATCGTCCCCCTGCACTACGAGCTCGGGTCGGGGGACATCGTCGAGGTCCTGACCTCGAAGGGCGAGCGCGGCCCCTCGCGCGACTGGCTGGCCCTGGCCAAGACCACACGCGCCCAGTCGAAGATCCGCGCCTGGTTCCAGCGCGAGCGCCGCGAGGACTCCGAGCGCTCGGGCCGCGAGACCCTCCAGGACCATCTGCGCCGCGCCGGCCTGCCCGCCCAGAAGATGGCTGGGTCCCCGCTGCTCGCCGACGTCATCCGGGAGATGGGCTTCCGCAAGGGCGAGGACTTCTACATCGCCCTCGGGCAGTCCAAGATCTCGGCCACGGTCGTCGTCAACAAGCTCATGCAGCGGCTCAAGCAGGGGGAGGCCGCCGACGAGGCGCCGCGCGGAGCCGGCGAGCTCGTCACTCCCGGGCGTCGCAGCGCGACCAGGCCGACGAGCTCGTCCGCCGGCCTCGGCAT
>JBBSNG010000111.1:0-7580 GCA_038232755.1 Solirubrobacterales bacterium | reverse complement strand
GCAAGTCCCTCAACGTCAAGGGCAAGAAGACCGCCGAGCAGCGCAGCGCCCGCAAGGCCTGCATCAAGGCCGCCGTGCTCGCCCGCAAGGCGGCGCGTGAGCCGGTCGAGACTGACCCGGTCGATCCGTCCACCGGCGTCTCGGGCGCGTCCCCGCGCACATCCGTCGGCGACCCCACCGCGCGGCGGGGTGGCTTCGCCTGTCCGTGGCCCGTCCCTGACCGGGTCGACCCTGAGTTCCGCGTTGCATAGGTAGTACAGGGCTACATCAGCAGCGAGACTCTGTAATGCTGTAGCAGATGCCCGACCTGACCTTGACCGACGCCGCGCGCGCTATCGGGGTGAGCCAGGACACGCTGCGGCGGTGGGACCGGGCCGGAAAGCTCGAGACCAAGCGCGACAACCGCAACCGCCGGCTGGTCTCGCAGGCCGAGGTCGAGCGGCTGACCGAGCGCCCCCAACGTCACGTCGCAGGCGACGGGGTATCGGCCCGCAACCGCTTCGCCGGCGTGGTCCGATCGGTCGAGATCGATGGGGTGATGGCGCTGGTGGAGATCGAGGCGGGGCCGTTCCTGGTCACCGCGGCGCTGACCCGCGATTCGGTCGAGGAGCTGGGGCTGCGCGCGGGCGTGGCGGCCACGGCGATGGTCAAGGCGACCTCGGTGATGGTGGAGAGGGACCGATGACAGGTCGAGGCTGGGTGCTCGCGGCTGGAGTGGTGGCGGCGTCGCTCGCAGGCTGCGGCGGTGGCCAGGACGGCGGGAGCGCCGGCGATGAGAGGCCACGACTGGTCGTCTCGGCCGCCGCGTCGCTGAACGACGCGCTCACGAGCTGCAGCCCGGGGTTCGACGCGGCGGACGTGCGCCTGTCGTTCGCCGGCTCGGACGAGCTCGCCGCGCAGATCCGCCAGGGCGTCGAGCCCGATGTCTACGCGGCGGCCAACACGAAGCTGCCCGAGGCGCTCAACGAGGAGGGGCTGGTGGGCCGGCCGCGCGTGTTCGCCAGCAACGAGCTCGTGCTCGCCGTGCCGGCCGACAGCCCGATCCGCTCGGTCGACGATCTCACTCGGCCGGGGCCGAAAGTGGCCATCGGCTCGGCCTCGGTGCCGATCGGCTCCTACACGCGCGAGGTGCTCTCGCGCCTGGGCGACCGCCAGGCCGAGGCCGTGCTGGCCAACGTACGCTCCGAGGAGCCCGACGTCACCGGTGTGATCGGCAAGCTGACCCAGGATGCCGCCGACGCCGGCTTCGTCTACGCCTCCGACGTGGACGCCACCGGCGGCCGGCTGCGCGCGGTCGAGCTGCCCCGGCGGTTGCAGCCGACCGTCGCCTACGGCGTCGCGGTGGTCGACGGCGCTCCCCAGCCGGAGGCCGCCCGCGCCTATGTCGAGGACCTCATCTCCGGGCGGTGCACCCAGGCGCTCGAGCAGGCGGGTTTCGGACCGCCGCCCGGGTGATCCGCCGCGCCTGGTTCCCGGGCCTGATCACCGTCGCGCTCGCCGCAGCGCTGATCTTCCTGACCCTGCCGATCGCCGCGGTCTTCCTCGAGACCAGCCCGGGCGCGCTCGTGGACAGCCTCGGGAGCCAGGGTGCCCAGGAGGCCCTGTGGCTGAGCCTGAAGACGACGACGCTGGCCCTGACCATCATCGTGCTCGTCGGCACCCCGGCCGCCTACCTGCTGGCCACCCGCCGGTTTCGCGGACGCGCGGCGATCGTCACGCTCATCGAGCTGCCGCTCGTCCTGCCGCCGGCCGTCGCGGGCATCGCGCTGCTCGCGGCCGTCGGGCCCGCCGGCCTGCTGGGCCGGGGCCTCGCGGGGGCCGGTGTCGAGCTCGCACTGGCGACGGCCGGCGTGGTGGTCGCGCTGACCTTCGTCGCTTCGCCGTTCTACCTCCGCCAGGCCCAGGCGGCCTTCGGCGCGCTCGACCGGGCGTGGCTGGACGCCTCGCGCACCTCCGGGGCCTCGGAGGCGAGGACGTTCCTGCGGATCGCCGTCCCCGCGGCGGCCCCGGGGCTGTTGGCCGGCGGAGCGCTCGCGCTGGGGCGGGCGCTGGGCGAGTTCGGCGCGACGCTGATCTTCGCCGGCTCCTTTCAAGGCATCACCCAGACCGTGCCGCTGGCCATCTACGACCGCTTCGCCACGGACTTCGACGGGGCGCTGGCGCTCTCGGCCGTGCTCGTCGTCGTCTCGGCCGCGATCCTGCTCGCCGTCAAGCTCGCGCGCGGGCCGGACGGCCTCGGCATTGCTGCGCGCTGAGGCTCGCACCCGGCTCGGCGCCTTCTCGCTCGAGCTCGCCGTCGAGGTCGCGGCCGGTCGCTGCCTGGCCCTCGCCGGACCGTCCGGCGCGGGCAAGACCACGGTGCTGCGCATCGCGGCGGGCCTCGTCCGCCCCGACCGGGGCCTCGTGCGCTGCGGCGAGCACGCGTGGCTGGACACCGAGCGCGGCATCCACCTGCTGCCCGAGCAGCGCTGGTGCGGCTACGTCTTCCAGGACTACGCCCTCTGGCCCCACCTGCGCGTGTGGCAGAACGTCGCCTACCCGATGCGCGAGGGCTCACGCCGCGCGCGGCGCTCGCACGCCGAAGAGCTGCTCGAGCGCTTCGGCATCCGGGCGCTCGCCGAGGCTCGTCCGGACACGCTTTCGGGAGGTGAGCGCCAGCGCGTCGCGCTCGCACGAGCGCTCGCGCGCCGTCCGGCGGCGCTGCTGCTCGACGAGCCGCTCTCGGCCCTCGACGCCCGCACCCGTGCCTCGGCCACGCGTGAGCTCGCGTCGGTGATGCAGGACCTCGAGGTGCCCGTCCTGCTGGTCACCCACGACTTCGCCGAGGCCGCCCAGCTCGGCGACGAGGTCGGCATCGTCGATGAGGGCGCCGTCGTCCAGCAGGGCAGCGCCTCCGAGCTCGCGGCGCAGCCGCGCTCGGCGTTCGTCGCCGACTTCACCGGCGCGGTCGTGCTCACCGGCACCGCGCGCCCCGGGCCGGACGGGAGCAGTCTGGTCGACCTCGACGGCGGTGGCAGGGTCACCAGCACCGACCGCGGCGATGGACGCGTGGCGGTCAGCGTCTACCCGTGGGAGATCGCCGTCGCCCGCGGCGCACCGGCGGAGGACTCGGCTCGCAACCGCCTCCCGGCCGAGGTGCTCTCGGTGACGACGATCGGCGGCCGCGTACGCCTGGGCCTCGCTGCCGGCCAACCGCTCCAGGCCGAGGTCACCACCGCGGCCGTGCGCGAGCTCGGCCTGCGCCCCGGAGACCAGGTCACCGCGGTGTGGAAGGCGGCGGCCACGCGGATCGTGGGCGGGACGTGAAGACCACCGCTGTTACGAGCGGATCAATACGACCCTTTCCGTACTGGATTTAAGGTGATTCTCCGCGCTCGAGGTCGTCCCCCGCCTACACTGACGCCCATGGCCTACGAGCTGAGCCATCTGCGCACCCTCGAGTCCGAGGCCATCCACATCTTCCGCGAGGTCGCGGCCGAGTTCGAGCGCCCCGTCCTCCTCTTCTCCGGCGGCAAGGACTCGATCGTCCTCCTGCGCCTGGCCGAAAAGGCGTTCTGGCCCGGGCGCTTCCCCTTCCCGGTCATGCACGTCGACACCGGGCACAACTTCCCCGAGGTGGTCGAGTTCCGCGACCGCCGCGTCGAGGAGATAAGCGCCCGCCTCGTGGTGGCGTCGGTGCAGGAGTCGATCGACAGGGGCCGCGTGCAGGAGGAGACCGGCCCGCGGGCCTCGCGCAACCGCCTCCAGACCACGACACTGCTCGACGCCATCGAGGCCAACCAGTTCGACGCCGCCTTCGGCGGGGCGCGCCGCGACGAGGAGCGGGCCCGAGCCAAGGAGCGTGTCTTCTCGTTCCGCGACGACTTCGGCCAGTGGGACCCCAAGGCCCAGCGGCCCGAGCTGTGGAACCTCTACAACGGGCGCATCAACAAGGGCGAGCACGTGCGGGTGTTCCCGCTCTCGAACTGGACCGAGCTCGACGTGTGGCAGTACATCGCCGAGGAGGAGCTCGAGATCCCGCCCATGTACTTCGCCCACGAGCGCGAGGTCTTCGCCCGCGACGGGATGCTCTACGCCAAGAGCGACCTCGTGGAGCTGCTGCCCGGCGAGGAGCCGTTCGTGGCCTCGGTGCGTTACCGCACGGTCGGCGACATGAGCTGCACCGGCGCGGTGCGCTCGACGGCGGCGACGCTCGAGGAGGTCGTCGGGGAGATCGCGACGACGCGGATCACCGAACGCGGCGAGACCCGCGCCGACGACCGCGTGACCGAGGCGGCGATGGAAGATCGCAAGCGCCTGGGGTACTTCTGAGCATGGCCGGCGGCGCCGCAGGCAACGGGCTGCTGACGAGCACCTCCGAGCGCCCGGCCGAGATGCTCCGGTTCGCCACCGCCGGCTCGGTCGACGACGGCAAGTCGACCCTGATCGGGCGCCTGCTCTACGACACCAAGCAGCTCTTCGACGACCAGCTCGAGGCCGTCGAGCGCACGAGCGAGCAGCGCGGCGACGGCTACGTGAACCTCGCCCTGCTGACCGACGGGCTGCGCGCCGAGCGCGAGCAGGGCATCACCATCGACGTCGCCTACCGCTACTTCCACACCCCGAAGCGCAAGTTCGTGATCGCCGACACGCCGGGCCACATCCAGTACACGCGCAACATGGTCACCGGCGCCTCGAACGCCGACCTGTCGATCGTGTTGATCGACGCACGCAAGGGCGTCGTCGAGCAGTCGCGGCGCCACGCCTTTCTGTCGTCGCTGCTGCGCATCCCTCACCTCGTGGTCGCCATCAACAAGATGGACCTCGTCGACTACGACGAGGCCGTCTACGAGCGGATCGCCGAGGAGTTCTCGAGCTGGGCGTCGAAGCTCGAGGCGCCCGACATCACCTTCATCCCGGTCTCCGCCCTGCACGGCGACAACCTGGTCGAGCGCTCGCCCAACATGCCGTGGTACCAGGGCTCCTCGCTGCTCTACCACCTCGAGCACGTCCACATCGCCTCCGACCGCAACCTGATCGACAACCGCTTCCCGGTGCAGTGGGTCGTGCGGCCCATGCAGGACACCCACCACGACTACCGCGGCTATGCGGGCCAGGTCGCGAGCGGCGTGTTCCGGCCCGGCGACGAGGTCGTCGTGCTCCCCTCCGGGCGCCAGACACGCATCAAGCGCATCGACACCTTCGACGGCCCGCTCGAGGAGGCCTTCCCCCCGCTCTCGGTGACGATGCTGCTCGAGGATCAGGTCGACATCTCGCGCGGCGACTTCATTTGCCGCCTGCACAACCAGCCGACCGAGACGCGCGACTTCGAGGCCATGCTGTGCTGGATGGCCGACCGGCCGTTGACCGAGGGCGGACGCTACGTGATCAAGCACACGAGCCGCGAGGCGCGTGCGATCGTCGAGGAGGTGCGCTACCGGCTCGACGTGAACACGCTGCACCGCGACGAAGAGGCCAACGGGCTCGACCTGAACGAGATCGGACGGCTGCGGCTGCGGACGAGCGCGCCGCTGCATCTCGACGAGTACCGGCGCAACCGGGCGACGGGCGGATTCATCCTGATCGACGAGGCGACGAACGACACCGTGGGCGCGGGGATGGTGCTGGGGACGGAGGGGTGAGCTCGGAGGGCGCGGACGGCTCTCCCGGCGGCGGCTCGAGCCGCGCGGTCAGCCCCGACGTGACGTGGCACCGGGGTGAGCTGACGCGAGGGGCGCGGTGGCGGGCCTTGGGCGAGGGTGCCGGCGGCGCGACCGTGTGGTTCACGGGCCTGTCGGGCTCGGGGAAGTCGACGATCGCCGCGGCGCTCGAGGAGCGGCTCGTGACCGAGGGCCGGCCGGCCTACCTGCTCGACGGCGACAACCTGCGCCACGGGTTGAACGGAGACCTCGGGTTCGACCCGGCGGCGCGCGACGAGAACGTGCGGCGGACCGGCGAGGTGGCGCGGCTGTTCGCGGACGCGGGGCTGGTTGCGCTGGTGAGCCTAGTCTCCCCGTACGCGGCGGCGCGGGATGCGGTGCGCGCTCTGCACGAGTCCGACGGGCTGCCCTTCGTCGAAGTGTGGGTCTCGACCTCGCCGCAGGAGTGCGCGCGGCGCGATCCCAAAGGGCTGTGGGCGCGCGCGGCGGGGGGTGAGCTGAGCGGATTGACGGGCGCGGATGCGCCGTACGAAGCGCCGGCGCGGCCGGAGCTCGAGCTGGACGGTCAGTCGGCGGTGGACAACGCCGTTGGGCGCGTGCTCGAACTCCTCCCGTAGCCAGCTCGTAGCCGGAGGGCTCTCACTCGAGGCCGAGCACGAGCTTGAGCGCCCGGTCGACGCGCTCGAGATCGCGCCAAGGGAGCACTCCAAGCGACTGACCCAGACGCTCGGCGTCTATGGCCGCGAGCTGCTCGCACAAGACGAGCGTTCGCGAGCCGGCGATCTCCACCTCCGGTCGGAAGCTCGCAGGCCTGGGCGCTGTCGATGTAGGCGCCACTAGGACCGTCGAGAGCGGCAGGTCGCTCGACTGAAGAACGATGCCGTAACGCGGTCCCGCCTGCTCGTGACCGCGAGCCTGTCGCGGCGCGCGGAGCTCGCAGACCTCACCACGGAGCACGCAGTGAGTCCATGAAGGTGGTGATCTCCGCCTTGGCCGTGCGATCCTCGGGGTCGTCTGCCAGACGTCGCGCCTCGGCCGCGAGCGAAGCTCGCTCGTGCCGTCGCTCCGCGCGGGCGATGAGCGCCTCTCGGATGGCCTCCGATCGGGTCTTGCCTTGCTCGGTCAGCTGTTCGAGGGCTGCGAGAGCTGTCGCGTCGAGGCGGACGGAGATCGGGTGGGTGGGTGGCGAAGGCACCTGCGCCATCGTAGCACGAAACGTATTACGCATCGAGGAGCCGCAGAGTGATCGCGCAAGGGGTTGGCGTCGGCGAAGATCGGTGAAGAACCATCGCAATGACGGTCCTAGTCCTCGATGCCGATCTGGTCGACGTGCCCAGCGTCAGCGCGAGCGTGGCCGTCTCGACCGACCAGCATCTGACCGCGCTGCACGACGCGATCCGGGAGGCGTTCGGCTGGTACGACGACCATCTCTACTCCTTCTGGCTGGACGGAGTGTTCTGGGGCGACCAAGAGCTCGAGCTCACCGCCCCCGATGCTCTGGATGAGCCGGTGCGGACGGCAGACGTGCCGCTCGCCGAGCTCGGCCTCGCTGTCGGCGCCCAGATCGCGTACGTGTTCGACTTCGGCGACGAGTGGCGCGTGCGGCTCACTTTGCGCGAGTTCACCGAACCTGACGGCGGCGCCTACCCCCGCGTGCTGTACCGGAAGGGGGAAGCGCCCCCGCAGTACCCAGGGCCGGACGAAGCCTGAGGCGCATCGAGATCCTCCCGGAGGCAGCCCCCCGCGTGCGGCGTCGCATACCTGCTCCAACCTCGGGAGAGTTCCGCTCAGAGCGTCGAAGACGCCGCCGTAGTCGACCAGGTAGGAGAGGTCGACCATCCGCCCGTCGTCCTCGAAGCGGGTCGATCGGCTGGAGCGGCTGATGGCTGCGCCCGCGAGCCCAGCTCTCGCGCAGCTCGGTCTGGTGAGAACGCGCCCATT
>JBBSNG010000110.1:0-7580 GCA_038232755.1 Solirubrobacterales bacterium | reverse complement strand
GACGTCGTCGAAGCCGCCCCCGCGGGGCGCCGTGCGCTGGTGGCGCTCGACGAGGCCGGCGGCCGGCGCGAGATCTCCTTCGGCGAGGTGGCCGAGCGCGCCGCGCGCCTCGCCGGCGCTCTGACCGACCGCGGCGTCCGGCGCGGCGACGCGGTCATGACCGTGATCGGCTCGACTCCGGAGTGGGTGCTCACCCTGCTCGCCTGCTTTCGCATCGGCGCCGTGGCCCTGCCGTGTACCGAGCAGCTCCGCGCGGGGGACCTCCGCGCTCGTCTGGAGTCTGTGCCGCCGCGGCTGGTGGTGGCCTCCGAGCGCAACCTGGCCACGGTGATCGAGGCGGGCTTCGACGGGCCGATCGTCCGCGTGCCCGACCCGGCTCTGTTCGACGCCGCCCCCGCCGCCGCGGCCGAGCTCGACCCCGAGGAGCCCGTCCTCGTCACCTTCACCTCGGGCACGGCAGGCGAGCCGAAGCCGATCCGTCACGGCGCGCGCTACCTCGACGGGCAGCACGTCCAGGCCGAGCACTGGCTCACGGCGCGCGCCGGCGAGCTCGTATGGTGCACCGCGGCGAGCGGCTGGTCGAAGTCGGCGCGCAACGTCTTCGTCGCCCCGTGGCTGCGCGGCGCCGCCGCCCTGATCGAGGATCGGCGCTTCGATCCGGACCACCGCCTGGCCACCGTCGAGCGCGAGCGCGTCGACGTGCTGTGCATGGCGCCGACCGAGTACCGGGCGATGGCCAAGCGCACGGAGCTGCGAGCGCTGCCGTCCCTGCGCCACGCCGTCGCGGCCGGCGAGCCGCTCGACCCGGGGATCGTCGCTACGTGGCACGACGCGGTGGGCGTCGACATCCACGACGGCTACGGCCAGACCGAGACCGGCGCCCTGACGGGCATGCCGCTCGGGCCCGCGGTTCGGCCCGGATCGATGGGTCGGGCGCTGCCCGGCTTCTCGCTGTGGGTCGAGGACGGCGAGCTGTGGGCCGACCCGGCCAGCGTGCCGACCTTCTTCCTCGACGCGCCCCGCGACCGCCCGTGGCGCACCGGCGACCGCGTACGCACCGACGAGGACGGCTACCTGTGGTTCGAGGGCCGCACCGACGACGTGATCATCTCCTCGGGCTACCGCATAGGGCCGTTCGAGGTCGAGTCGGCGCTCGGGTCGCACCCGGCGGTCGCCGAGGCGGCGGCGGTGGCCGCGCCCGACGAGATCCGGGGGTCGGTGGTGCGTGCGGTGGTCGTGCTCCGCGACGGCGAGCGGCCGAGCGACGAGCTCGCGCACGCGCTCCAGAACCACGTCCGGGAGCGCACGGCGCCCTACAAGTACCCGCGCATCGTCGATTTCGCCGAGGCGCTGCCGAAGACGGCGAGCGGAAAGGTCAGGCGGACGGCCCTGCGCGGCGACTGACCGCGGCGGCGCGCCGTCAACGCACGGCCGGGGCGACCATCCGCGCAGCGGCCTCCACCACGACGGACCTCGGCACCTCGGGGCGATCGATCCACCACAGCGCGAGGCCTGCAAGGCCGCTGGTCAGCAGCTCGGCGGTGGGCTCGACCTGCTCGCTGGGCATCTGGGCGCCCGCGCGCTCGGCGATGAACGCGGCCAGGACGTCGCGGGCGGTGAGACTCACCCGCCGACGGAAGGCCTGGATCTCGTCGTCGCCGGAGTGGTCGCGAAAGAGCATCGCCCACGCATGCCCGTTCGCGCGTACGTAGTCGAGCCAGCGCTCGAGGATCTGACGCACGAGCGTGTCGGCGGACGCGTGAGCCGAGTCCACATCCGCGAGGAAGGTCGGCAGGTCGTCCTCGTGGCGTGCCAGCAGCGCCAGGTAGAGCTCCTTCTTGGAGGCGAAGTGCCGGTAAACCATGGGCTTCGTGACCTCGGCCGCCGCTGCGATGTCCTCCATCCGCGTCCCCGCGTAGCCGTCGGCCGCGAACAGCCGGCCCGCTGCGAGCGCGATCAGCTCTCGCCGCCGGTCGCCGGCGATGCGTGGAGTGCGCCGGCGGGTCGGGGCGCCGGCGGCTGCGGGCGCGGTCGGCGGTCGGGCCGTTGCCATAGTTACCCGAGGGTAACCGGCTGTGCTACGTTACCGGCTGGTAACGACGAGAGGACTCTCCGTGCAGCCCACAGACCACGACCCGGTGAGCGGCGTCAGCTACGCCTTCGCCCGCGACGGCGACAACCTCATCGTCGACGCGTGGTTCGAGCCCCACGCCAAGCTCCCCGAGCACTTCCACCCCGTGCAGGAGGAGCACTGGTCGGTCGTCGAGGGCCGCGCCATGATCCGCAACGGCGACTTCGAGGGTGTGGTCGCCCCTGAGCACGGCGCTCAGATAGTGAAGGCGGGGAGCAGACACTCGGTCGCGGCCTGCGGCGAGCCCGTACGCACGCGCACCCTCGTCCTGCCGGCCCTCCGGCTCCAGGAGTTCCTGGAGGAGAGCGCCGCCGCAGGGCGCGAAGGTCTGTTCACGAGCACCGGCCTGCCGCACGGCCTGCGCGGCGCGCGCTGGGCCGCCGGCTTTCTCAAGCGCTACCGCGGCGAGACCGTCATGACCTTCCCACCGCAGGTGGCTCAGTCGGCGATGATCGCGCTGCTGGCGCGCTAGCGGCGCGCTCAGCCCTCCGCCATCTGCCCGTCGCGCCCGACGTAGCCCTCGGCGCCGCCGGCGCTCAGGTAGACCGCGTCCTCGGACTCGCTCGGGTTGCGCACCAAACGCACCGTGTGAGCGTCCACGCGCGCCACCGCCCCCGGACCGAGCAGGTACGTCGACCCGTCGCCGAACTCGAACTCGACCTGACCCTGGTGGACGAAGTAGATCTCCTCCTGGCGGTCGTGGTAGTGGCGGTTGCCCGCCTCACCGGGCGGGATGACGATCACGTTGACCCCAAAGGCGGTGACCCCGAGCTCCTGGCGCACCTTGCGAAAGCCCGGCCCCTCCCCCATCGCGTCGATGTGCCCGACCGCGTAGCCGTCGCCGGCGGTCGTCTCGCGCACCTCTTCAGCCATCGCCAAGCTCCTCGATCGGGTCTGCTGCCGCCGCGCGCAGATTACCCCGGGTGTCCGCGCCGCGCGGCGGGTAGCCTCGAACCATGCCGAACCGCCTCGCCGAGGAGACCTCGCCCTACCTCCTCCAGCACCGGGAGAACCCGGTCGACTGGCACCCGTGGGGTGAGGAGGCGCTCGCCCGCGCGCGCGCCGAGGACCGTCCCCTGCTCGTGTCGATCGGCTACTCGGCGTGTCACTGGTGCCACGTCATGGAGCGCGAGTCCTTCGAGGACCCGGAGACCGCGAAGCTCATGAACGAGAGCTTCGTCTGCGTCAAGGTCGACCGCGAGGAGCGCCCCGACGTCGACGCGATCTACATGGAGGCCTGCCAGGCCATGACCGGCTCGGGCGGCTGGCCGCTGAACGCCTTTCTGACTCCCGAGCAGGTGCCGTTCTACGCCGGCACGTACTTCCCGCCCGAGCAGCGCCACGGCATGGCGAGCTGGCGCATGGTCCTCGAGGCCGTCTCCAAGGCATGGGACGAGCGCCGCGAGGAGATCCGCGCCGGCGGCGAGCGAATCGCGCAGCGCCTGGCCGGCGGCGCGCTGCTCGAGCCCTCGCCCGGCGAGCTCGATCCCTCGATCCTCGACACCGCGGTCGAGAAGCTCGCCTCCGCGTACGACCCGCGTTTCGGCGGCTTCGGCGGCGCGCCCAAGTTCCCGCCCTCATCGGTCATCGAGCTTCTGCTGCGTCGCGGCGAGACCCGGATGAGTGCCGGCACCCTGGGGACGATGGCGAGCGGCGGGATCTACGACCAGGTCGGCGGCGGCTTCGCCCGCTACTCGGTCGACGAGCGCTGGCTCGTTCCGCACTTCGAGAAGATGCTTTACGACAATGCGCTGCTGGCGCGGGCCTACCTGCACGGCTGGCAGGTGACCGGCGAGCCGCTGTTCGAGCGGGTCTGCCGCGAGACCCTCGACTGGGCCCTGCTCGAGATGCGCGCTCCCGAGGGCGGCTTCTACTCCGCCCTCGACGCCGACTCCGAGGGCGAGGAGGGGCGCTTCTACGTGTGGACCCTCGAACAGCTGCGCGAGGTTCTCGGCCCCGACCACGCCGAGACCGCGATCCGCTGGTTCGGCGCCAGCGAGCGCGGCAACTTCGAGGGCGCCAACATCCTCACCCGCGGCACCGGCGAGCCGCCGCCCGAGCTGCCCGACATCCGCCGGCGGCTCTACACGGCGCGTGCGCGGCGGGTCTGGCCCGGACTCGACGACAAACGCCTGTGCGCCTGGAACGCCCTGATGATCTCCGCGCTGGCCGATGCCGGCGCGATCCTGCGCGAGCCCGCCTACGTCGAGGCCGCTCGCGTGTGCGCGGACTTCGTGCTGAGCTCGATGCGCGAGCCGGCCGGTCGCCTCCTGCGCACCTTCAAAGACGGCGAGAGCCGCCTCAACGCCTACCTCGAGGACCATGCCTTCCTGCTCGAGGCCCTGCTCACCCTCTACGAGGCGACCTTCGAGCCGCGCTGGTTCGCCGCCGCGCGCGAGCTGGCCGACGCGACGATCGAGCGCTTCGCCGACCCCGAGCGTGGCGGCTTCTTCGAGACCTCGAGCGACCACGAACAGCTGGTGGCCCGGCGCAAGGACCTCGAGGACAACCCGATCCCCGCCGGCAACTCGAGCGTGGCCTACGGCCTCCTGCGCCTGGCCGCGCTGACCGGCGAGGATGGGTACGCCCGTCACGCCGAGGGCGTGTTCCGGTTGCTCGCGCCGATCGCCCCGCAGCACCCTCAGGCCTTCGCCCACCTGCTCCAGGCCATCGACTTCCAGGTCGCGCCGACGCTTGAGGTCGCGCTCGTGGGCGAGGAGCTCGAGCCGCTCGACCGCGCGGTGCGCTCGCGCTTCCGCCCTCACCTGGTGGTCGCCGCGACCCTGGACGCCGACGGGCACGGCGATGCCCGCGGCGGCCCCGCCCTCCTACGCGGGCGCACCCCCGTCGAGGGCCGCGCCGCCGCGTACGTGTGCGAGAACTTCGCCTGCCGACGGCCGGTGACCGAGCCGGAGGAGCTGGCGGCCCTGCTCGACGGCTGAGCGGGTCGCGGGGTGGCGGCCGGCTATAGCACCGCCATGTAGCGGTCGAGCTCCCACTGCGTGACCTGCACGCGGTAGTCGTCCCACTCCTTGCGCTTGATCTCGACGAAGCGGTTGAACATGTGCTCGCCGAGGGTGCGCAGAGCCAGCTCGGACTCGGCCGTCAGCTCGACCGCCTCGCCGAGGGTCTCGGGAAGCTGCTCGATCCCCAGCCGGCGACGCTCGTCGGGCGAGAGGTGGTAGAGGTTCTTCTCCATCGGCTCGGGCAGCTCGTAGCCCTGCTCGATCCCCTCGAGGCCGGCCTGGAGCAGCGCCGCGAAGGTCAGGTAGGGGTTGCAGGCCGGATCGGGGCAGCGCAGCTCCATGCGCGTGGCCTGCTCCTTGCCGGGGTGGTACAGGGGCACGCGCACGAGCGCCGAGCGGTTGCGCCGCGACCACGCGCAGTAGACCGGCGCCTCGTAGCCCGGCACGAGCCGCTTGTAGGAGTTGACCCACTGGGCGAAGATCGAGGAGATCTCGCGGGCGTGGCGGAGCTGCCCGGCGATGAAGGCCTTGCCCACGTCGGAGAGGAAGTACTGGTCGTCGGCGTCGTAGAAGGCGTTGCGCTCGCCGCGGAAGAGCGACTGGTGAGTGTGCATGCCCGACCCGTTCTCGCCGAACAGCGGCTTCGGCATGAAGGTGGCGTGCCAGCCGTACTTCATGGCGTACTCCTTGACCGTGATGCGGTAGGTCATGCAGTCGTCGGCCATCTTGAGGGCGGGGGCGTAGCGCATGTCGATCTCGTGCTGGGAGGGCCCGACCTCGTGATGGGTGTACTCGACGTGGATGCCGAGCTGCTCGAGCGCGAGCACGGTCTCGCGGCGCACGTCGGAGCCCGCGTCGAGCGTGGTCAGGTCGAAGTAGCCGCCCTCGTCGAGGATCTCCGGCGGGCCGCCGTCGGCGGGACGCGCGGAGCGGAAGTAGAAGAACTCGAGCTCGGGACCGACGTTGAAGGCGTCGAAGCCCATCCGCTCGGCCCGCTCGAGCGCGCGGCGCAGGACGTGGCGCGGGTCGCCCTCGTAGGGCTTTCGCTCCGGGGTCTGGATGTCGCAGAACATCCGCGCGACGCCGCTGGCCTCGGGCCGCCACGGCAGGACCTTGAAGGTCGACGGATCTGGCATGGCGATCATGTCCGACTCCTCGATCGCGTTGAAGCCGGTGATCGAGGAGCCGTCGAAGCCCATCCCGCCCTCGAAGGCGTCGGTGAGCTCGGACTTGTTGACCGAGAAGCTCTTGAGCTGGCCGAGGATGTCGGTGAACCAGAGCCGCACGAAGCGGATGTCGTGCTCCTCGACGAAGGCGATGACCTCTGCGGCGGTGGTGGGCTCCTCGGCCATGGGCTCCTCAGGCTACGGTCGTCGGGACGCGGCGGCGAGCGCGAAGGCTAACCGGCCCGGCCGCCGGGCCGTGAAGCGGCGCCGGCGCTCAGCCGCAGAGCCAGTCGCCCGCCCAGCGCTTGAGCGCGGCGAGCGCCGGCTCGAGCGCCTCACCCCTGGCGGTGAGGCGGTACTCGACGCCGACCGGGTGCTCGTCGAGGACCTGGCGGTCGACGATGCCCTCGGCCTCGAGCTCCTTGAGACGCTCGGACAGGAGGCGATCGGAGATGTCGGGGACAAGCGCCCGGATCTCGGAGAAGCGCAACGATCCCTCGAGCAGCACGCTCAGGATCGCGCCGGTCCAGCGCTTGCCGATGAGCTCGACGGCGCGGTGGAAGAGGCCGCAGCACTCCGCTCGCTCGGACGCCGGCCGAGACCCGCGAGCGCTCGAACGCTCAAGGGTGGCGACTGCCGTGCGCATGGCCATGGCCGAATGCTAGACGCTCGGCTCGCCCGCCCGCAGCACTGTCCTCAGACATTCGCCACCGCGCTGCACCGAGGCCGAAGCCCGTCGGCGGTCACGCGGCGAGGGGGGAGCCGCGCGACCGCCCGCGGGCTTGGCCTAGGAGAGGAGCGTCAGGCGGCCTGGAGCAGGCGCGCCTCTTCGGCCGACCCGTCGAGCGGGACGTCCCCCGCCCGGGTCAGCAGGTTCGAGAAGTGGTTGAGCGCCACGTGGGCGACGGCCTCGAGGAGCTGCTCGTCGGACCAGTCGGCCTCGCGGGCCTCCTCGTGGAGGTGCAGCGGGGGGGCCGAATCGCCCTCGAGCAGCGCACCGACGAAGCGGAGCATCGCCGCCTCACGCTCCTCGCCCGACCCGAACCGCCGAGCCTGGGCGATCTCGTCGAGCGGGAGGCCCGCCTCTCGGGCGGTGCGCAGGAGCGTGGCGAGCGCGTAGACGCTGCCCTGGTGCTCGGCCACGGCGAGGGCGATCCGCTGCTGGGTCTTGAGCGGAAGGGCGCCGTGTCGCAGCTCGGAGCGAAAGCGTGCGTAGGCCCGCAGGGACGCCGGTGATCCCGCCAGCACCCCCACGAAGTTCGGCAGCTGCCCGCCGCCCGCGACCGCGCCCTTCAGCACGGGCAGGCTGCGCTCGGG
>JBBSNG010000109.1:0-7588 GCA_038232755.1 Solirubrobacterales bacterium | reverse complement strand
GGTCGACGAGCTCGGAGCCGCACACGTGGAGCCGCGCCCCTTCGAGATCGCCGTCGCCCACGCGTAGTCGCACGAGCGCTCCGTCGCGGCCAAAGCGGTAGCCGACGCGCAGCTCGTCCTCGCCGACCGCGAAGGTCGTCGGCTGAGGCTCGTCGAGCGGGCTGTTGCGCCAGCCGCTCGGGAGCGTCGCCAGCACGCGTGCGGACGCGCGCCGCTCGGCCTGGCCGGCGAGCGCCGCGGCCGCGGCGGCGAGGCGAACGCCCTCGGCCCCGACGAGGGGAGCGCCGAGCGCGGCTGACTCGTGGCGCTCGAGGAACGCGGTGTCCGCCTCGCCGGCGAGGAACTCGGGGTGGCGCAGGACGCGCACGAGGAAGTCTCGGTTGGTGGTCGTGCCGTGAAGCTCGGCTCGCGCCAGGGCGTCGCCGAGCCTGCGGGCGGCTTCCTCGCGCGTGCGTCCGTGGGCCACGACCTTGGCCAGCAGCGGGTCGTAGAACGGGCTGATCGTCGTGCCGTCCTCGACGCCCGTGTCGACGCGAACCAGGCCGTCGAGCCGGAAGCGAGTGAGGGTCCCGGTCACCGGCAGGAAGTCGTGCGCCGGATCCTCGGCGTAGAGCCGCGCCTCGATGGCGTGGCCGCGCAGCTCGGGAAGGTGAGCGTCGGCGGGGAGCGGCCGGCCCTCCGCGATGAGCAGCTGAAGCTCCACGAGGTCGAGCCCGGTCACGAGCTCGGTCACCGGGTGCTCGACCTGGAGCCGGGTGTTGACCTCGAGGAAGAAGAACTCCCCGCCTTCGCTGAGCAGGAACTCCACGGTCCCGGCGCCCGCGTAGCCGAGCGCCTCGCCGGCGGCGACCGCCGCCTCGCTCATCGCCTCGCGCAGTCGCTCGTCGACGGCCGGAGAGGGCGCCTCCTCGATCACCTTCTGATGGCGACGCTGGACCGAGCAGTCGCGCTCGTGGAGCGACGCCACCCGGCCGTCGGCATCGCCGACGATCTGGATCTCGACGTGGCGCGCCCGCGGGGCGAAGCGCTCGAGGAACACCGCGTCGTCGCCAAAGGCGCCGGCCGCCTCGCGCTGCGCCGCCTCGACGCCGGCCTCGAGATCGGTCGGCGCCTCGACGAGACGCATCCCCTTGCCCCCGCCGCCGGCTGAGGCCTTGACGAGCATGGGGAACCCGACCTCGTCCGCGACCGCGCGCAGGGCCTCGCCGGCCTCTCCGTCGAGGTGGGCGCCCGGGAGCACCGGCACTCCGGCCGCCCGCATGCGCGTGCGGGCCTCGGTCTTCGATCCCATCGCCGCGATCGCCTCGGGCGATGGACCGATCCAGACCAGGCCGGCGTCGAGCACCGCGCGGGCGAAGGCGGGGTTCTCGGCCAGAAAGCCGTAGCCGGGGTGGACGGCCTCAGCGCCCGTGCGGCGGGCGGCTTCGATCACCGCGTCGCCGCGCAGGTAGGACTCGGCCGGGGTGCTCCCGCCGAGGGCGACGGCAGCGTCGGCCTCGCGCACGAACGGCGCGTCGGCGTCGGGCTCGGAGAAGACGGCGACCGTCGAGACGCCGAGGCGGCGACACGTGGCGAAGACGCGGCGGGCGATCTCGCCCCGGTTGGCCACGAGCACCCGGTTGATCGTGCGCTCGCTCACATCCGGTAGACGCCGTAGCCGCGGACGCCGGCCACGGGCGCGTTGTGGACCGCCGACAGCGCGATGCCGAGCACGGTGCGCGTGTCGCGGGGGTCGATGATCCCGTCGTCGTAGAGGCGCGAGGTATTGGCCAGGGCCGTCTGCTCGCGCTCGATCTGATCCTCGACGCCGGCCCGCAGCTTCGCGTCGGCCTCCTCGTCGAACTCCTGCCCGCGCGCCTCGGCGCCCGCCCGCGCGACGATCGAGAGCACGCCGGCGAGCTGCTTCGGGCCCATAACCGCGATCTTCGCGTTGGGCCACGCGAACAGCAGGCGCGGCGCGTAGGCGCGGCCCGACATCGCGTAGTTGGCCGCGCCGTAGGAGCCGCCGACGATGACCCCGAGGTGCGGCACCTTCGAGTTCGAGACCGCGTTGATCATCAGCGCGCCGTGCTTGATGATCCCGCCCTGCTCGTACTCGCGCCCGACCATGAACCCGGTCGCGTTGTGCAGGAAGACGAGCGGGACGTCCTTCTGGTTGGCGAGCTGGATGAACTGCGCCGCCTTCTGCGCCTCCTCCGAGAAGAGGGTGCCGCGAGCGTTGGCGAGCACGCCCACCGGGTAGCCGTGGATCGAGCCCCAGCCGGTGCACAGGGCGCTGCCGTAGAGCGGCTTGAACTCGTCGAAGCGCGAGCCGTCGAGGGTCCGGGCGAGGATCTCGCGCGGGTCGAAGGGGACGCGCAGGTCGGCGGAGGGGACGGCGACGAGGTCCTCGGGGTCGCTCAGCGGCTCGTCGGGGCGCTCCGTCGGTCCCGGACCCTGCTTGCGCCAGTTGAGCCGGCGCACCACCTCGCGCCCGAGGCGAAGCCCGTCCTCCTCGTCGGCGGCCATGTAGTCGGACAGGCCCGAGACCCGCGAGTGCATCTCGGCCCCGCCGAGCTCCTCCTCCCCCGACTCCTCGCCGGTGGCCATCTTCACGAGCGGCGGGCCGCCCAGGAAGACCTTGGCGCGATCCTTGACGAAGATCGTGTAGTCGGACATGCCGGGCATGTAGGCGCCGCCCGCGGTCGAGCTCCCAAACACGATCGCGATCGACGGGATGCCGGCCGCCGACAGACGCGTCAGGTCGCGGAACGCCTGACCGCCGGGAACGAAGGCCTCGGCCTGGGTCGGCAGGTCGGCGCCGCCGGACTCGACCAGGCTGATGTACGGGAGCCGGTTCTCGAGGGCGATCTCCTGACCGCGCACGACCTTGCGGAAGCCGTAGGGGTTGAGCGTGCCGCCCCGTACCGTCGGGTCGTTGGCGGAGATCACGCACTCGACGCCCTCGACCACGCCGATCCCGCAGACGATCGAGGCGCCCGGGTTGAAGTCGCTCTCCGTGGCCGCGAGGGGCATGAGCTCGAGGAAGGGCGCATCGCGGTCGAGCAGAAGCTCGACGCGCTCGCGCGCGGGGAGCTTGCCGCGCTGGCGGTGGCGCTCGACGTAGCGCTCGCCGCCGCCGGCTCGCGAGCGCGCGAGCAGGCCGTCGATCGCCTCGAGGTGGGCGAGCATCGCCTCGCGGTTGGCGCGGGCGGACTCGGCGGAGGGGTCGAAGGTGGACTTGAGGGCAGGCATGGCTCAGAGCGCCCGGCCGCTCGCGGCGGGCGGTCGGGCCGCTGCCGAGAGAGGCCGAGGAGCAGCTCGGCAGCCTCGGGCGTTCACGGCGCGATGATAAGCCCGGAAGGGGCGCGACCTCCGCGCGGTGCGAGCGCGGCGATGGTCCAACGATCTTGCCAGAGGACTCAGGCTGCCGAGCGCGCGGGCGGACAGCCTGTTGAGCTCAGACCCCGACCGTCTCGCGGTCGCGGTGCCGGGCGCGCGCGAGAACTCGGTCGACGTGCTCGAGCAGCAACCCGGGCGGCGGCTCGACACTCGGCGGGCGCCCGCGCATCCGCCCCAGGCGGCCCGAGACGGCGGCCATCAGGATCAGGATGCCGAGCACCGTGCCGAGCACAACGATCGTGGCGGGCGTCCACAGCGACATCGGCGCGTCCCGCCGGCGCTCGATCTGCATCAGGTCCGTGTCGGCGACCATGACGCGCGTGGTCTGCGCCTGCGCCGGGAAGCCGGCGAAGGCGATGGCCGGATCGGGCGACATCCGCACCGGGACCGAGAGCATCGTGCGGCCGGCGTGGACCCGGACGAAGGTCTTCCAGGTGCCGCCGACCGGCACCGGCCTGGTCGAGCGCCACGAACCGTCGGCCTGACGGGCCAGACGGTCGAGGTGTGTGCCCCCGCCCGGCCAGCCGAGCGCGTAGACCCATTGGGCGTCGTCGTCGATCTCGGGGCGGTTGAGCCGGACAGCCAGGTCGGCGACCGGCTGCGGGCGGTCGTTGCCGGGTGTCCGCGCCTGTCGGACGTCGCCGAGCGCCAGCGTGGCCGTCACACCCTCAGGGCGTAGATAAGAGCTGAAGTGCGTTGCTGCGGTGAAGGCGGAGCAACTGAGGACGCAACGCCGGCGGAGGAGCCCCGAGGAGGCTGAGCGCGAGATCCTCGAAGCCGCCGACTCCCTCGTGCGCGAGCTGCCCTTCAACGGGATCAGCGTCGACGCGATAATGCGGCGAACGACGCTCTCGCGCAACGCCTTCTACTCGTACTTCAGCGACCGCTACGCGCTGCTTCTGCGCCTGTTCGAGCCGCTCGCCGCGAAGTTCGGCGAAGCACACGCGCTCTTCATCGACGGCCGTGGCGATCTGCTCTCCGTCGGTCGCGTGGCGCTCAGCCGGGTCGTCGCGATCTTCGTCGAAGACGGAGCGCTGATGCGAGCCCTATTCGAGGCAAGCGCCTACGACCCCGATGCCGCTCGGCTGTGGGCCGAGATGAATGAACCGGTCATCGAGGTGTTTGCCAGCAAGATCCGCGCCGAGATCGACGCCGGCACGAGGGTGGAGCTGGACGCCGAGGCCACGGCGCGTGCCATGCGTGGGGATGGACGTCTACTGCTGCCTGGAGCAGCTCGTCGGCAATCCGAACGCCGACCCCGAGGGTCTTACCGACGTGCTCCTGACCATCTGGGCGCGCACGCTCTTGGTGCGCGACCCGCTGTCGCCCACCGACCCGGGCCGTCGTCGAGGAAACTGAGAGCTCCGAGTAGAGGCGCCCGACGGAGATGGCGAGGCCCGGAATCGAACCGGGGACACCACGATTTTCAGTCGTGTGCTCTACCAACTGAGCTACCTCGCCGCGCGGCCGGATGGTAGCGAGGTGCAGGTGCCTCACTGCCGTCGGGCGAGGGCCGGCGTGGGCCGACCGGGCGTGTGCTCGTCCCGCTGCCACCGGGCGCAGCGGGCCGTTACGGTGAGGGCATGAGCGAACTCACCCACACCTGTTACCGCATCCTCGACATCGACCGCTCGGTCGACTTCTACGAGCGACTCGGCTTCGAGGAGCTGAGGCGCATGGCCATTCGCGACGAGGCGACGAACGTCTTCATGGGCCTGCCCGGCGACGGCGCGCGCCTCGAGCTGACCTACAACCACGGTCGCGACGAGCCGTACGAGATCGGCACCGGCTACGGCCACATCGCCATCACGGCCGACGACCTCCACGCCACCCTCGAGCGCCTGGCCGAGCAGGGCATCGAGCCCGAGAAGCCGCCCTACCGGGTCCGTGAGGGCGGCTCGCGGATCTGCTTTGTGCGCGATCCGGATGGGTATCGGGTCGAGCTGATCGAAAGAAGCTGAGGCTGAGGAGCGGCCGATCGCTGCCGCGAGCTGATCGAACGGGCCCTCCGAGTCGGCGTCCCGCCGGGCGGTGCGGCGGATCAGGCGTGAAACGCCGTGAGCCCCGCAGCTTCCTCGTCCAGTGCACGCCGCGTCGACGGATCCAGCGGCTCGAAGGACTCGTGCAGGACACGATGCCCGTCCCATCGCCACGTGCCCGCGACGACCCCGTCCACGAGAAACGTCCCCACCGACTGCGGCATCCTCGTGTTGAAGATCTTCGGCCGGTGCTCCTCCGCCAGGATGCCGCTCCGCCGCGCGTGCACGAGCAGGGTCGCGTCCCACGTCGGGAGCAGGCGTACCGGCGCCGGCGTGTCCGGATCGGGCAGAGGCGCGCGGGGCAGGTCGAGCAGCTCGTCGCCATCCTCGGAGCGGAACCGGCGCAGCGTCATCGCCTCGAGGGTCGGAGCGAGGGCGCCCATCGGCAGGCCGGTCCAGCTCGAGACGTCGCCGCGCGACGGGCCGAAGCCACCGAGATGCCGGCGGACGAGCAGCTCCTTCGCCGCCTCGATAGTGACCTCGAGGGGCTCGATCCAGCGCTCGGCCAGGCCGTAGAGGTCGGCACGTCGGCGCTCCCAGGTTCCCGCCGGCGGGACGCGCACGAGATCGAGCCACATCCCGATCGCCCGCACCTGCTCCTTGCCGACCAGCGCCTCGATCTCCGCGCGCCGCAACGGGCCGTCGGCGAGCGCGCGCCGTAGTCGCTCGGCCGCGTCGCGCATCTCGTCGTCGCTCGGGCCGTTGCGTACCGCCCGCCGCCACCACTCGCGTCGCTCATTGCGGATCGCCGTCGTAAGCGGCCAGTAGTCGCGCGCCGAGACCAGATGGATGGTCGCCCGCATGATCGTCGCCTGCACGACGCGCCGCCGCTCCAGCGCGTGAGTCACATCGTCGCGCTCGAGCCCCTCCATCCGCGACCAAAGCCCGATGTACATCGACGGCGCGTACTGCGCCTGTAGCCCGCCCATGCGCTCGAGGACCCGGGGGATCGGAGCCCTGGAGCGCTCGAGCAACAGCTGCCGTGCGAGCAGGGCGCGGTTGAGCTCGCGCCGGGTGAGGACTCGCTCGGCGGGGGCGGCCACCGGGCCGCAGCTAGACCGCGGCGGAGTCGGCCGCCGGCGCGGCCGCCCGCGCCGCGCTCATCCGCTCGAGCAGCTCGAGGGCCCCGTGCTTCGCCAGCGGCTCGTTGAGGTTGCCGCACTTCGGCGACTGCACGCACGAGGGACAGCCCGAGCGGCACGGGCACTCGCCGATCAGCCGGCGCGCGTCCTCGACCAGCCGCTCGAAGGCGGCGAAGCCGGCACGCGTGAGCCCGACGCCGCCCGGATGGCCGTCATGGATGAAGATCGTCGGCTGCCCGGTCTGGGCGTGCGAGGCGGTCGAGAGGCCGCCGATGTCCCAGCGGTCGCACATGGCGATCAGGGGCATCACGGCGATCTGGGCGTGCTCGGCGGCGTGCAGCGAGCCCTGGAGCATCTCGAGCGGGAAGCCCTCTCGGTCGCCGGCCGCGGCGCGCAGCAGCTCTTCGGGCAGCGTGAACCACAGCGCCTGGGTCGCGAAGTCCTGCTCCGGCAGGTCGACGGGAAGGATGTCGAGGACCTCGTGATCGCTCACCCGCTTGCGCTGGAAGGCGACGACCTGCTCGGTGACCGAGACCCGGCCGAAGAAGAGCTCGACCCCGCAGACCGTGCGTTGCTCGAGCAGCCGCTCGATCCAGGTGTCGGTCTCCTTCTTGGGCTGGGTGTACCAGTCGCCGTGGAAGGGCCGGGCGGCGGCGCGGCGGCCGGCGAGGTCGAACTCCTCGACCTCGTAGCTCTGCCCCATATGGAGATACGCCGCCCCCGGGTGGAGGGTGTCGAACGCCCTCCCCCACTCGACCGAGCCGATGACCTCGCCGGAGTCCGAGTCGACCACGGCGAACGAGTCGGGGGAGGCCGAGCGCAGGGCGATCCGCCCGGCCGGGAACTCGCCATCGCGGCCGGCGGGCAGGAAGCGCCCGCCGCGCCGGCGCACCTCGCCGCTCGTCACCAGCCGCTCGGCGGCGGCCTCCCAGCGCGGACCGAGCGTCTCTGCGTCCTCGGCGCTCAGCGGCAGCTCGTAGGCGGCGGCGATCAGGTGCTGGCGATGGATCTCCTCGGACTCATGGTCGAGGATCGCCGACTCGACCGGCCGGTCGAGAAACTCGTCGGGGTGGCGGCAGAAGAACT
>JBBSNG010000108.1:0-7635 GCA_038232755.1 Solirubrobacterales bacterium | reverse complement strand
GGAGGTCAAGGCTATCGTCACGCGGCTGCTCCAACGCTTCCATCCAGAGCTCAAGCCGGGCCGGACGATGACCGTGCGCCAGATGCCCACGCTGAGCCCGCGTGGGGGAATGCCGATGGTCTTGCGCGAGCGCGTCGCGGTCAAGAGAGTGGTGGCCGGGTCGCTAGAATCGAAGACGTGAAGACCGGCATCCATCCCGAGTACGTCGAGGCCCACGTGCGCTGCACCGGCGGCACCGAGTTCACCACCCGCTCGACCAAGCCAGAGCTCCACGTCGAGATCTGCTCGAACTGCCACCCGTTCTACACGGGTCGCCAGAAGCTGGTCGACACCGGCGGGCGCGTCGAGCGCTTCCGCCGCCGCGCCGCGCGCCGCGCGCGGTAGGCAGCCTCTCCGCGTCGGGCCGGCCGCCGGCTCAGTCGCGGTCGGTCGCTCTCGCGAGCGTCTCACGGCCTCCCTCGTCCGCTTCCGGGCTCAGGCAGCTCACCGGACGCCGCACGTTTGCCCGCCCGCCGGGGTGGTAAGCGGAGGGAAACCGATCGTCAAACGGGAGGCCCCAATGGCCAACGAGCTCAACGGATCCAAGATCGCCATCCTCGCCGCCGACGGCGTCGAGCAGGTGGAGCTGACCGAGCCGCGCGACGCGGTCGAGAACGCCGGGGCCGAGACGGAGCTGCTCTCCATTCACGACGGCGAGATCCAGGCGATGAACGGCGACATCCATCAGGCGGACACCTTCTCCGTCGACAAGCTGGTGGGCGACGCCTCACCCGGCGACTACGCCGGACTGATCCTGCCGGGCGGCACGATGAATCCCGACAACCTGCGGGTCGACCAGAACGCGGTCTCCTTCGTGCAGGAGTTCTTCAAGACCGGCAAGCCGGTCGGGGTGATCTGCCACGGACCGTGGACGCTGATCGAGGCGGATGTCGCACGGGGTCGCACGCTCACCTCCTACCCGAGCATCCGCACCGACCTCCGCAACGCCGGCGCGAACGTCGTCGATGAGGAGGTCGTGACCGACGCGGGCCTCGTCTCCAGCCGCTCGCCCGACGACCTGCCTGCGTTCTGCGCGAAGATCGTCGAGGAGTTCGCCGAGGGCGAGCATCAGGTGCACGACGAGGGCGCCACCGCCGGCGCCTCCTCCTAGACAACCGCGACGAACGGAGACTCCCGCCTTGAAGGCGCTCACCTGGCACGGCAACCACGACGTGCGCGTCGACAACGTCCCGGATCCGCAAATTCAGGAGCCGACCGACGCGATCGTGCGGATCACCTCGACGGCGATCTGCGGATCGGACCTGCATCTCTACGAGGTCCTCGGGCCGTTCATCGATCCCGGTGACATCCTCGGCCACGAGCCGATGGGAATCGTCGAGGAGGTCGGCTCGGAGGTCACGCACATCAAGGCGGGCGACCGCGTGGTGATCCCGTTCAACGTGGTCTGCGGGGACTGCTGGATGTGCTCGCGGCACCTGTACGCCCACTGCGAGACGACCCAGAACTACGACTACGGCACGGGCGCCTCGTTCCTCGGCTACACGAAGCTCTACGGGCAGATCCCCGGCGGCCAGGCGGAGTTCCTGCGCGTGCCGCAGGCCCAGTTCGGCCCGATCAAGGTCCCCGAGGGGCCGCCAGACGACCGCTTCCTCTACCTCTCCGACGTCCTGCCGACCTCGTGGCAGGCCGTCGAGTACGCGAACATCCCCGAGGGCGGCAGCGTGACGGTCTTCGGCCTAGGACCGATCGGCCAGATGAGCTCACGGATCGCCAAGCACCGCGGCTACCGAGTGATCGCCGTCGACCTCGTCCCAGAGCGACTGCGTCTGGCCGAGCAGCACGGGATCGAGATCGTCAACCTCAGTGCCGTCGACGACATCGCCGAGACCGTCCGGGAAATGACCGACGGCCGCGGCACCGACTCGGTGATCGACGCGGTCGGCATGGAGGCCCACGGCTCGCCGGTCGGGAAGATGGCCCACAAGCTGGCCGGGCTGCTGCCCGACTCGGCCGCTAGGGCGGTGATCGAGAACGCGGGAACGGATCGGCTCTCCGCGCTCGTCGCCGCCATCGAGACGGTGCGCCGGGCCGGCACGATCTCCATCAGCGGGGTCTACGGCGGTACCGCCACGCCGATGAACCTGCTCCAGCTGTTCGACAAGGGCGTGGTGATCACCCAGGGCCAGGCCCACGTCAAGCGCTGGATCGACGACATCATGCCGTTGCTGACCGAGGACGGCGATCCCCTCGGCGTTGACGATTTCGCCACCCACAAGATCCCTCTCGACCAGGCGCCGCACGGGTACGAGATCTTCCAGAAGAAGCAGGACGGGGCCATCAAGGTCGTGCTCCAGCCATGACCGCGGTTCAGACCGAGCTCGTCGGCGAGGGCGTCCACCGCGTAGCCGACGGGCTGGTCAACTGGTACATCCTCGAGGAGGACGGGCGGCTCGCGCTCTTCGACGCCGGCTGGCCCCGCAGCTGGCCGACGATCGAGGGGGCGCTCAGTGCGCTCAGCCGTTCGCCGGCTGACGTCGAGGCCGTCGTCCTCACCCACGCGCACCCCGATCACATGGGCGCGGCCGAGCGGGCGCGCCAGGCCACCGGTGCGCCGGCCCGCGTCCACCGCGAGGAGAACCCGCGGCTGCGCGGAGAGTCCAAGGACGCCTCCCCGTTCAAGCTCGTGCCGGCGCTCGTTCCCCAGCTGCGGCGGGCTCCTGCGCTGCGCTTCGTACTGCAGGCCACCGCGCGGGGCTTTCTCTTCCCGAGCTGGGTCCGCAACGCGGTGACCTTCGAAACCGGCGAGGAGCTCGACGTGCCGGGGCGCCCGAGGGTGCTGGCCACGCCGGGCCACACCGAGGGCCATGTCTCCTTCCATCTTCCTTCCCGAGGGGTGCTGATCGCGGGCGACGCGATGGCGACCTACGACCCGATCACCGGAGCGACGGGGCCGCGGGTAGTGCACGACGTGGTCAACTCCGACCCGGCGCGTGTGCGCACCTCGCTGGCCCAGATCGAAGGGGTCGAGGCCGACACGCTCCTGCCGGGACACGGTGATCCGTGGCGGGGGAGCATGGCCGAAGCGGTGGCGCGGGCGCGCGAGTCAGACCTCTGACCGGTTCGCGGCGACTGCCCTCGGCCCAGGTGTGTGCGTGAGCGACGCGGATAACCGATGAGCCCCCACCATCAAGGACCCTCCGCGATCGAGACGTTCGCGCGCGAGGTCATTCCTCGTCTCGAGGACTGAACGCTCAGGCGTCGGGTCGCCGGCCGAGTCGGCCGGGCTCGGGTGGCGCCTCGCCGATCTTGTAGGGCGCCGTGGTCGCGGGCGTGTGTAGCTCAGCCGCCCAGTCGCCGCTCGGATTCCTCGATCGGGACGTCGTTGATCGAGGCGTCGCGGCGGCTCATGTAGCCGTTCTCGTCGAACTCCCAGTGCTCGTTGCCGTGCGAGCGCCACCACTGACCGTCGCGATCGCGGGACTCGTACTCGAAGCGCACCGAGATGCGGTTGCCCGCAAAGCTCCAGAGCTCCTTTTCCAGCCGATACCCGAGCTCGCGCTCCCACTTGCGCCTCAGGAAGTCGACGATCGCGTCGCGGCCCTCGAAGAACTCGTGCCGGTTGCGCCAAACGGAGTCCGCCGTGTAGGCACCCGCGACCTTCTCTGGGTCGCAGGTGTTCCACGCGTCTTCGGCCGCCTTGACCTTCTGGCGGGCGGTCTCCTCGGTGAAGGGCGGGACGGGCGGTCGCGGGTCCATTCGGGTGAGGATTACCCCCGGCGAACCCGAGCGAACCGAGCATCGAATCGACGGCGCGCCGCGAGTCGAAGCCCAGGTGCTCGACGACGCGCGGCGCGGCCGGGCGTCTCGACCTGGACAGCTGACGACTCGACGGCTACGGACGGCCATCTCGAGTCCGCCACGCCGGCCTCGAGCCGTCGCTCAGGTGAACGATGCCCGTAGGGCGGGTAGAGGGACGCTTCCGCGGCCCCGCCGTCTGGCGCGGCGATCCAAACGTGAAGGGAGCCGACGATGGCCTTTGTCAGCGTACGTGTCGTCACCGGAGTCCTTGACGGCTCCGCGAAGCAACAACCTCAGGGTGGCTGACATGCTCGAGCAGAACGTCGCCGACGGCATCCACCGGGTCGAAGAGGCCTACACCAACTTCTACCTCGTAGAGGATCAGGGCGGGGTCACGGTCGTCGACGCCTGCGTGCCCACGGCCTGGGACGCGTTGCATGAGGCCCTGCGCGCGATCAACCGCACGGCGCGCGATGTGCGGGCGCTGGTCCTCACCCACGCGCACTTCGACCACCTGGGCTTCGCGGAGCGAGCACGCTCGGAACTGCTGGTGCCCGTCTACGTGCACGAGAACGACGAACCGCTGACCCGGCACCCGCTCCAGTACGCGCACGAGCGCGCGCGCAGCCGCTACTTCCTGACGCAGTTCCGCGCCTTTCCGATCGTCGCGGCGCTGGTGCGCAGCCGCGCATTCTTTCCCCCGCCGGTGCGCGAGGTGCGCCGCTACGTCGACGGGACGTTGCCGGTGCCCGGCTCGCCGCAGGTCGTGTTCACCCCGGGCCACACGCTCGGACACTGCGCGCTGCACTTCCCCGATCGCGACGCGGTGATCGCCGGCGACGCGGTCGTCGCCCTCGACCCCTACACGGCCGAGCGCGGCCCCAAGATCGTCGCCGGCGCGGCGACGGCCGACAGCGCTCGCAACCTCGCCTCCCTCGACGCCCTGGCCCAGACCGGTACGACCACGGTCCTCACCGGACACGGCGAGGCGTGGAAGGGTGGGGCCGCGGAGGCCGTGGCGCGGGCGCGCCAGGCCGGGCCTTCCTGAGCGGAGGCTCCGCCTTTGGGGGGACGAGCCCTCAGGTCGCGGGCCGTTCGCGCCGATAGCATCTCGACGATGAGCGAGCCCGCCCGTATCTCCTCCACCAACGGCAGCGAGCCGGCGACCGCCGAGGCGGTGGCCGAGCCGCAGCCCCGCGGCGACGCCCCGATCGGGGGTCAGGCGGTCCTCGAGGGCGTGATGATGCGCGGCATCTCGACGTGGGCGGTCGCGGTGCGCGCGCCCACGCCCGAGCAGATCGAGGGCGGTCGGGAGCTCGAGCCCGAGGAGGCTGCGCTCGGCGAGATCGAGATCCACTCCGAGCCGCTGGTCTCCTGGACCCGCCGCCACCGGGCCCTGCGCCTGCCGATCGTTCGCGGCGTCGTCGCCCTCGTCGAGTCGATGAAGCTCGGGTTCCGCGCCCTGGCGATCTCCGCCAACGCGCAGCTCTCCGAAGACCAGGGCCAGATCGGCGGCAAGACCTGGGCGGGGACGGTCGCCGCCTCGCTGATCTTCGGCATCGCCCTGTTCTTCCTGCTGCCGGCCGGCATCACCAGCCTGTTCGGCAACTCCCTGCCCAACTCGCTGGTCTTCGTGGTCATCGAGAAGGTGATCCGGATCGGGATCTTCCTGCTCTACATCCTGCTGATCTCGCGCATGCGCGATCTCCAGCGCGTCTTCCAGTACCACGGCGCCGAGCACAAGACGATCTCCTGCTACGAGGCCGGCCTGCCGCTCACCCCCGAGAACGCCCAGGGCTTCTCGCGCCTGCACCCGCGCTGCGGAACGAGCTTCCTGCTGATCGTGATGATCGTGGCCATCGTCGTCTTCGCCCCGCTCGGCCAGCCGGTCTGGTACCTGCTCTTCCTCTCGCGGATCATCGGCATTCCGCTCGTGGCCGGGCTCTCCTTCGAGGTCCTCAAGCTCTTCGGGCGCAAGCGCGACAAGGCATGGGCTCAGGCGCTCATGTGGCCCGGCCTCCAACTCCAGCGCCTCACCACCAGCGAGCCCGACCTCGACCAGCTCGCGGTGTCGATCGCGGCGCTCGAGGCGGTCCTCGCGGTCGAGGATCCGGCCGAGGCGAGCGAGGAGGACAAGGTCGGCATGGAAGTGGTGGCCTAGTTTGACTCGCTGCAAAGCGGCGTCTGGCGGTGTCCTCGGTCGCTCGTGTGCGGAGCACACGTCGCTCCCTGCGTCCTAGCCAGACTTGCTTTTCGCGGTCAAACGAGGCCACTGACCGCGCCGAACTACGCTCGAACCCATGATCGAGCAGCTAGTCGACCAGATCGAGAGCCGGTTCGCGGAGCTGTCAGAGCAGATGTCCGATCCCGCGGTGATTGGGGACCGCGAGCGCTACGCCGAGGTCGGTCGGGCGTGGCGAGCGCTCGCGCCGGCGCACGAGCTCGCGCTCGAGTATCGCCGGGCTCGCTCCGACGCCGCCAGCGCGCGCGAGCTGCTCGACGAGGAGGGCGACGACGCCGGCCTGCGGGCCGAGCTCGAGGCCGCCGAGGCCCGGCTCGCGGAGCTCGACGAGGAGATCCGCCTGGCCATGGTCGAGCGCGATCCCAACGACGACAAGAACGTGATCGTCGAGGTGCGAGGAGGCGCCGGGGGGGAGGAGGCCGGGTTGTTCGCCGGCGACGTCTACCGCATGTTGACCCGCTACGCCGAGCGCCGGGGCTTTCGGCCCGAGCCGATCTCGCTCGCCGACGGCGACTACACCTTCGCCATCAAGGGCGACGGCGCCTACTCGGTGTTCAAGCACGAGGGCGGCACCCACCGCGTGCAGCGCATCCCCTCGACCGAGTCGCAGGGGCGCATTCACACCTCGACCGCAACCGTGGCCGTGCTCCCCGAGGCCGAGGAGGTCGAGGTGGCGATCGACCAGAACGACCTCCAGATCGACGTGTACCGCTCCTCGGGGCCGGGCGGGCAGTCGGTCAACACCACTGACTCGGCAGTCCGGATCACCCACCGTCCGAGCGGCCTCGTCGTCTCGATGCAGGACGAGAAGTCGCAGCTCCAGAACCGCGAAAAGGCGATGCGCGTGCTGCGCGCCCGGCTGCTCGAGCAGCAGGTCGCCGCGCAGCAGGCCGAGCTCTCGGCCGATCGCCGCGCGCAGGTCGGCAGCGGCGAGCGCGCCGAGAAGGTCCGCACCTACAACTTCCCCCAGGATCGCGTGACCGACCACCGCGTCAAGGTCACGCGCGGCAACCTCGAGGGCGTCCTCGACGGCGAGCTCGACGAGCTGACCTCTGCCCTCGAGTCCGAGGAGAAGCGCCGCAAGCTGGCGGCGGCCGCGCTCGTCGCGGGGTGAGCCGGGTGACGATCGCGGGCGGCGGCGTGGCGAGCACAGTCCGCTCGGCGCTGCGCGACGCCGAGGATCGGCTCACGGCGGCGGGCTCGGAGTCCGCCCGCCTCGACGCCGAGCTGCTGCTGGCCGATGCGCTCGGCGTTGACCGCGCGGCGCTGTACGCCCAACCGGACCGTGCGCTCTCGGCCAAGCTCGCCGCGACGTTCGCGCACCATCTCGGACGGCGGGCCGCCAGTGAGCCGGTGGCCTACATCCTCGGCCGCCGCGCCTTTCGACGGCTCGAGCTCGCGGTCGACCCGCGGGTGCTGATCCCCCGACCCGAGACCGAGCTGCTGGTCGAGGTAGCCCTCAATGTGCTGCCGCACGATGGGCGGGTCCACGACGTCGGTACCGGCTCGGGGGCGATCGCCCTCGCGCTCAAGGACGAGCGCCCCGATCTCGTGGTGAGCGCATCGGACTTCTCGGCGCCGGCGATCGCGGTGGC
>JBBSNG010000107.1:0-7636 GCA_038232755.1 Solirubrobacterales bacterium | reverse complement strand
TTCCAGGTGCCGGTCATCCCGGAGTGGCAGCGACTCGTCGGCTTCGATTCGCGCGCGCTTACGCTCCGCGAGAGCTGAGGCTGCCGCAAGGCCCTTTGCCCGGGTCTCTACCGCAGCCGATCGATCATCGCGAGCAGGGCCTTGGTCTGTGCTCGGGTCTCGTCCCGCTGGTCGTCGATCTTCTCGACCATGCGGTCGAGGGCACGGACCTGCCGCTCGGTGACGCGCTCGGCGCGGACGTTCTGCCTGCTCAGCCCCGCTCGAGCGGCGCCATGGTCAGTCCCGCGTCCTTGAGCTGCTCCCGGTAATGCTCGGCGGGCTCCTTCTGGCCGGTCCAGACGATGGCCTGACCGGAGTTGTGGATGCGCTCGGCGATCTGGTAGCCCTGATCCAGCGAGACGCCCGGGACCACTCGCGATAGGGCGGCGGCCACGCCGTCGAAGGTGTTGTGGTTGTCGTTGAGCACGATCACGCGCCAGCCGCCGCCGAGGTCGTCACCGGGCCCGCCGACGCGCGGGCGCTCGACGGTCTCCGTGCTCACGGGCGGGTCGCCGGCGCCTCCGCGCCCTCGCCCGCTCCCGTCGCCGCTCCCTCTCGCTCGGCCTTCTTGAGCCAGTAGCGCTCGAGCCCGAGATAGAGCGTGTACGGCGGCGCCGCCTGGAGAAAGCTCTCCGCGGTCGCCTCGTCGCCGTCCGCGGCCGCACGCACCTCGGCTTCGAGCGCCTCCTCGAACGCCTCCCGCCCGTGGGCGCGACCGCGCTCGCCCTGGCGGGCGAGGCCCTCGCGCATGCGCAACAGATGCCCGGCCACGTCGCGGACGCGACCGAAGTGGGTCAGGCACAGGGCGCTGGGCGCCCATTCCTCGAGCGTGCGCAGCGACTGCTCCCAGGCCTCGAGGTCGACGTCGGGCGGCGGGGTGGGCGGCAGGACGTGGTCGACCGGCGGGATCCGCACGCCGGCGACGTCGCCCACGAAGGCCTCGCCGGTCGCCTCGTGGAGGTAGGAGACGTGGTGCGAGGCATGACCCGGGGTGTACGCGACGCGGATGCCGTTATCGATCGTCTCTCCCCCGTGCAGGGTCCGCACGTTGGCCTCGGGCACCGCGACGACCTCGCCCCAGAGGCGGTCCATGTCGTCGCCGTAGAGCTGGCGGGCGCTCTTCAGCAGTCTCTCGGGGTCGAGGAGATGCGGGGCCCCGCGCTCGTGCACGTAGACCGTCAGCCCCGGGAAGCGCTCGACGAGGTGGCCGGATGCGCCGGCGTGGTCGAGGTGGATGTGGGTGAGCAGGAGCCCACGCGGCTCCGTGTCTCCCAGGCCGGCGAGCAGCGCCTCGAGTCCCGTCGCGGGGCCGGGGTCGACTATCAATCCCTCGAGCTCGTAGGCGCAGATGACCCGGTCGCGGCCCAGGTGCATGACGTCGATCTCGCGGCTCATCGAGCTCTGACCTTAGCCCGACGCTTACAATCCGCCCATGGCCGACACGCCCCCACACCGGCTCCCGACAGCCGACCGCCCGTGGGTCATGCGCACCTACGCCGGGCACTCGACGGCGCGCGAGTCGAACGAGCTCTACCGCAACAACCTGGCCAAGGGCCAGACCGGCCTGTCGATCGCCTTCGATCTGCCCACGCAGACCGGCTACGACCCCGACCACGAGCTCTCGCGCGGCGAGGTCGGCAAGACCGGGGTCTCGATCGCCCACAAGGGCGACATGCACTTCCTGCTCGACGGCATCCCGCTCGACGCGATGAACACCTCGATGACCATCAACGCCACCGCGGCCTGGCTGCTCGCGCTCTACCTGGCCACGGCGGAGGAGAACGGGGTCGACCGGGGCGCGCTCCAGGGAACGACCCAGAACGACATCATCAAGGAGTTCCTCTCGCGCGGGACCTACGCCTTCCCGCCCGGTCCCTCGATGCGCCTGATCGCCGACACGATCGCCTTCACGGTCGACGAGGTGCCGCAGTGGAACCCGATCAACATCTGCTCCTACCACCTCCAGGAGGCGGGAGCCACGCCGGTCCAGGAGATCGCCTACGCCATGTCCACCGCCCAGGCGGTGCTCGACGGAGTGCGCGAGCGCGTCGACGCCGAGACCTTCCCGCGCGTGTTCGGCCGCATCTCCTTCTTCGTCAACGCTGGGATCCGCTTCATCGAGGAGCACGCCAAGCTCCGGGCGCTCGGCCGGCTGTGGGAGCAGCTCGGGCGCGAGCGCTACGGGGTGACGAACGAGAAGTACCTGCGCCTGCGCTACGGCGTGCAGGTCAACTCGCTCGGGCTGACCGAGGCCCAGCCCGAGAACAACGTGATCCGGATCGTGCTCGAGGCGCTCGCGGTCACCCTCGGGCGCGACGCCCGGGCCCGCGCGATCCAGCTCCCGGCCTGGAATGAGGCGCTCGGGCTGCCGCGACCGTGGGACCAGCAGTGGTCGCTGCGCATCCAGCAGATCCTCGCCCTCGAGACCGACCTGCTCGACTACCCCGACATCTTCGAGGGATCGAAGGTGATGGAGGGCCTGGTCGCGGAGCTCGTCGAGGGCGCGAGCGCAGAGATGGCGGTGGTGGCCGAGCACGGCGGCGCCGTCGAGGCCGTCCCGTACATGAAGACCCAGCTCGTCGAGTCTCACCGCGACCGGATCGCGCGGATCGAGCGCGGCGAGCTCAAGGTCGTGGGCCAGAACGTGTTCACGAGCGCCGAGCCCTCACCGCTCCAGGAGGGCGAGGACGGCGGGATCATGCGCGTCGACGAGGCTGTCGAGCAGGGCCAGATCGACGCCGTGCGCCGATGGCGGGCCGAGCGTAACCCCGAAGCGGTCGACGCCGCGCTCGAGGAGCTCCGCGCGGCCGCGCGCGAGGAGACGACCAACGTCATGCCGGCCACCATCGCCTGCGCTCGCGCCGGCGTGACCACGGGCGAGTGGGCCGGCGCCCTGCGCGAGTCCTTTGGCGAGTACCGCGCGCCGACCGGCGTCGCCGACGCGGCTCCCACGACCGCCGACGCGGCGCTGAGCGCGCTGCGCGACCGGGTCGAGGAGGTCTCCGAGGCGCTCGGTCGCCGGATCAAGATCCTCGTCGGCAAGCCGGGGCTCGACGGGCACTCGAACGGCGCCGAGCAGATCGCCGTGCGCGCGCGCGACGCGGGCATGGACGTGGTCTACGAGGGAATCCGCCTGACCCCGCAGCGGATCGCGCAGGCCGCGGTGCAGGAGGGCGTCCACGTGGTCGGTCTGTCGATCCTCTCGGGCTCGCACCGCGAGCTGATCCCCGACGTGCTGCGCCAGCTGCGCGAGGCGGGCGGCAACGGCAACGGCGCGGGCGGCCCGATGGTTCCGGTGGTGGTGGGCGGGATCATCCCGGAGTCCGATGCGCGCGAGCTGCTGGCCGCCGGCGTGTCGCGGGTCTACACGCCCAAGGACTTCGAGATCACCCGGATCATGGGCGACATCGTCGAGCTGGTGGCCGCGCGGGCCGGGGCGAGTGACCCCCCTGCCTCGGGTACGCTCGCTTCGCTCGCTCAGGGAGCCCCTCGTCAGTGAGGTCACTCGCCCCGGCTTTGAGCGCTGGGGGCAACACGACGGAGGGTTCAGGCCGCCCCGCTGGCAGCCCGGCTGAGGATTCCACCGCCGCGATCGGCCGCTCGACCGAGGGCGTCGAGCTCGGCCGGCGGCTGCGAGAGCGCGAGCGCTCGGCCGCGCCCGCCGCGCTGAACCTGATCGAGGATCGCTCGCCCGCGGGGCGCGAGGCCGCCGCGGCGCTCATGGCGGAGGTCTCGCCCGCCGCGCTGGGCGGCGAGGCCGGTGCCCACCTCGTCGGGGTCACCGGGCCTCCGGGGGCCGGCAAGTCGTCGCTTCTCTCCGCGCTCGTGGGCGCGTGGCGCGAGTCGGGGCGGACGGTGGCGGTCCTCGCGGTCGATCCGTCGTCGAAGCACTCCGGCGGCTCCCTGCTCGGCGACCGCGCGCGTATCGAGCACGACCCCTCGGACGACGGCATCCTCATACGCTCGAGCGCGGCCGCCGGGCGACTCGGCGGCCTCGCGGCGGCCACTCGGGCGGCGGCTCAGGCGCTCGCCGCGGCGTTCGACGTGGTGGTCGTCGAGACCGTCGGGGTCGGCCAGTCCGAGACCGAGGTCGAGGAGCTCTGCGACACGGTGGCGGTGGTGGTCCAGCCCGGATCGGGCGACACGCTCCAGTTCCTCAAGGCCGGGATCATGGAAGTGCCCGACCTGCTCGTGGTGACCAAGGCCGACCTGGGCAGGGTTGCGCGCGCGGCCCGACGCGACCTGGCCGCCGCGCTCAGCTCGCTCGGGGTGAGCGATACGCCGGTGCTGTCGGTCTCGTCGGTGGCGCCGCCGCAGGGCATCGCCGAGCTCGCCGAGGCGATCGACCAGCACCGGAGCCGCCTCGACCTCCCCGCCGTGCGCGCCCGGGCGCGGCGGTTGGCCGCCCTGAACGAGTTCGCGACCGAGCACGGCGAGCGTGCCCTGCGCGCGGTCGGAGGCCGGCGCGCGGCGGAGCGCAGGCTCGGCGAGCTCGATTCGGCGCTCGAGACCGCCGCGCTCGTGTCGCAGCTCGAGCGCACCGCGCGTGAGTCAGTCGATCGGCGAGACTAGGTCCTTCGTGCGACTGAACCTTCTCGCTCAGCTCGGCCTGCCCCTGCTGGCCTTCGTGGCCGCGACCGGACTGGCCACGGTCGCCGGAGTCAGCGGGCTCGGAGAGGCGGCGACGGTCGGCCAGCTCACCTTTGCGGTGGTGCTGGTGACGGTGCTCGTGCGGGGCCCTTCGAGCCGGCGCGACTAGGTCACGGCCGCGTTCATCTCCCGCGCGGCCGCGTCCAGGTCCGCGGGTGTGTTCACACTGCGCAGCACGGACGCCGGAAACGCGACGCGCAGCGGGTCGAGGGCCTCGATCACCGCGCGGAGCGGCGCGTCGGGGGACGCAAGCCTCAGAGCGGGCAGCGCCTCCGGCAGGTAGACGCCCAGGAGAGGCTCGAGCGACCCCTCAGCCTCGGCCTCGGTGGCGGCCAGCGGCGGCCGTCGCACGGCCCCGTGTCCGAGCTGCCGCCCTCCCGGGCCCGCCGGCCCGGTCGCCATCCCGCGCGCCGCCGCGATCAGCTCGCGGCAGGTCGACGCGGTGACGAACGGCATGTCGGCGGCGCAGACGAGCACCGGCCCGCCGGCCCTCTCGAGCGCGTGAACGATCCCCGCGAGCGGATGGCGCGGCTCGTCGGGCTCGTTCCAGCGTTCGACGGCCGCGATCTCCGCGGGCAGGTCCGTCCGGCGCTTGGCGACGACGGCGACCCGGTCGCAGACCGCCGCGAGGGCGTCGAGCGGATAGCTGACGAGCGCTCGCCCGGCCAGGTGGGCCGCGGCCTTCGAAGCCGGGCCTCCCGGGGACCCCGCGCGCAACCGTCGCCCAGCCCCCCCGGCGAGACCCGCTCCGACGATCGGCGTGGCGACCGAGGTCAGGAGAATTGGGCGGCGCACGGAGGGCGCGGCGCGCCGGCCACACCGCACGCCGACATCACGAGAAAACCCCGCCTGCAGGGCTCATCGGGCGTCGACCGAGCTCAGCGGCCCATGCGCCCGCGGTCGCGGCCGCCTCTGACCTCGCCGCGCTTGGGGGCGCCGATGCCGGCAGCCTCCGCGACGGCCAACAGGCCGACCGAGACCAGGACAGCCGCCAGAAAGCCGATCACGTTGAGCTCGAAGATGTCGCCCGTTCCGAGCAGGTTGGCGACCGTGCCACCGATGACGGACCCGAGCACGCCGAGCAGGAGCGTCAACGCGATCCCGATCCGCTGGCGGCCAGGAAGGATCAGGCGGGCGAGCGCCCCGATGATGAGTCCGGCAACGATGAATCCGATCACGAGACCCACCTACCCGCTCGAGAGCGAGTCAACCCTCCAGGCGCCCTCCGTCGGCACAAAGCCCATCGAGTCGAGCGCCGGAGGCTCGTTGGCGCTCGAGGCCCGGACCCGGGCGATCGCGCTGTCGCGGCCCAGGGTGATGCTCACGAGCTCCAGTTGGGGACGCTCGACCGTCCTAGTCGTCCGGGCCAGCCCGCGAGGGCACTCCTCGCCGCCGGCTCGCCGCCGGGCCTCCGGCGAGAAGATCCGGTTGCAGATCCGGCCGAGGTCGCGCTCCGCGAGAGCCTGCTCGAGGTCCGCGATGGTCTCGGTGATGCCGTCGACCGAGGGCGTTTCGCGTGCCGGCGTCCCGCCGCAGCCCGCGGCGATCAGAGCGAGGAATGCGGCCAGAGTCGCCGCGGACGGCGCGCGCGTCACGCCAGGCAGCATAATGAGGGTGATGGAGGGAGCCCCGCGCGATTCGCTCACGAGCTCGGCCAGCTGGCTGCGCTGCTACCGCTGCTGGTCCCAGAACCTGGAGGTCCAGGTCCACTACGAGGGAATCCTCAAGGTGGACCCGGAGACCGCCGAGGCCATCGATCCGGTCGAGGAGGTCCAGGAGGCCGTCGTCCAGTGCCTCGACTGCCTCCACGATCAGCCCCATCTCGGGCTCGCGCTCTACGAGGAGGACGGGCGCCGGGTGAGCCGGATCGAGGCCATCGAGGACCGCTGGGAGCGGATGGTCTCCGGCACCCCGTGGGTGGCCTCCTGCACGGTGGCCATCGACGCCGACCAGGTCGAATCCTGCTCGGGCCCCGAGGCGGCCGAGCACCTGACCCACGGCGCCTTTGGCGAGGCGGGCACGCGCGAGTTCTTCACCCACGTGCGCTTCCACAAGCACGAAGGCGACCAGATCGTCGTCCACATGCTGGTCGAGCTCTACGCCCGCTCCGCCGAGGAGGCCACCGACGTGCTCGAGTCGGCCTCGCGCGGCGAGCTGAGCATCACCTCGCTGGCCGAGGAGTCCCGCCCGCCGGCCTCGACCGGCGGGGAGCCGCAGCACTGACGCGGCGGCTCGAGCTCCGCGCATGCTCCGTCGGCGGTCCCTACCCGCGAACCGCCGCCACGATCTCCTCGCTCAGGGCCGGGAAGCCGCGCAGGAACTCCTCGCGCTCGGATTTGAGCGTCTCGACGATCCGGCCGTACTCGTCCGAGCGCCCCTGGGACTCGTAGAGCTCGCGCGGGCGCAGAATCGCCTCGTCGCCGGCCTCGATCCCCGGCACGCGCCGGGCCACCTGGTAGCCGAAGTCGGGGTCCTGCTCCCACTCGATCGTCCCCTCGGCGATCCCCTTGACGATCGCCGAGGAGTGCGGGATGCGCACCTTCTGCGAGCCCTCGCTCGCCGCCGGGCCGCCGATCGTTCCCGTGTTGAGCAGGTAGACGTCGAGCTGGTGCTCACTCATGAGCTCGAGGAAGCGGTTGCCCTGGTGGTCGTGGTCGTCGGGCCAGAACGGGTTGGTGCCGGGGACCCGCAGGCTCTTGCCGGCCTCCTCGGCGCCGCCGGCGCTCGTGCCCTGGGTCTCGCCGAGCATGAAGTAGGCCGCGGCCTGGCGCGCGTCGAGCTTGGCCACCGCCGGGATGATGTTCTCGTTGCGGTTGAGGATGAGCAGGAAGTCCGCGGCCTCGAGGTCGCCGGCGTGGCCGGCTTCGATCGTCGAGAAGGAGAACGTCGCGCGCCCGTTCTGGGTGTAGCTCTCGTCGAAGAAGTCGAGCTCGCCGTTCTCGTCCTG
>JBBSNG010000106.1:0-7711 GCA_038232755.1 Solirubrobacterales bacterium | reverse complement strand
TCGCCGTAGAGCACGTCCTCGGCGATCTCCTCTCCGGGATGGGCGGGCAGGCAGTGGAGAACCACGGCCTCGTCACGCGCGTCGGCAAGGAGCGAGTCGTCGATCCGGTAGGGCTCGAGCAGCTCGCGACGGCGCTCGGCGCCCTCCTCGTCGCCCATGCTCACCCATACGTCGGTGTAGACGGCGTGTGCGCCCCGGGCCGCCTCGGCCGGGTCGGTGGTCACCGCCACGGAACCGCCGCCTGCCGCGGCCTGCCGCGCGGCCCTGACGGTCTCCGGCGCCGGGGCGAGCTCCTCGGGCGTCGCCACCGCCACCTCCACGCCGGCCCGAGCGCCGAGCAGCATCAGCGACGTGGCCACGTTGTTGCCGTCACCGACGTAGGCGAGGCGAAGGCCGTCCGTGCGCCCGAAGCGCTCGCGCAGGGTCAGGAGGTCGGCGAGGGCCTGGCAGGGGTGGTGCTCGGCGGTGAGCAGGTTGATGATCGGCACGCTCGCGTGCGCGGCGAGCTCCTCCAGAGCGGCGTGCGGACCGGTGCGGACTCCGACCGCATGCACGAGCCGCGAGAGCACGAGCGCGGTGTCGCGCACCGACTCGCCTCGCGCGAGCTGCGTCTCGCCCTCGCGCAGGACGATCGCCTGGCCGCCGAGCTCGTGCACCCCGACCTCGAACGAGATGCGCGTGCGCGTCGACGGCCGGTCGAAGATCAGTGCGACGCTGCGCCCGGCGAGCGCGCCGGTAGGAGGAGCGCCGATTCCGCGGGCGAACAGGGCCGAGCGTGCCGCCTTGAGCTCCTCGGCGCGCGCGAGCAGAGAGGCGAGCTCGTCCGGCTCGAGCTCTTCGCCGGTGAGGAAGTGGCGCGGCACCGTCGGATCGTATTGGCCGCGGCCGGAGATCCCGGGGGGCGCGGGCGCAGGCTGTCACCGACGGCCCGCGGGGTTCCCTAGCGGCAGAGTCGGGTAAGCGGTACTCGACCGGGACCCATCTGGTTCGGCAGGCGATGAGGAGGGTTGGAGATGGCAGAGAGCAGCGGATCCCAGGGCGGGAGCAGCGGCTCCTCGGGAGGATCGGGCGGGCGTTCGTCCGGCGGCGGCTCGCGCTCGGGCGGCGGCTCACGCGGCTCGAGCTCCGGCAGCGCCTCAGGTTCGAGCGGGAGGTCGGGCGGCGGCTCGCGCTCGAGCCGCGCCTCAAGCTCGGGCAGCTCCGGCGGCTCGCGCAGCGGCTCCGGCGGCTCGCGCTCGACCTCCGGCTCCAGCGCCCGGTCCACGAGCAAACGCTCCTCCTCGTCGAGCCGGGGCTCCGGCTCCTCGACCCGCAAGAGCGCGACAAGTGCGTCACGCCGCTCGACCGCCAGCAGCCGCTCGTCCGGCTCGGGCTCCACCGCCCAGCGGCGGCAGGCCGCGAAGAAGGGCGGCCAGGCTCGCGGCCGTCAGCAGCAGGCGCGCAAGGCGGCGAACGAGACCGCCGACACCGCGGCGAGGTCGGCCGACGCCGCCGGGTTCTCCGGCAAGACGGTCGCCGAGGTGCGCAGCGCTCTGCGCGACAACCTCGTCAACCCGCTCAACCTCGTCCTCATCACCCGCGACCGGATCGAGGAGGTCGTCGACGAGGCCGTCAGCCGCGGACGTATGACCGCGAGCGACGCGCAGGACCTCGTGTCCAAGATCCTCTCGCGCGGGCGCAAGCAGACCAACGACGTGCTCAACAACCTCGAGAGCCTGCTCGGCCGCGGGCTCAGCGGAGCCGAGTCGGTCGTCGGGGAGGCGCGCGAGCGGGGAACCAGCGCCGCCTCGGACGCGCGCAGGACGGTCGAGAGGACCGCGGGTGGCGCACTCAAGACCGCCGACCCGGTGATCGTGCAGGCCGACCGCGCCCGCCGGGTGGCCGGCGTGGGCCCGACCTTCCCGATCACCAACTACGACAACCTGACCGCCGCGCAGGTCCAGGATCGCCTCGGCACCCTGAACGCGCCCGAGCTGCGCAAGGTCCGCGACTACGAGCGCCGCAACGCGAACCGCAAGACCGTGCTCTCGGCGGTCGAGTCGAAGCTCACCTGAGTCCCGCCTGAGCACCCGCGCCACCGCCGCCCGTCCCGAGCGCGGCGACGAGCTCGAGCTCGTCGTCGACTCGCTCGCCTTTGGCGGGGCTGGCGTCGCGCGCCTCGACGGCTACGTGGTCTTCGTCACCGGAGCCGTGCCCGGGGATCGCGTGCGCGCGACCGTCACCAAGCGCAAGCGCGCCTACGCCGAGGCGCGCACCACGGAGCTCGTCGAGCTCAGCCCCGAGCGGGTCGAACCGCGCGCGCCCCATCCCGGGGCGCCGTGGCAGGTTCTCTCCTACGACCGCCAGCTCGCCGAGAAGCAGACCCAGATCCGCGACGCCCTGACCCGCATCGGTCACTTCGAGGAGCCGCCGGTGGACGCGGTGCTCCCGGCCGATGACCCGTGGCGCTACCGCAACAAGCTCGAGTACTCGTTCGGCGAGGACGAGGGCGGTGAGCTCGTGCTCGGTTTCCATCGCCCGGGCCGCTGGAACGAGATCGACGACGTGACCGACGACGTGCTCGCCTCCGAGCGCATCAACGCGGTGCGCGAGCAGGTCAAGCGGTGGTGCCGGGCCGAGGGGCTCAGCGCCTACGATCGTCGCGAGAACACCGGCCTCCTGCGCAACCTCGTCGTGCGTGAGGGGCGGCGCACCGGCGAGCTCCAGGCCCGCCTGGTCACGAGCCGGGGTGACTTCCGCGCCGCCGATCTGGCCGCCTCGCTCGAGGCCGACGGCGTGCTCTGGACCCGCGCCGCCGGCGTGGCCGAGACGACCCGTGGCGGCGAGACCGAGCTCCTCGCGGGCGCCGAGACCATCGAGGAGGAGCTGCAGATCTTCGGCGCCGGCCTGCGCTTCCGGATCTCGCCGGAGGCCTTCTTCCAGGTCCACACCGAGCAGGCCGAGCGGCTCTACGCGATCGCCGCTGAGCTCGCCGGCCTGAGCGGCTCGGAGCGCGTGTTCGACCTCTACTCGGGGATCGGGACGATCGGACTCTGCTTCGCCCTCCGCGCGCGCGAGGTACTCGGGATCGAGTCGATCGAGCCCGCCGTGGCCGACGCGATCGACAACGCCCGCCGCAACGAGATCGAGAACGTCCGGTTCTTCGCCGGCGACGTGCGGACGGCGCTGCGCCCGCTGGTGGAGGAAGCGGGAAAGCCCGACATCGTGGTCGTCGACCCGCCGCGGTCCGGGCTGTCGCAGAAGATCGTGCGCCGCATCCTCGAGACCGGCGCGAAGCGGATCGTCTACGTCTCGTGCAACCCGACCACGCTCGCTCCCAACGCTCGCCAGCTGGCCGACGCCGGCTACCGGCTGAGCGCGGTGCGGCCCGTCGACATGTTCCCGCAGACCCCGCACATCGAGTGCGTGGCCCTGCTCGAGTGCGAGGGTTAGCGGCTCGCCGTCACCTGGCGCACCGGCAGCCCAGTGCTGCGCTCGATCCGCCGGGGCAGGTCGAGCCCGAGCCATCGCGACACGCCGTGCGGCAGTGTCGAGACGATGACCTCGTCGAAGGTCGCGAAGTTGACGACATCCTGAACCGCGGCGATTGGATCGGGGTCACCGAGTCGGCCCTCGACAGTGAGCCCGGCGGCCTGCATCTTCCTGAGCGCCCGCTCGAGACGGCGCTTCGCCTCCGGCGCTCCCGCGTGCATGTCGGTCGCCCACCTTATGCCGTGCGCCGAGCTCGGAACGAGCAACGTGAAGTCGGCCGATCCCTCGGATGCCCGCTCCCGCAGCACGTGAAGCAGCTCGGGCGACTCCGCGGTCCGGTTGGCCACGACGAGCACACTGGCGCTTGACGCTTCCACGACGATCCCTTCGGTGGCTGTGAGGGAATCGTTCCCCTCGGCCGCGCGTACTAGCCGCGGCTCAGCCTTGCGCCGTGGATGGCTCTAGTACGGCGGCAGCTCCCCGTACCACTCCCCGAGCGGCCGCAGGGCCCGCCAGAACCGCCGCTTGGCCCCCTCCTCGTCGAGCGCGGCGTCGATGTCGGGTACGAACAGCGCCTCGCAGGTCGGTGTGAGGTCCTGGATCTCCCCCGGCTTCGGTTCGACGTGCCGGCTCAACGGAACGTCGAGCTCGTTGAGCACGGCGAGCGCCGGCTCTCCCATGACGACCACGATGCGCGGCGATACGACCGCCAGCTCGCCCAGGACCCGGGCCCGGCACTCGGCGGCGGACAGGTCGGTGTCCGCCACCGGGCACTTGACGGCGAGCGTGCCGTAGACCACGAGCGGGTCGATCCCCAGACGGCCGAAGCTCTTGAGCAGGGCCTGGCCAGAGCGGCCGTAGAAGGCGACGCCCTCGTGTATCTCGGCCGCCGTCGGAGCGTGCTTGAGCAGGAAGACGTCGGCCTGTGGATGGCCCGAGCCCAGGACGGGCGCGAGGTTGCCGCGCGGACACAGCTCGCAGGCCTGGACCTCGCGGGTCAGGACGTTGAGCTCTCGGATCGCCCGCTCGAGATACTTCTCGCGGATCTCGTTGTCGGTGGCGGGCATCCGAGAGGGTGAGTTGGACGGCCGGGCCCGCCCTCCTCTTGTCTGCATCACTCCTTGCTCGAAGGCGCAGGCTTTCGCCCGGATCGGCCCGCCCCTCGGCCCTGGATGAACTTGAGCGTCTGGACGTAGAGCAGGCTCTTGCGATCGCGCACGATGTCGGCGTCGCGCAGGGACTCGAGGAACTCCTGCGGCCCGTCGAAGTCGCGCATGCGGATGCGCACGGAGCCGAGCGCCTGGGCCACGTGCGAGTCCGATCCGGCGCCCGCGACGATCCGATACTTGGCCGCGAAGCGGGCCGCCTCCTCGTTGAACCCCGCGTAGGCGACCTTCGCGTTGAAGACCTCGATCGCGTCGATCTCCTCGACCACGTCGAGGAGATCGGAGTAGTCGGGCACGGTGTGCATCCGGTCGAAGGGGTGGGGCACGTAGACGAGCCCGCCCTGGCGGCGGATCTCGGCGATGGTCTCGGCCAGGGTCATCCCCCGTTCGATCTTCTCCTGGAGGAACAGCCCGATGACCTCGCCCTGGTCGGCGGTCTTGACCTCCTCGGCGACGATGATCTTGGGATCGCCGCCGTTCTCGCGCGAGAGGTCGCGGGCCTCGAAGGCCCCGTCGATCTCGTTGTGGTCGGTCACCGCGATCGCGCCCAGGCCCTGCTGGCGCGCGGCTTCGAGGAGGCTCGCCGCCGGGGTGGCGCAGTCGGGCGAGTGGTCGGTGTGCATGTGGAGGTCGACGTCGATCATCGGCCGGCTCTCGATTCGCCGCCGGACGGTGGTATCGCCACGGGGGTCGTGGCGGCGGGCGGCGAGCTCCTCGTAGAGCTCCTCGAAGCGGTCGGCGACCTTCGACCAGCCGAGCTCGGCGTGGCAGCCGGCGACGCGCTCGTGCAGATCGCGGCGCAGCGCCTCGTCGGAGATCAGGCGCTCGAGCTGGGCGGCCAGGGTCTCGGAGTCATGCGGCTCGAAGAGCAGCCCGAGCTCGCCCTCGCGGAGGATCTCCTCGTACTCGGGCATCCGCGCGGCGACGGGGATCGCCCCGCCGGCCAGCGCGCGCAGGACGAGCTGCGGTGCGGGGGCCGCCCCGCTCGAGGCCGCGACCGCCACGTGCGCGCGCGCCAGGTGCTGGGCCTCCGAGCCGTGCTCGGGCCCGGCGAAGTGGACGCGGTCGCGCAGCGCGCGCGAGAGCGAGACGGTCGGGCGGGTCTCCGGCCAGCGCGACCAGACGGTCGCACGCCACGGCAGGGCCGCGGGCAGCCGCCGCAGCGCGCGCAGGAAGGTACGCAGCGCGCCGCGCTCCTCCTCGGCTGAGAAGACGATTTCCACCAGCTCGTCGTCGGCGCGGGCCGGGCGCTCGGCGAGCTCCCCGCCCGGGGGGATCACCCGGTAGTCGCCGGGAAAGAAGCGCCCGACCACGTCGGCGGTCGCCTGGAAGCTCGCCGTGCGCCCGTCGAGGCGGCCGAAGCGCAGCTCGGTGAGACGGCGCCCGAGCTGGGTCGAGACGACACGCTCGGCGGCGGCGTGGAAGGTGCCGACGTTGAGCGCGCGCGAGTGGCGCAGCGCGGCCGAGGCCGTGCTCGGGGCGAACGGCTCATGGACGTGGACGAAGTCGAGCTCGGCGTGCTCCAGCAGGTCCTCGAGCGTGCGCGAGAGGTCGAGCGGCAGCGACGCCGAGGAGCCTCGGCGGGTGGGCGGAAACCCGACGCCGTGCCCCACTGCGACCACCTGGGCGCACCCCGGCTCGTTCCACAGCGCCTCGGGATCCTCGGCCACGCGCCGCACGAGCGCACGCGACTCGCGCACGAGCTCGCGCGAGTCGGCCGGGGCCACCACGACGACCCGGTGCCCGCGCGCGCACAGCTCGTCGGAGAGCCGCTCGACGTAGCGATTGACCTCGTGGTGGGCATCCCAGGCGTACGGGGAGACCTGCGCGATCGCGAACCGCTCGGAGCTCACGTGCGGAGCATACGGTCCTCCCGGCCTCGAGCGGCAGGCCGTTTGGAGACGGCGGCGCCTCGACTCGTCGGCGCCGCTCAGCCCACGGCCGCCGGCTCGCGCCCGGAGCGCTCCTCCACCCGCGCCGCAACGTGATGCTGCCGAAGGTCGAAGTCCTTGGCCAGTCGCCGAAACCGGAAGGTGAAGTCCGACCACATGATCGGGTTCTCGCCGTCGTCGTCGAGGTACCAGCTCGCGCAGCGGCCGGCGTTCCAGACCGTGTTCTTCAGGCTTCGCTGGACGCCCTCGTTGAAGGTCCGCTGTACATCCTCGCGGACCTCGAGCCGCCCGAGACCGCGCTCGCGCATCGCCCGGAGCGCGCGTACCAGGTACTCGAACTGCGACTCGAGCATGTAGATGATCGAGTTGTGCCCGAGGTTGGTGTTCGGCCCGTAGATGAAGAAGAGGTTCGGGAAGCCGGCCACCGTGGTGCCGAGGTAGGCCTCCGGGCTGCCGTCCCACACCTCGGCGAGCGTGCGCCCGTCCGGACCGCGCAGGGCGTGGGCGATCGGAGGATCGGTCGGCGAGAAGCCGGTGGCGAAAACGAGCGTGTCGACCTCGCGCTCCGTGCCATCGGAGCCGACCAGCGTCTTTCCGCGGATCTCCTTCAGCCCCTCGGTGACGAGCTCGACGTTGGGCTCGACCAGGGCGGGAAACCAGGCATTGGTGAGCAGCAGGCGCTTGCAGCCGGCCACGTAGTCGGGGACGAGCCGGCGACGCAGCTCCGGGTCGCCGACTTGGCGTCGAAGATGGAGCCGCGAGACCGCCTCGAAGAGCTTCGCCAGTCGCGGCACGCGGGCCATCGCGACGACCATCGGCTCCCGCAGCGAGTAGACCGCGCCGCGTGCGAGGTCCTGCACCGCCGGCACGGCCCGGTAGAGGCGCTTCAGCCGGTCGCCGACGGCCCGATCGAACAGCGGCAGCACCCACGGCGGCGTGCGCTGGAAGACGTAGAGGCGCTCGACCACCGGCTGGAGGCGGGGAACGAGCTGGACCGCCGTGGCTCCGGTGCCGATCACCGCCACTCGCTGGCCCCCGAGATCACGACCCTCGCCCCAGCGGGCCGTATGGACCGTCTCGCCCTCGAAGGCGTCGAGGCCCGGAACCGACGGCGTCTTCGGCTCGCTCAGAAGACCGGGGGCGACCACCAGGACCCGCGCGAGAAGAGTGCCGTGGGAGGTA
>JBBSNG010000105.1:0-7761 GCA_038232755.1 Solirubrobacterales bacterium | reverse complement strand
GTACGCCATCGACAACGCGCTCTTCCAGTGGGAGGACGGCGAGCGCCGGGTGCGCGAGCTCGCCGACCTGGAGCCCGCGGCCTTCGCGGTGCTCGAGGAGCTGCGCCGCCGGCTCGGCTCGACCTTCACCCTCGACGAGCTCACCGGCCTGTACGTCGAGGGGACCGACTGGGCCACCGACGTCGCGGCGCGCAGCGGAGTGTGGACCGACGCCTCGGCGGTGGTCGACGCCGCCTTCGGCCGCTACGCCCGCGAGGCCGTCGACTACTCCGGCGGCTACCGCCGGGGGCGCTGAGCCCGGAGGCTCAGTCGTCCTCGCCGTCGGCCGCGGCGGAGGAGCCCGCCTCGTCGGCCCGGCGGATGACGATCTGGTCGGACTCGACGATCACGGTGATCGGCCGGTGCCCGGCCCAGTGCTCGGCGTAGACGGCGTCGTCCTGCACGGAGGGGTCGAGCCACAGCCCGTAGCCCTCCTCGCCGTGGTCGAAGGTTCCCTCGAACGGCTCGCCGGGCGTGCGGGCGACGCGGGCGCCGGTGCGACGGCCGCGGCCGCCACGACGGCCGCGACGTCGCCGCGGGCGCTCGTCGCCGTCCTCGTCCTCGCCCGTAGCCGGCTCGTCCTCCGCCTCGTCGACGGCCAGGGCAGGCTCCGGCTCGTCCTCCGGCTCGGGTTCCGCGTCGAGGGCCGCGGCGACGAGCGCGTCGTCCTCGGCGCGCAGGTCGACCTCGACCTCCTCGCGGGCGCCGGGCCCGTCGGCGGCGGCCTCTTCGGGCGGGATCAGCTCGTGCTCGCGCTTGAAGGCGGTGATGTCGCGGGCCGAGACCTCGAGCTGATGAGCGATCCAGGCGTCGGTGCGGCCTTGGCGGACCCAGCTGCGGATCTGGTTGAGCTGGGGCTTCAGTGAGCGGCGGGCCACGGGCGCGGAGAGACTAGCAAGCGGGTCCTCCGGCGACGCGAGCGGTGGCCGAGCGCCCGTAGAGCTAGAGTGGGTCGGCGGGCTTGCTCACGCACGGAGGCAAGAGGATGCTGGTCCTGACCAGGAAGACGAGCCAGGCGATCATGATCGGCGAGGACGTCGAGGTCTCCGTGCTGGCCGTCGCCGGGGACAAGGTGCGCATCGGGATCGAGGCGCCGCGCGCCGTGCCCGTGTACCGCAAAGAGGTCTGGCTCGAGATCCGGGCCGAGGGATCGCGCCGTTCCGAGTCGTCCTCCGACGAGACGAGCGTCGATCGCGAGCTCGACCGGCTCAAGGAAGGCCGCTAGGGCCCGACGCGGCCGTGACGGCGAGCCGCTCGTCAGCCGATGATGAGGGCGAGCGCCTCGAACATCAGCACCGTGACCACCACGGTCGTCGCCAGGATCGCGATCACGAGCCCGGCGAACCGGAATCTGCTGACCCGCTCCACCTGTTCCTGACGGCGGCTCCGCGCCCGCTCGACCGACTGGCGGCGTAGCTGCTGACGACGGTGGCGCTCGGCGTCGGACTCCTCGTGAAACGCGGTCTCAAGGTCTGCCAGCGTGTCGTTCATCCGCATCGCGCGGCAGGCTAGCAATGCCCGCGGCGGCGTAACCGGCGGCCTTTGACGGCGCCGCCGCGAGCCCTGGGCAGTGCAGCTACCGCGCCGCCACCGCCTCGCTCTCCGAGTAGACCTCGACGAAGCGCAGGTAGTTACGGGCGATCTGGTCCGCTGCGTCGACACGCTCCAGGGAGCCGTCGAGGAACGCCTTGAGCGAGTCCCACCAGATCGAGCGGCCGATGGCGAAGCCCACGTAGCCCTCGACGGGAGCGCCGGCGCGCAGCCATCTGTCGACCTGGTCGTCGTCCGCGCCGCGGCCGAGCACGACGCAGACCACCTCGTCGCGGCCGCCCGAGCGCACCTGGTCGACGATCGCCTCGCAGTGGGACTGCTCGTCGAGCCCCTCGATCTTCCAGATGTCCGGCTCGATCCCGTTCTGCTGGAGCTCGTGGATGGCCTGGCGCATGAGGTCGGGCCGCAGCTCGAGGTCGTAGCGGGTCTCCTCGCCGGCGACCTTGCCGAGCTGGGCCTCCTCGGCGGGCACGAGCAGCTCGAACAGGAACTTGCGGTCGCGCTCGCGGAGCCAGTCCGACAGGCGCGCCAGGCGCTCGGCCTGGCGCCGGTTCATGCCCTCGTCGCCCTCGGGGTTGTAGCGAACGAGGACCTTGGTGAAGTCGGGGTCGTGGCGTTCGATGTGCTCGCCGAAGCGCTCGCCGTAGTCGAAGTCGAACTCCTTCTGGCCGCTCTTCTCGACCGGCATGGCGAGCTTGAGTCCGGCCTCCTTGGCGTCGGCCGGGATGTCGCCGCCGAACTGCTCGTCGACCAGGCAGCCGGTGAGCTCCGGTTCGGCGTCGAGCTCGGAGGCGCGGCGCAGCCCCTCGAAGATCAGGTGCTTGGCGTCGGAGATCGTGTCCGTCTCCTCCGGAGTGGGATCGCCCTGGATCCCGAACATCTTCGTCTGGAACGACCCGCGGTGGTCGAAGGCCAGGATGAACAGCTTGCCGTCGTAGCCCAGTGCCATGGTGCTCCTCGTCGCCGGTTTGACCTGTGGGTTATACCCGGGCCGAGCCCCCGAGGCGCGCCGCCGCCCGGCTCGGCGGCCCGGATACGATCGCCGCCATGGACCACCGCTTCACCGGCCCCGCCTACACCCTCGGCATCGAGGAGGAGCTGATGATCCTCGACGAGGAGACGCTCGACCTCTCGAACTCGATCGAGACCGTGCTGGCCGCGCTCCCGCCCGTCGAGGGCGAGCCGCAGGTCAAGGAGGAGCTGATGGAGTCGGTCGTGGAGATAATGACCACTCCCTCGGGCTCGATGAACGAGGTCTCCGAGCAGCTGCGCGGCCTGCGCCGGCAGGTCCAGACCACCGCGCGCGAGTGCGGGCTCGCCATCGCCTCGGCCGGGACCCACCCCTTCGCGCTCTGGGAGGAGCAGCGGATCGTCGCCCGGCCGCGCTATCGCGAGCTGGTGAGCCAGCTGCGCTGGGTCGCCCGCCAGGAGGTGATCTTCGGCGTACACGTCCACGTCGGCATCGACGACCCCGACAAGGCCATCCACGTGGCCAACGGGATGCGCGTGCACCTGCCGCTGCTGCTCGCGCTGTCGGCCAACTCGCCGTTCTGGCGCGCCGACCACACCGGCCTGCTCTCCACGCGCACGCCGGTCTTCCGCGCCTTCCCGCGCGTGGGCATCCCGCCCCGCTACGAGGACTGGGCCGACTACGAGCGCCGCGTCGAGTTCATGGTCGGCTCGAAGGTCATCGAGGACTACACCTACCTCTGGTACGACGTGCGGCCGCACCCGCGCCTCGGTACCGTCGAGGTGCGCGTGATGGACGCCCAGACCCGGGTCGAGCACACGCTCGGCCTCGCGGCGCTGACCCAGGCCCTGGTCAAGGAGCTGTGCGAGCACTTCGACTCCGGCGGCCAGCTCTCGAGCTATCCGTACGAGATGCTCGACGAGAACAAGTTCATCGCCGCGCGCCACGGGCTCGACGGCGAGCTCGTCGACCTGCCCAAGGAGGAGCGGGTGTCGACGCGCGCGCTGGCGCGGCGTGTGCTCGACCGCGTCCGCGAGCACGCCCAGGACCTCGGCTCGGCCGACGAGCTCGCGGGGGTCGACGACCTGCTCGAGGGCGGCAACGGCGCCTCGCGCCAGACCGTGGTCTGGGAGGCCAACCACGACCTGCGCGAGGTCATGCGCGAGATGGTCGACAAGACCGCCGCCTAGGCCGGCGCCCGCCCGCCGGGCGGTATCCTCGGTCCGGTGAGCGAGCCGGACCTGTTCGTCGTCTGCAAGAACTGCTCTTCTGAGGTGAGCCCCTACGTCACCGAGTGCCCGTACTGCGGCCAGCGGGTTCGCAAGCGGGCGCCGAAGATCGAGCGCGGCGAGGACGAGGAGCCCCGGCGGCGGTCAGTGGCCTCGGCCCTGCCGCGCCTGCGCTCGGGCGAGATCCCGGGCATCGCCGCCGAGACGCGGCCCTACGCGACGATCGGCCTGATCGCCATCGCGGTGGCCGTCACGCTGGTGGTCAGCACGGGCACGGTGACCGACCTCGACATCGGCCTCGTCGGGGCGGTCGACGGACAGCTCTGGCGTCTGTTCACGACGCCGTTCGTGCACGGCACGAACATCGGCTACGGGTTCGTGGCCATGCTCGCCACCGGCATCTTCGGGATGCACATCGAGCGCCGCTTCGGGTCGGTGGCGGTGGTGGCCGTGTTCCTGCTCTCGGGCGTGGCCGGGGCCGCCCTCGCCCTGGTCACCGGGCTCACGCCGGCGCTCGGCGCCAACGGGGCGGCGCTGGGGCTGCTCTGCGCCTGGCTCGTCGACGACCGCCGCGCCGCCGCCCGCGGCGACGATCGCGGCAACGACCTCATCGGCGTGTGGGTGATGGCCGCGGTGCTGGCCCTGCTCGCCCTGGCCGAGCCCGACGCGAGCATCGCCGCAGCCGTCGGAGGCGCGGCGGCGGGCTCGGTCTGCGGCCTCCTGCTCGCGGCCCTGCGCCGCTGAGTCGAGCACCGGCGCGACGCGTGCCGCCCCGCCGGGAGCCCACCGAGGCCGAGGTCGACGCCGCGCTCGCGGCGCTGAGCGAGCCCGGAGCCCTGCGCGCGGCCGAGCATCGCGTGGCCCGCTTCGCTCCCGACCTTCAGCGCATCCTCGCCGGTGCTCTCCAGGAGGGCGGCTGGTTCGACGAGGCGCACGAGTCGCACCTGCGCAAGCTCGCCGAGACGGAGGATGCGGAGGGCCGGATGGAGGGTCTGCGCACCCTGCTCGCCGAGGAGACGCGGCTGGGGATGCTCGTCGGGGTCGCCGTGGGGTGGGAGCTCGGGCGCGAGCTCGAGGGCGATCGGTGAGAGACGCGCCGGCGACCGCGGAGCGGCCCGGGCGAGACTCCGCCGCGCCGGCGATGCGCTCCGTCTAGCGGCCGGAGCGCGAACCCGCGGGCTCGCCGGCGCGGAAGTTCGCCTGCGGCGCTGCGCCGTCGGAGGAGCCGGTCGGCTCACCCGGAGGATCCGGCGCGGGCGGGGGGGACGGCTCGCTGCTGCCGCCGCCGCCGTCGGTGGGAGTGCTCGAGCCGCCGCCGTCCTTGTCACCGTCGCCGGTGGAGCCACCGCTCGGGATCGGGTTCCCGCCACCACTGTCGACCGGGACCGAGCCGGCCGACCCGGAGCCGTCGGTCGAGGTGGTCGGGGAAGACGATCTGCCCTCGGCTGGGACCTCTTTGGAGGCGGCCACGGTCGCGACGGGCTCTTCGCTCACCGTGGCCACCGGCTCCGTGGTCGCGTCGGCTGTGGGCGGGGTCCCGGCCGCCGGCGCCCCGGCGGCCGGCTCATCGGCGGCGGCCACCGTCTGCGCGCCGGGAGCGTCCGCCGCGGCCTGCGGTGGCGCCGGAGCGGCGACGGCCGGAGGCTTGGTCGCGAGCGGCGCGTTCACCACACGCTCTATCTCCACCGCGCCCGCCGTGACCACCGCCGCAGCGACGAGACCGGCCGCGGCCTTCGTGGCGATCGCGCCGATACCGGTCGAGAGCAGGCCACCGGCCCCGGCGCTGCCGCCGAACAGCCCGCCGCCGCTCGCCGCCGCCCCGCCGCTCCACGCGGAGCCGCCCGCGACGGAGGAGCCTCCGACCGCGGTGGAGCCGCCTGCCCCCGCGCTCGAGCCTCCGCCCAGGCCCAGCTTGCCCCAGACGAGCTTCTGGAAGATCACGAGCGGGCCGACCGGGTAGACCGCGGCGAGCACTCGGGTCGTGCGGCGCAGCTCGGTCCGGAAGCCGCGGCAGCGTTCGCAGCCCTTGACGTGTCGGCGCACCGGAGCGGAGACCTTGGCGATGCCCTCGGCCGCCTCGGCCAGGCTGAGGCGAACGTCGTCGCACGAGAGCATCCGCGCCTCCGCCGCCTCGGCCAGGCCGAGCCGCGCCCGCACGAGCAACGACTTGACGCTCGGCACGGTCGTCTCCATGGCCTCGGCGATCTGCTCGTAGCTGAGGGCGTCGATCTCGCGCATGAGCAGCGCGGTGCGCTGACTCTCGGGCAGTCCCCGGACGTCGACGATCAGCAGACGGAAGTCCTCACGGCGGTGCACCGCGTCGGCCGTGGTCTCTCCGCCGGCGCGCTCGAACACGTCCATCGAGTCCTGTCCGGCGTGCTGCGGACGGCGCAGGTGGTTGAGCGACCGGTTGCGGGCGATGCGGTAGAGCCACGGGCGGACGTTGATCGGGCGATCGTCGGACAGCATCGCGTTGTAGGCCGAGGCGAAGACCTCCTGAAGGACGTCCTCGGCATCCTCGGTCGATCCGAGCATGTGGCGGCAGAAGGAGTGCAGGCGAGCCTGGTAGCGCTGGACCAGCGCATCGAAGGCGCCGGGATGGCCGCGCCGCGTCATCGTCACGAGCCTCTCGTCGCCCTGGAGCCGGAGCAGGGGGGAGCGCCCCAGAAGGGCCTGCGGCGCGGACGGCGTGCGGGTCAGGGCTGAGGCTTCCATGGCGAGGGCCGAGATAACTCGACTCGAAGGCAGGGACAACCTACCAGCGGGGAAGTTTCGTTCGCGGCGCTGGATTCCTTGTCGCCCGGAACATTCGTCCGTCCTAGACTCGACCCGACAGCCGCCCGGGTGATGGAACTGGTCAGACATGGGGGCCTTAAAAGCCCCTGTCCCCAGAGGGGCGTGTGGGTTCGAGTCCCACCCCGGGCATCGACCACGTGTTCTCGCGGTACTGACCCTCAACCTCAGGCTGAGAGCCTCGTCCCCTTGGGGAGCGGGCGCGACTCACCCCGTGTCGTATCCGCCGGCTCGGGTACAAATCTGCACCAGTGAAGGTTCTCTTCATCCCGATCAGCCTCGGCGGCAGCCTCGTGGCCGGCGCGCTCGGAACCTGGCTGTTCGGCAAGGTCTGGGAGGCCTTCGACGATCAGGAGCCGCCGGAGTCCGAGCACCTGCGCACGAGCTGGTCCAAGGTCATGCTCTCGGCGATCCTCCGAGGCGCGGTCTTCGCCGGGGTGCGTGCCGCCGTCGATCGAGGCTCGCGGCTCGCCTTCATGAACGTGACCGGCTCGTGGCCGGGGGAGCAGGAGCCAGACCCGGACTGAGGCGCGCCCGCGCGCGCGTGAAGGGCAAGGGCTCAGAGCGGGCTCACAGGCGCTCGACGGCGACCGCTTAAGAGGCCCTTAACGCCGCATAACCCCTCAACGACGCAAAACGCGCCGCCGCTCTTGTAGTCTCGCTTGCGGTCGGTAGGCCACCTGAACGGTGGAGTTGCCGAGATCTGACGGGGAGAGACACAGCACAGATGCGATCGGTAAGCGGGGTAGGGAGGATTGCCGCCATCGGAGCGGTCGTCATCGCGGTCGCGGTGGTGGGCTACCTCCTGCTCGGCAGCAGCTCCTACACGGTCACCGCCGAGTTCGAGAACGCCGGGCAGCTCGTGAAGGGCAATCCGGTCCAGGTCGGCGGCGTCACGGTCGGCACGGTCTCCGACATCGAGATCACCCCCAACGCGCGCGTCAACGTCCTCATGACCCTCAGCGGTCCGCAGGTCCCGCTCAAGACGGGCACGACCGCGCAGATCAAGCAGCTCTCGCTCTCGAGCATCGCCGGACGCTACATCGCTCTCGAGGAGCCCAGCAGGCCGATCAACCAGCCCAGCGAGTCGACGATCCCCGAGGGCGGGAAGATCCCGATCAGCCAGACGGTCACCGCCGTCGACCTCGACCAGGTCTTCAACATCCTCGACCCGGTCGC
>JBBSNG010000104.1:0-7853 GCA_038232755.1 Solirubrobacterales bacterium | reverse complement strand
GATTCCCTGCCAGGTCCCGAGCGCTAGCCGGCCCCGGGCCACCGGCACGGTGATCGAGCTGTCGAGCAGCGACGACTTCACGTGGGCGGGCATGTCGTCGGGCCCCTCCGCGCGATGGGTCCAGAACGGCGCGTCGTCGGGCACGGCGGCATCGAACCAAGAGGCGAAGTCGCTCAGCACGGCGGTGCTGGCGTTCTCGTTCAGCGTCAGCGAGGCCGAGGTGTGGCGTACGAAGACGTGGAGCAGCCCGACCGCCAGCCGGCTGAGCTCGGGCAGCGCCTCGACCACCTCGGCGGTCACGAGGTGGAAACCCCGCGATCGGCCGGCGAGCCGAAGCTCTCGCTGCGCCCACATCGCGCCCGACGGTAGCCGAGGCGCGCGGCCGCCGGTTTTCGGATAATTTGCCACGCCAGCGGGGCAAGAAGTGCGTAGCGAGGGAACGGTCGGGTCCGGTGGGCGAGAGAAAGCGGGGAAGGATGCGTTCGATGAGGAGTGCGGGATTGGTGGTGACCACGGCACTGCTCGTAGCCGGCTGTGGCGGCGGCGGAGGCATGCCCATGGGCGGCGGCTCGTCGAGCGGCCCCACGGCGCCCACCACGCTCGAGCCGGGAGTGGTGTCGGAGGGGCGAGTCGTAATCGACATCACCGAGCTCGAGTTCGTCCCCGACGAGGTCACCATCCCCGAGGGCACGCAGATCATCTGGACCAACAGCGACGACGTCGAGCACGGCGTCAAGAAGACCAGTGGCCCCGACCCTGACTTCGACTCCGGCCCGATCCAGCCCGGCGCGACCTTCAGTCAGGTCCTCGACGACCCCGGCAACTACGAGATCGCCGACCAGGAGACGGAGGCGACTGACGAGCCCACGATGACGATCGTCGTCGAGGAGGAGGAAGCCACCGAGCCGGCACCCGGCGAGCCCCCGCCGCCGATCCCCGGCGAGCCGGTGCAGCCCGGCGCCCCGCCGCCACCGCCCGGCGCCTAGACCGTCCGCGGGCTGGTGAGGAGGCTGGGACTCTCGAGTGCCGCGCGCACCGAGGGCGAGCGCCTGCTCGCCCTCGGTCGCCGCGAGCCCGCGCTGGCCGTCGCGCTGGTCGCGGCGGCGGTCCTCTACATCGGGTTCTCGTTCCTCAACCACCTCCACTACAACAGCGGGACCGACCTGGCGATCTTCGACCAGGCGATCTGGAACTACAGCCGCTTCGAGGCGCCGACCTCGACCTTCCTGTCGCCGTTCGGCTACGGCAACATCCTCGGCGACCACCTCACGCCGATCCTGATCCTGCTGGCCCCGCTGTACTGGGTCTGGGACAACGTCGGCGTCCTGTTGATCGCGCAGGGCCTGCTGCTGGCCGCGTCGATCGTGCCGGTCTTCGTGTTCTGCCGCCGGCGCCTCGGGCGCACGGGCGCCTACCTCATGACGCTCGCCTACGCGTCGTTCTGGGGGATCGCCTCGGCGGTCGCCTTCGGCTTCCACGAGGTCGCGTTCGTCCCCCTCCTCCTCGGCCTGATCCTGATCGCCGTGGAGGACCGCCGGTGGCGGGTCTTCGCCGGTCTGGTGCTGATCCTCCTGCTCGTCAAGGAGAACATGGCGGTGCTCGTCGTGTTCCTCGGACTCTACGTCGGCTACACCCAGCGGGAGTGGCGCAAGGCGGCGATCACGGCCGCTGTGGGGTTTATCTGGTTCGTGCTCGCCACCGACCTGATCCAGCCGCTGTTCGTCGACGGCCGCGACTACCGCCACTGGATGTACGGAGCGATCGGTCGCGACCTGACCAGCGCTCTCGCCAACATCGTCACCGACCCGACGCGCCTGCCCTACGTCTTCTTCACCGGCAGCTTCGATCCGGGCACGGGGTGGGCCGACTCGACGAAGCTCGGCACGCTGGCGCTCATCTTCGCGCCGTTCTTCGGGCTCGCGCTGCTGTCGCCGATCGGTCTGCTGATGGTGCCCCTCCTGCTCGAGCGAATGCTGGCCGGGAACCCGTGGCTGTGGACGCCCTACCTGCACTACTCGCTGACCATCGCGCCCGTCCTCGTGATGGCCTCGGCCGACGCCCTGGCGCGGCTCGCGCGGTGGCGGCCGCTCGTGCCCCGCGCGCGCACGGTGCTCGTCGGCGGGGCCGCCGCCATCGCCGTGGCCAACGTCGCGGTGGCGACCCAGTTCCCCCTCGCCGACCTCGTCGACCCCGACTTCTACGCCCCCTCGGCCGAGGACCGGGCCCGCCAGGCCGCCCTCTCGCAGATCCCGAGCGACGCGTCGGTGCTGACCGGGAGCCGGATGATGCCCCACCTGACCCACCGGGACAAGGTCTACGAGATGCGCGCCTACAAGAAGCCGACCGACTACATCGTCACCGACCCCGCCGAGTACTTCTGGACGCGCTGGCCCAAGGCAGGCTACCGCGACCGCCAGCGGCTCTTCCTCGACAAGGGCGGAAGCTACGAGACGATCTTCTCCGCTGGTGACATCGTCGTCATGAAGCGCCGGACGAGCTTCGCGGCCGACCCGCCCGAGTAAAGGCGCTCAGCGCCCGAGACGGACCTGCTCATGTAGACTCGACCACGCCGCGAGCCACTCCGCCGCGGAGCGCTCTAGTCGAAAATCCACCGTCCGCCTTTCTGTTCTCCTCTTGCCGAGTCCGTCATCCCAGCGCGCGCGCCCTCAGGGCCCGAGCGGCGCTACGGCCGGCTACCTGTTGCTCTCCGTCGTGGTGCTCTGCGGCGGGGTCGGCGCGGGCCTCGGCGCGCTCCTCGACGCCGTCACGCCCCTGCTCATCGTTGGTGTCTTCCTAGGCTTCTTTGCCGGTATCGCCCTTGTCATCTCCCGCTATCGAACCCTCTGACGCCGAGACCCCCAGGGTCCTGAGCTTCCTGCTCTACCTCGACCTGTTCGCGCTGGCGCTCTGCCTGCCGCTGTTCCTGGTCGCGGGCTTCTCGATGCTCGGCTACGCGGTGGCGGCGGGCGCGTGGCTCATCCAGCGGGTGGTGCGCGAGATCGTCCAGCGTCGCGCCGAGGCCGCGACCGACGTTCGGACCTCGGTCGGGCTTACGGCCGCCAGCATGCTCATCCGCGGCTGGCTCGTCGCCTTTGCGCTGTTCGCGGTCGGCCTGAGCGACAACGACGCGGGCCTCGCGGCGGCGATCCTGTTCCTCTTCCTGTTCAGCATCTTCTTCACCATGCAGGCCATCGTCCGCCCGCAGGGCAGAGTGAGCGCCCCGACCGCGAGGCCGAGTCGATGAGCGCCGCCACCTCCGCCGTGAAGAGGGGTTTCGGCGGGTTGTCCACGAAGTGGAAGGTCGCAGTCGGCCTCGGGATCTACTTCGCGGTGATCATCGCGGTGTACCTGATCTTCCCGCCCATCCCGCCCGAGCCGTTCATGCCGGCGGAGGAGTTCGAGCTCACGCCCTGGATCCCGATCTGCGTCGGCGGGGCCGTCGACCCGATCGCCGGCGCCTGCCTCGGGGGCCTCGACCTGAGTATCAACAAGGCCGTCTTCTTCGTCTTCCTCGCCTGTGCGATCACCGTCGGCCTGATGGTCTTCATCGCCAAGCGCATGCAGGCGCGCCCCAACAACGTCCAGACCGCCGTCGAGGCCGCCTACGACCTCACCCGCAACCAGCTCACGCTCGGCAACATGGACCGGCGGATGGGCGCGCGCTGGTTCCCGCTGGTGGCCACGCTCTTCCTGTTCATCGTCGTCTCGAACCTGGTCGGCTACCTGCCGCTGCCGACCAACACGACGCACCCCGTTCCGATCCTGGGGTTCGAGATCCCCTCCTTCGCCGTCTACGCGGCCACCGCGAACATCTCGGTGCCGCTCGTCCTGACCTTGATCGTCTGGTTCGCCTACAACATCCAGGGGATCATCAAGAAGGGCTTCGTCGGCTACTTCAAGAGCTGGATCCCCCCCGGGACGCCCGACAACTTCTTCGCCAAGGCCGGCCTCTTCCTGATCGAGAGCATCTCGCACTTCGTGCGGATCATCTCGCTCTCGGTGCGGCTGTTCGCCAACCTGCTGGCCGGCCACCTGCTGATCCTCTTCATGGCCGGCGGCCTCGCGGTGATCCTCGGCATCGCCGCCATCGGCGCCGTCACCCTGCCGATCGCGATCGCCTTCTTCACGTTCGAGGTCGTCCTGATCGCCGGACTGCAGGCGTTCATCTTTGCCATCCTCACCGCGATCTACGTCGGTGAGGCAACCGCAGAAGCTCACTAAGGAGGCAGCAGCATGGAAGAGACCCTCGGTCTCATCACGCTCATCGCGCAGGGGGGCAGCACCAAGGGCATTGCCCTTGGCGTCGGCGCCGGCCTCGGCACGATCGGGCCCGGCATCGGCGTCGGCTACATCTTCGGCAAGGTGATCGAGTCGGTCACGCGCCAGCCCGAGATGCGCGACGAGATCACTTCGATCCAGTGGCTCGGCTTCGCGCTCACCGAAGCGATCATCTTCTACGCCTTCATCTTCGGCCTGATCGCCTTCTTCCTGTCGCCCTCGTGATGGTGCTCTCCGCTCTGGCTGCGCCCATCGCCCAGGGCGGCGCGTCCCTGGTATCGCCGAACATCGGGCTGATGATCTGGACCCTGCTCGCGTTCGCGGGCACGTTCCTGATCCTGCGCAAGTACGCCTTCCCGAAGATCGCCGAGGGACTCGACAAGCGTCGCAAGGCGATCGAGGAGTCGATCGACCACGCCGAGCACACGCGCGAGGAGGCGGACAAGATTCTCGCCGACTACCGCGAGCGGCTCAAGGAGGCGCGCGAGCAGGCCGACGACATCGTCGGCCGAGCGCACCGGTCCGCCGATCACATCGAGGACGAGTCGAAGCAGGACGCCAAGCAGCAACACGACGAGATGATGGAGTCGACGCGACGCGAGATCGAGCGGGAGACCCAGCGCTCGCTCGAGCAGATCCGCAAGGAGGTCGCGAACCTCACCATCACCGCGACCGAGAAGGTCACGCGCAAGTCGCTCGACGACGACGACCACCAGCGGCTCGTACGCGAGGCTCTCGACGAGGTCGACTTCTCGGCGCTGGCGCCGGCGGGGACGAGCATCGAGGACACGACCAACGAGAGCTCGAACGGCAGCGGCGACGGCCGCGGGGAGAGCTAGGGCCGCGTGCAGGAGATCGCCGAGGTCTACGCGCGATCGCTGTTCCAGGTCGCGCAGGAGCAGGACTCGCTCGACGACATCCACGAGCAGCTCGGCCAGTTCGCCGACGCCGTCAACGAGAGCCAGGATCTCCAGGTCTTCCTGTTCTCGCCGTACTTCTCCGCCCAGGAGAAGAAGGAGAGCCTCGGCAAGGTCGTCGAGGGCGCGGACGAGAATCTCTTCCGCTTCCTCGAGCTCCTGGCCGAGCGCCATCGCATGCCGGTGGTCTTCCGCGTCCGGCGCACCTTCGACGACATGTGGGCCGAGGAGCGCAAGCGCCTCGAGGTCGCGATCACGAGCGCGGTCGAGCTCGACGAGGAGACGGTCGAGACGATCGGCAAGCGGATCGAGGAGCAGACCGGGCGCGACGTACAGCTCTCGACGCACGTCGACCCCGACGTCGTCGGCGGGATCGTCCTTCGAGTTGGCAACATGATCCTCGACGCCAGCGTGCGCGCCCGGCTCGAGCGACTGCGCAGACAGGTATCGAGCGCCGCGGCGTAGCCGCGCGGCTCCGACAGGCACCGACCACGCACTGAGCGAGAGGTAGCGACAGAACACATGCAGATCAAGCCCGACGAGATCACGAGCATCCTCAAGAGCCGCATCGAGGGGCTCGATTCGAACGGCGCGGCCGACCTCTCCGAGGTCGGGACGGTGCTGTCGATCGCCGACGGCATCGCGCGCGTGCACGGCCTCGAGAACGCCATGTCCCTCGAGCTGCTCGAGTTCGCCAACGACGTGACCGGCCTCGCCTTCAACCTCGAGGCCGACAACGTCGGCGTCGTGCTCTTCGGCGCCTGGGAGACCCTCGACGAGGGCGACACGGTCAAGCGCACCGGGCGACTGCTCGAGGTCCCGGTCGGCGACGAGCTGCTCGGGCGCATCGTCGATCCGCTCGGTAACCCGCTGGACGGCAAGGGGGAGCTGGGCGCGACTCACACTCGCCCGGCCGAGGGCCCGGCCCCCGGCGTCGTGCAGCGCCAACCCGTCGAGGAGCCGATGCTCACCGGGCTCAAGGCGATCGACGCCATGGTCCCGATCGGTCGCGGCCAGCGCGAGCTGATCATCGGCGACCGCCAGACCGGCAAGTCGGCCATCGCCCTCGACGCGATCATCTCGAACCGCCACGACGAGACGGTGAAGTGCGTCTACGTCTGCATCGGCCAGCGTCTCTCGACGGTCGTCGCGGCAGCCCAGACGCTCGAGGAGCACGGCGCGCTCGAGAACACGATCATCGTCGCCGCCGCCGCCAACGAGGCCGCGCCGATCAAGTGGATGGCCCCCTACGCCGGCACGGCCATGGGCGAGTACTACCGCGACACCGGCCAGCACGCGCTGTGCATCTACGACGACCTGACCAAGCACGCCTACGCCTACCGCCAGCTCTCGCTGTTGTTGCGCCGCCCGCCGGGCCGCGAGGCCTTCCCCGGCGACGTCTTCTATCTACATTCGCGCCTGCTCGAGCGCGCGGCGAAGCTGAACGACGAGCTCGGCGGCGGCTCGCTCACGGCGCTGCCGATCGTCGAGACCCAGGCCGGCGACATCTCGGCCTACATCCCGACCAACGTGATCTCGATCACCGACGGTCAGATCTTCCTCGACCAGGACCTGTTCCTGTCCGGCACGCGACCCGCGATCGACGTCGGCATGTCGGTCTCGCGCGTGGGCGGGAGCGCGCAGCCCAAGCCGATGAAGAAGGTCGCCGGCACGCTGCGCCTCGATCTCTCGCAGTTCCGTGAGCTCCAGTCCTTCGCCCAGTTCGGCTCCGACCTCGACCCCGAGACCCAGGCCACGCTGAACCGCGGCGAGCGGCTCGTCGAGACGCTCAAGCAGGGCGAGCAGGAGGTCATGTCGACCCAGGATCAGAGCGCGATCATCTACGCGGGCACGAGCGGCTGGCTCGACCGCATCAAGACCGATCGCATCGGCGAGTTCCAGACCTTCCTGGTCGACCGCCTGGGCTCCGGCAGCGGCGACCTCCTCGACCGCATCAAGGACGGCGAGTGGGAGGACAAGACCGAGAGCGAGCTCGACGAGGCCGTCGGCGAGGCGATCGACGACTTCGGCCCCGACTTTGACTCCGAGGGCAATGACCTCGAGGAGGGCGAGTCCGACCGCGCGCAGAAGGGCGGCGCGGACGAGGATGAGACCGAGAGCGGGTCCGACGACGACGACTCCGACGAGGACGAGGAGAAGTCCAAGAAGGACAAGAAGTCCAAGCAGGACGACGAGAGCGACGACAAGAAGTCCAAGAAGGACAGGAAGTCCAAGAAGGACAAGAAGGACGACGACGATGAGTAACGCGCCGCGGAGTCGCTGATGCCCGCCGGAAACGACATCAAGGACCGCATCGAATCGGTCAAGAACGTCAAGCAGATAACTCGCGCCATGGAGATGGTCGCCGCCGCGCGCCTGCGCAAGGCCGAGCAGCGGATCGAGGCCCTGCGGCCCTACGCCGACGCCCTGCGGCGGATGACCCGGCGCGCCGTCGAGGCGGCTGAGCGCCTCCCCGACCTGCCCCTGCTCGAGGAGCACGACTCGCTCGACCGGGTCGGGCTGCTCCTGGTCACCGGGGACCGCGGGCTCGCCGGCGCGTTCAACTCGCAGATCATCCGCGCGGGCGAGCGACGCGCCCGCGAGCTTCAGCGCGAGGGCCAGCAGGCGGCGTGGTACGCGATTGGAGCCAAGGGCGCG
>JBBSNG010000103.1:0-7878 GCA_038232755.1 Solirubrobacterales bacterium | reverse complement strand
TCCTGGCCGAAGGCGCGTTGGGTGATGCGCACCCCTGGCGGTGTCTGGCGCCGCTCGAGCTCGGCGTCATCGACGAGCTGAAGGACGCGGTGCACGGTGGCCGCGCCGAATCCGTCGGCGATGAGGTCCTCCGCGGACTCGCCCTGCTCGACGTAGCGCACGACGATCGCGTCGAGCTCGTCGTAGGGCGGTCCGGCAGAGCCCTCCGACGCCAGCGTGGCCGGCGTGCGCTCGAGCACGCGGGCCGGAATCACCGGCGCGCGCTCGTTGCGCAGGCGCGCGAGACGGTGCAGCAGCGTCTTCGGGCAGTCTCGGAGCGGAGCGAACGCGCCGGCCATGTCTCCGTGCAGCGACGCGGCGCCGATCGACAGCTCGCTCTTGTTGCCTGTCGCCAGCGGCAGGTGGCCGAGCTCGTCGCAGACCGCCCACACGATCGCCGCGCGCATGCGGGCCTCCAGCGCGCTCTCCGCGCGTGAGCCGACCCCGGCCTCGAGCACCGCTTCCAGCTCGGCGCCCACGACGGGAGTCGCGGCGCGCAGCGGGATCTCGGCGAAGCGGATGCCGAGCGCAGCCGCCAACGCGCGCGCGTCCTCGAGCTCCTCGTCCGGTGACCTTGGTCCGGGCATGGCGATGCCCAGGACGTTGTGGGCCCCGAGCGCGTCCGCGGCCACGCTGGCGGTGACCGCCGCGTCGATGCCGCCCGAGAGACCAAGCGCCGCCACGCCCGTCGCGCCGTTGCCCAGGACGAAGTCGCGCGTCCCGAGCACTAGCGCGGCCCACACCTGCTCGTCGTCGGAAGCCGGCGGCACCGGCTCGACGTGGCGCAGCGGGCGGCGCCCGGGCGCAGGCCGCGCGTGCACGGTGCGGACCGGCCCGGCGAGATCACGGGACGGCCCGAGTGGCACGTCGAGCACGAAGCGCTCGGGGGTGAACTGCGGCGCACGATGGAGCAGCTCTCCGTCGCTGTCCACGACGATCGAGCCGCCGTCGAAGACCAGGTCGTCCTGGCCGCCGACGCAGTTGACGTAGACCACGGGCATACCGTTGCGCCGAGCGACCTCCGCGGCGAGCTCGAGGCGCCCGTCCGGCTTCCCCTGATAGAAGGGCGAGGCGTTCGGGACCAGGAGGATTCGCGCGCCGGCGGCCGCCTGCAGCTCGGGTGGGCCGTCGCCCGACCACAGATCCTCGCAGACCGCGATGCCGATCACGGTCTCGCCGATGCGCCACAACGCAGCGGGGTCCTCGCCGGCGGCGAAGGTCCGCGCCTCGTCGAAGATCTGGTAGTTGGGCAGCAGCACCTTGTGGTAGGTCCCCCGCAGCTGCCCGTCGCAGAGGACGGCGGCGCTGATCGCCACCGATCGCTCTCGTGCGTCCCATGACCGCTTCGGCGTCACGCGCGCGATGGTGCTCACGACGGCAGCGGTTCGACCCGAGCGCGCCGCCAGCTCGTCGAGCACCTCCACCGCTCGGCCGACGAAGTCCTCGCGCGCCGCGAGGTCTCCGGGCGGGTAGCCCGTGAGCGCCAGCTCGGGGAAGACGACGACATCCGCGCCCTCGTCCTCGGCCCATCGCATCGCGTCGAGGATCCGCTCGCCGTTGCCATCGAGGTCGCCCACCACGTTCGGCAGCTGGGCCGCGGCGACGCGCAGGAGGCAACGCGCGGAGGTACCGGTAGCGGACATCCGTGCGGTTCTATCGATTCGGTTGCCTCGTCGCGTCCCCGACAGGGCAGCGATGACCGAGCAGCGCGTCGCCTACGCTGGACGTCATGGTGCTCATCGCGTACGACGGGTCAGCAAATGCATCGGCCGCGGCCCAGGCGGCCGGCCGGCTCTTTCCGGGCCGCGAGGCTGTCGTACTCACCGTCTTCGGGCCGGTCGTCTCGATCGAGGGTATGCCGAGGGCCGCGCGGGTAGCCGTCCCCGACCAGGTCATCCGTGAGAGCACCGCCCGCCTTCGACAGGAGGGCGAGCGAGAGGCGACCGTGGTGGCCGAGGAGGGTGCGGCGCTGGCGGTTGCGGCGGGCCTGGAAGGGCGCGCCGCGACCCAGGTCCGGACAGGCTCGCCCTGGTCGGCCGTTCTCGCCTACGCGCGCGAGCGGGCGGCCGAGCCGGTCGTCTGCGGTGCGCGCGGCCGGGGAGCTGGCGCGGATCGCGCTGGCTGTTCGCCGGCCGGCGGGCCGTGATCGTCCATGCCTGGGAGCCGCCCTTGGCGGGCACACTGGCCGGCGCGTCACTGCACCGACTGCCCAGCGAGGACCTGAAGGGCATCGTGGCCGATGTCGAGGCGTTCTTCGCCGAGGCCGGGCGCGAGACGACCGAGAAGGGGCCGTGCTCGCCCGCGAGCACGGGCTCGACACGCGCGCGGTCGCCGTCGAGGCCCACGACGCGATCTGGCGCGCGGCGGCGGCGGCCGCCACCGAGGAGGACGCCGCGCTGATCGTGACGGGCTCTCGCGGCCGCGGCGCGGCGACGGCGCGCTGCTGGGATCGGTCTCGCTTGCGCTCGTGCACGGCGCCGAGCATCCCGTGATGGTCGTCCCGCCCCTGCGTAGAACGCAGTTGGATCGACTGCCGTAGCCACTTCAAAGGCGGCCGCCCAGACCACTCTAGGGTTGGCTCTCATGTCGATCGGCGCGCCCTCCGCCCAGGTCGTCCCTGACGCAGACATCGTGCTCCGCGGCGGATCGACGGTCCACGTCCGGCCCGCCTCGCCCGCCGACGTCCCCCGGCTGCGCTCATTCCTCGACGCGCTGTCAGACCGGTCGCGCTGGTTTCGCTTCTTCAGCGGCGCCGTCAACCTCGACGTTGCCGCCAAGGCCGCCGCGGCGCCCCGCGCAGGGTTGGCGTTGCTCGCCGTCACAGGTCCCGAAGCCACGGTGGTCGCTCACGGGACGTATGTCGGCGGCCCTTCGGGGTCGGCCGAGGTCGCCTTCGCGGTGGCCGACGCGTGGCACGGCAACGGGATCGCGACGGTGCTGCTCGCCCATCTGGCCCAGGCCGCCTCGGCGGCGGGCGTACGCACGTTCACCGCGACGGTGCTCCCGGCCAACTACCGCATGCTCGGCGTCTTCAAGGAGTCCGGCTTTCCGGTGTCCGTGCGCCTCGCCGCCGACGCAGTCGCGATCGAGTTCCCGACCTCCCTGTCGCCAGACGCCCAGCGGCGCTTCGAGGACCGCCAGCGCAGCGCCGACGTCGCCGCCGTGGCCCACGTTCTGCGCCCGGCGTCTGTCGCGGTCATCGGCGCGTCACGGCACGCGGGAACCGTGGGAGGCGCCGTGGTGAGCAACCTGCTCGCGGCCGGGTTCAGCGGCTCGCTCCACCTCGTCAACCCCCGCTCGGGGGAGGTCGCCGGTTGCCCGACGGTTCCCACGATCGAGGACGTCGAGGGCGATGTCGAGCTCGCGGTCATCGCGGTCCCCGCCGGCGCCGTGCTCGACGCCGCGCGCGCCTGTGCCGCCAAGGGCGTGCGGGCGCTCGTCGTGCTGTCGGCCGGCTTCGCCGAGGTCGGCCCGGAGGGCCGTTGCCGCCAGGATGAGCTGCTGGCGTTGTGCCGGGCCTCGGGCATGCGGATGGTGGGCCCGAACTGCCTCGGGGTCGCCAACGCCCGGCCCGGGACTGCGCTGAACGCGACGTTCGCTCCGGGCTCGCGGCCCCCGGGAAGCGTGGCGTTCGCCTCGCAGAGCGGGGCCTTCGGGATCGCCGCGATCGACGAGGCCGCCGAGCGGGGGATCGGGCTCTCCTCCTTCGTGTCGATGGGGAACAAGGCAGACCTCTCCGGCAACGACTTCCTCGAGTACTGGGAGCAGGACCCTGACACCTCCGTCGTCCTGCTCTACCTCGAGTCGTTCGGCAACCCGCGCAGGTTCGGGCGGATCGCGCGAAGGGTCACCGCGACCAAGCCGGTCGTCGCCGTCAAGAGCGGACGCACCGCAGCCGGACGGCGCGCGGCTTCGTCGCACACCGGCGCCCTGCTCGCGGCGTCCGACGCGACCGTGGACGCCCTGTTCGCCCACGCGGGAGTCCTACGAGCCGAGACGATCGGCGAGATGTTCGACATCGCCGGCGTGCTCGCCCGGCAGCCGCTGCCGCGCGGGGAGCGCGTGGCAGTCCTGACCAACGCGGGCGGGCCCGGCATCCTGTGCGTGGACGCCTGCGAGGCGGCAGGCCTGCGGGTCGAGCCACTCTCCGCGGCCACGCAGGCGAGGCTGGCAGCCTGGCTGCCCGCCGAGGCCTCCGCAGCGAACCCCGTCGACATGATCGCCTCGGCGACGGCCGACCAGTACCAGCAGTCGCTGGCGATCCTGCTCGACGACGACGCGGTCGACGCCGTGGTGAGCATCTTCGTCCGGCCGCTGGCCACGCGGGCGGCCGAGGTCGCCCGCGCCATCGCCGCTGCGGCCGAGGGCGCCGACCGACCGGTGCTCGCCGTCTTCCTCGGCGCCGATGCGCCCGATCCCCGCGACGCCGGCACCGTGCCGCGCTTCGGTACGCCGGAGGAGGCGGTGCGGGCGCTCGCCCACGCGGCGCGCTACGCCCGTCGCCGCGCCGCGCCGCCTGACCCGCCCTCCGAGCTGGTCGACGTCGACGTCGCGGCCGCCGCGACCGTCGTGGCCGAGGGCCTCGGCCGGGGTGCGGGATGGCTGGCTCCCGCGGCCGTGGAGCGCCTGCTGCGCTGCTGGGGAATCCCGGTGGTGGCGAGCCGGATCGTCGGGTCCGCGCACGCGGCCGGCCGCGCGGCGGCCGACCTGGGCGGTCCTGTCGCACTGAAGGCCATCGTTCCCGCTCTCGTCCACAAGAGCGACGCCGGGGCGGTGCGGCTCGATCTCGCGACCGCCTCGGCGGTGACGCGCGCCGCGCGCGAGATGGCGAGCGCGCTCGCGGAGGCCGGGGCGCGTGTCGAGGGCTTCCACGTCCAGGGCATGGCGCCGGCCGGCCCGGAGCTGATCGTTGGCGCGGTGGGCGACCCCGCCTTCGGGCCACTCGTCGCCTGCGGCGCCGGCGGCGTGGCGGTCGAGCTGCTCGGCGACATCCAGGTGCGTCTCGCCCCGCTCGGCGCGCGCGAGGCCCACGCGATGCTGCGCAACCTAAAGACGTTCTCGCTGCTCGACGGCTACCGGGGGCGCCCGCGCGCCGACCTCGGAGCGCTCGAGGAGCTGCTCGAGCGAGTTGGCGCCCTCGCCGCGACACACCCCGCCGTCGCCGAGCTCGACCTCAACCCCGTGATCGCAACTCCGCACGGAGCGATCGTCGTCGACGCCCGCGTTCGCCTGGAGGCGCCCCGCCCGGCCCCGCTCGTACCCTCTCTGAACGCCTGACCCGCAGTGGACTGCCGAGCGGCGATTGGCGAGCGCCTCAGCCAGTCAGCGCTCGCGCACACCACGCCGGGTCGGAGATCGGCAGCTCGTGGTCGGCGGTGGGGTGCTCCACCGTTTCGACGTTCGGGTGCCGGCCGGCGAGCTCGGCGGCGCGTCCAGGGACCGGCACCGGGTCCCGGGCTCCGTTCGCGAGAAGCACGGGCACGCCCGCTGTTTCGAGGTCGTGAAGCGCGCCCTCCCAGCCTGCGTGGCGGATGATGCCGTTCATGGCGGCGAGATAGGAAGGCCAGGTGTGCCGCACCCCCATCCGGGCGATCGGCACCGGCCACCGTGGCTCGAGGGCGACAGCGAGCCATTGTGCAGTGCTGCGGTGGCGACACATCCAAGCGCACGTTGCTTTCGCCGCGGGCCCCTCGAGCGCGAGGAGTTGCTCCATCCAACCCATTCCCCGGATCCGGGCATCCGCCTCTGCCGAGCTGCGATAGAGCGGCGCGCAGAAGCACACGACCTGCACGACATCGGACCGGCGGGAGGCCCAATGCAGGGCCAGCAGCCCACCGAGCGAGTGACCGACGACGGTGAGCTTCGACTCCTCGACCTCCAAGCTGCCGATCATCTGGTCCAGGGCGTCCAGATGGGCTTCGAGTGAGAAATCGCTCCGGCGCTCGTCCATCGAGCGGCCGAATCCCAGGAGGTCCGGGATGAGCGCGCGGCCGTGTGCCGCCAACTGGTCGTAGCTCGCGCCAAAGGTGTCACCACTGGCCGTCAGCCCGTGCAAGAGCACGAAAGCGTCCTCACCGGCCCCGGCCGTTCGGACCGACAACTCGCTCGTCCGGCGGTGCTCGCCCGCACCGCGGCGCCAGGCCCGCACCAACGGCGAACGGCGGTGAGAGATGAGCCAGGCGAAGGCCGCGGCGGCCGGGACCAAGGCGACTCCCTGTACCGACCTGCCGTTCCCACCCATCCTCGTGGAAGACCTCACGCCCCTCCAACGCCCAGGGCCGAAGCCGCGATGCTCCGCGACTCGGTACTCCACTTGGCGCTCGAAGGCAGCGCGCCGGGGCCGACGGTGCAGCACTTGCGAAGTGCGATCTCGGTGGTCAGCCCGCCGCGGAAGCGCCGTCGGTGTGAGCTCTCGCAGTGGTGCCACGGCGTGTGCTGCTCGTCGAGGAACTCACCGGCGAAGCCATGCTCGGTGACGGCAGCCAGCGGGTCGGTCACGGTCTCGATGACCCATGCGCTGACGACGACGTCGAAGGAGCCGTCTGCGAACGGAAGATCGAGCACGCTGCCCTGCAGGCGCGTGCCCGGTAGGTCCGCCGTTCGGGCGAGCATCTCATCGGAGAGGTCGAGCATCGTCAGGTCGATTGCCGGACACCTGATGAGCATCTCACGCGAAAGGGCGCCGGTTCCGCAGCCGGCATCCAGGACGCGCGCGCCCGGCTCGAGCAACGCGCCGATGTCGGCGAGCATCGCCTGCTCGGCCGCGCTGCCGGCAATCGCCAGCCAGCGCTCGCGGAAACGGTCGTAGCTCGGTGCGACGCGGTCGTAGACCGCTTGAACATCGTCGCTTGCTGCGGCGCTCAGAAGATGCAGGTCGTCGTGTAGGTCGGTCATGGAGCGATGGTCCGCGCTCCGTTCCCCGGCGCCATCGGACCGGACTGCGGTACGCAGTCGGTAGAAAACCGCGCATCGATGGCGGCAAAGGACTCGTCCCGGCCGCGCGACCAGATGAAGAGATCTCGACCGGCCGTTCGGCTGTCAGGCCGCACGGCCGGCCCGTCGCGCCGAGGAGCTCGCGCGCGCCGCTCAGTCCACGATCGCCGTCGCGACACCAGGTAGGCGGTGATCTGTCCTGAACCACCGTTGCCAGAGGTCCCGACCCGAAGGCGGGATCTATCCCGAGGCGCTGGAACGTCCACGGGAAGATCATGGCCACCAGCGTCGCGAACGAGCAGCTCGCGAAGAGAGAGAGGCCCACGGCGATGGCGACTTGTCCGTCGCCGAAGGCCAGCAGCGCGAAGGGCACGAAGGCGGCCGCCAACAGGGTGCCGACGATCAGCCCGGTGACGAGTTCGCGCCGCACGACTTCGCGCCGCACGACTCCGTAGTCGGGCGCAAACCGCGCACTAGATCGACTGCCGGTAGCCGAAGAACTCGTGGTCCTGGTTGTAGCCGCCGTAGCCGCCGCCGATCTCCGAGAAGTCCGCGACGAACTCAACGCCCTTGATCCACTTGACCTGCTTGAAGCCGAGCTGGGTCTCGTTGCGCAGCCGCAGCGGAGCGCCGTGGCCGTAGGGCAGCGGCTCGCCGTTCATGTCGTAGGCGAGCATCGTCAGGTGGTAGCCCATCTGCTCGATCGGGTGCGCGTCGTAGTAGACGCCACCGTCCGGACCGTCGCCGAGTGAGTAGAAGACGACCCACTTCGCCTCGGCCCGCGGCTTGACGAGGTCCATGATCGTCTGCATCGACACCCCGCCCCACTTGGCGATGCCCGACCAGCCCTGGATGCAGAAGTGCTGGGTGATCTGCTCGTGGTGGGGCAGCGCCCGCAGCTGGGCC
>JBBSNG010000102.1:0-7881 GCA_038232755.1 Solirubrobacterales bacterium | reverse complement strand
TCGTCATCGGCATCGTCGTCCCCGCGGGCATCCTGTTCTGGTTCCTCGCGAAGTCGCTCTCGCAGCTCGAGATGCCGGAGCGTCGATGAGTGCCGGTGACGAGCAGGAGGCCGGCGGGCCGGCGGAGTTCTCGATCGTGCAGCGCGTCCGCTTCGGCGACCTCGACGCGATGCAGCACCTCAACAACGTCGAGTTCCTGCGCTTCTTCGAGACCGCACGGATCGCCTACCTCGGCGAGCGCCTCGGCGGTCACTCGCCAACCGATCCGGGGGAATTCGGCTGGATCTTCGCCGAGTGCCAGATCGCCTATCGCTCCCCGTGCCATTTCGACGAGGACGTGCGCACGATCGTGCGTCCCGGGGAGCTCAGGCGCTCTAGCCTCCGGCTGCTCTTCGAGATGCGCGCCGGAGCGGAGGAGCGCCTCGCGGCCGAGGGCTATGGCGTGCTCGTGGGCTACGACTACGCGAGCGGGCGTGCGCGGCCGATCCCGGACGAGGTCAGAGCGCTGCTCGGATAGTGGTCCATTAGGCTGCGCGGCGATGGCCGGAGACAGCTACGACTGCGTGGTCATCGGCTCGGGGCCCGGCGGTTACGTGGCCGCGATCCGAGCGGCGCAGCTCGGGATGAAGACGGCCGTGGTGGAGCAGGACCGCCTCGGCGGGCGCTGCCTCAACTACGCCTGCATCCCCGCCAAGAGCGTGCTGCGCGCGGCCGACGTCCTCTCGGAGGTCTCCCGCGCCGGCGACTTCGGCATCACGGTCGACGGCGTCTCGGTCGACTTCTCGGGCGTCGCCGCGCACCGCGAGAAGGTGGTCAAGACACTGACCGGCGGCGTCGGCGGCCTGCTCAAGAAGAACAAGGTCGACGTGATCGAGGGTCACGGAAAGCTCAACGACGACCAGAACGTGAACGTCGGCGGCGACTTCGACGGTACCGAGATCGAGGCCGGCAAGGTCGTGCTCGCGACGGGCTCCGTTGCCAAGCCGATCCTTGGGCTCTCGTTCGGCGGGCGGGTGCTCGGCACCGAGGCGGCCTGGGCGCTCGACGAGCTGCCCGGCAGCCTCGCGGTGATCGGCGCCGGGGCGTCGGGGACCGAGGTCGCCTCCGCGTTCGGGCGCCTCGGGACCGATGTCGTGCTGCTCGAGGCGCTCGGGCAGATCCTCCCGCTCGAGGACGAGGAGATCGCCAAGGCCGCCGCCAAGGAGATCGGCAAGCAGAACGTGGAGATCGTGACCGGAGCGGAGATCGAATCGGCGGAGGCCGGCGAGAGCGGCGTGAAGCTCAGCTACGGAGGCGTGGCGCGCAGCTTCGACGACCTCTGCCTCGCGGCCGGCCGCGGCCCGGACGCCGACCAGCTCGGCCTCGAGGAGGCGGGCGTCGAGCTCGACGAGAACGGCTTCGTGAGCGTCGACGACCGGATGAGGACGAGCGCCGAGGGCGTCTACGCGATCGGCGACCTCGTGCGCGGCCCAGCGCTCGCCCACAAGGCCTCCGAAGAGGGGGTGATCGCGGTCGAGGACGCGAGCGGCATGGACACCCACCCGATCGACAACGACATGATCCCCGCCGTGACCTTCTGCCACCCGCAGGTGGCGAGCTTCGGGATGACCGAGAAGCAGGCCCGCGACGCAGGCCACGACGTCGCGGTCGGCAAGGTGCCGATGAGCTCGGTCGCCGCGCCGACCGTCTACGGAGAGCGCGGAGGGATGATCAAGATCGTCGGCGACAAGGCCTACGGCGAGATGCTCGGCGCGCACATCGTCGGCGCGCAGGCGTCGAACCTGATTCAGGAGCTCGTGATGGCGCGCGAGCTCGAGGGCGGCTACACGGAGGTCGCGCGGACCGTGCACCCGCATCCGGCCTTCTCCGAGGCCGTGCTAGAGGCCGCGCGCGCGACCGACGGCTGGCTGATCCACGGCTGAGCTCCGAGCGGCCCGCCGAACCGCAGCCGTCTCCGGCGCGCTCGGCTGAGCCCGCTCGGCAGCACGCGCCTGAGCCTCAGCCCGAGCCGGATCGGCCGGTCTTCTACTACGACCTCGGCTCCCCCTACGCCTACCTGGCCGCCGAGCGCGTCAACCACATCCTGCCCGTGGTCCCGATCTGGCAGCCGATCCTGCTCGGCGGGCTGTTCAAGGCAACGGGCCGTGGATCGTGGGCGCTCACCCCTGGGCGCACGCGCGGGATCGCGGAGGTCGAGCGTCGTGCGGCCACCCACCGCCTGCCGCCGCTTCGCTGGCCCGAGCCGTTTCCCGGGGACATGCTCGCCGTAATGCGGGCGGCCGAGTTCGCGCGCCGGGCGGGACGAGCGGTCGCATTCTCGCTCGCCGCCTTCCGGCAGGCGTTCGCGGGCGGAAGGGACCTCGGCGACGTCGACAACATTCTCATCGCCGCCGCCGCGTGCGAGCTGCATCCGCGGGCGGTGCTCAAGGCAATCGAGAGCCGGGCGGTCAAGGACGGCCTCCGCATGGCCACGGAAGAGGCGCTCGACCGCGGCGTCACGGGGGTGCCCACCCTCGCGATCGGCGGGCATCTGTTCTGGGGCGACGACCAGCTGGACGAAGCGGCCGCGCTGCACGCATAGGTTGGCGGGCCGTCGAGGAGGCCGCCGCCGCGATGGAAGCGCGCGGATGACGTCCGCGCGCCGCGTGACCATGTGGGCGCTGTGTCAAGACTCCGCTCCGGCTTTCGCGCGCAGCGCGCCATCTGGCGGGCCACGGCCGGCCTCACCGCGCTTGGCGCCCTGGTGCTCGGCGAGCGCACGCGCCGGGGCCGCACACGGTCCCAGCCCAGGGCGGATCGAGTAAGGTCGCCGGAGATGGCTACAGGGGCCACGAAACAGGGAGGGAAGGACAGCTCGCGCAAGGGCTCGAAGTCGGCCGGGAGCGGCACGAGCCACTCGCTCCCGAGCAAGGACACCTGCCGCTCGGTGCTCGCAAAGATGACGCTGATCCGCCGCTTCGAGGAGCGCGCGGGCGAGATGTACGCGAAGGCCAGGATCGGCGGCTTCCTGCACCTGGCGATCGGCGAGGAGGCGACGATCGTCGGCGCCACCCAGGCGCTGCGCGAGGACGACTACCTGTTGTCCACCTACCGCGAGCACGGCCAGGCGCTCGCACGCGGGACCGAGCCGAGCGTCGTGATGGCCGAGCTCTTCGGTCGCGTCGACGGCTGCTCCGGCGGCCGCGGCGGCTCGATGCACCTGTTCGACTTCGACCGCCGCTTCCTCGGCGGCTACGGCATCGTCGGCGGCAACCTTCCGCTGGCGGTCGGCCTCGCGCTCGCGTCGGACTACAAGGGAACCGATGACGTGACCCTCTGCATGACCGGCGACGGTGCGACCAATCAGGGAACCTTCGGCGAGGCGATGAACCTCGCCGCGCTCTGGCAGCTGCCCGTCGTCTTCCTCGTGATCAACAACCAGTTCGGCATGGGCACCTCGCTCGAGCGTCATTCCGCCGTCACAGACCTCTCGCAGAAGTCCGAGGGCTTCGGCGTTCCCGGCACCCGCTGCGACGGCATGGACGTGCTCGACACCCACGCCGTCGTCGCCGAGGCGCTGCGCAAGGCGCGCGAGGATCGCGAGCCGCAGCTCGTCGAGGCCGTCACCTACCGCTTCCGCGGGCACTCGATGGCCGATCCGGAGGAGTACCGCTCGAAGGAGGAGGTCGAGGAGTGGCGCGAGCGCGATCCCGTCGAGGTCTTCGCCCGCCGCACGCTCGAGGAGGACGTGCTCTCCGAGAAGGACCGGGAGCAGGTCGAATCCGAGGTGAGCGACACGATCGAGGAAGCCGTCCAGTTCGCCGACCAGAGCCCGTTCCCCGAGCTCGACTCGCTCTACGACGACCTCTACGTGCTGGGCGACCAGGTGAAGGGCTGGTACGCGGTCGATGAGCGCTCGCCCGACGTCCACCGCGGCGAGAGCGAGCACGACTCGGGCGCCGACGCCCACGAGCTGGCCGAGGCCGGCGCGGCCTACGCGCGCGAGGGCGACGCGCAGGCCAGGCGGCGCGGACGCGAGAGCGGTGGGCCGAGCGGCGACGAGCAGGCGGGCGATGCCGAAGGGGCAGGCGGCGAAGACAGCAACGGCGGGAAAGGCCAGCGGGGCGGCTGAGGATGGCGACGATGCGTTATCGCGAGGCGCTCAACCAGGCGCTGCGCGAGGAGCTCGAGGGGGACGACTCCGTCTTCCTGATGGGCGAGGACATCGGCGTCTTTAACGGCGCGTTCAAGGTCACAGCCGGGCTGCTCGACGAGTTCGGCGAGCGGCGGGTGCGCGACACGCCGATCTCCGAGAACACGATCGTCGGTGCTGGCGTTGGCGCTGCGATGGGGGGCCTGCGGCCGGTGGTCGAGCTGATGACGATCAACTTCTCGCTGCTCGCGCTCGACCAGATCATCAACTCGGCCGCTTCGATCCCCTACATGTTCGGCGGCCAGGTGAGGGTGCCGATGGTGATCCGGATGCCGCAGGGCGCGGGCCACCAGCTCGGGCCGACGCACTCGCACTCGCTGGAGGCCATCTACCTGCACGTGCCCGGCCTGCTGGTCGCGGTGCCGACCACGGCGGCCGACGCCAAGGGTCTGCTGAAGGCCGCGATCCGCGACAACAACCCCGTCATCTTCATCGAGCACGAGGGGCTCTACGGGCAGCGAGGCGAGGTGCCCGAGAACGGCGATCCGGTTCGCTTCGGTGAGGCAGCCGTGCGGCGCGAGGGCGACGACGTGACGATCGTCGGCGTCTCGCGCATGGCGATCACGGCCGAGAAGGCGGCCGAGACGCTGGCGTCCGAGCATGAGGTCGAGGCCGAGGTGATCGACCCGCGCACGCTGCGCCCGCTCGACCTCGACACGATCGTCGAGTCGGTCAGGAAGACCAACCGCGTGGTGCTCGTGGAGGAGGGCTGGCCACACGGCGGCGTCGGCGCGAACCTGGCGGCGCTGATCCAGGAGCAGGCATTCGACCACCTCGACGCGCCGATCGTGCGCGTGACCGGCGCAGACGTGCCGATGCCCTACTCGAAGCCGCTCGAGCAGTCCGCCTTCCCGCACGAGGAGCACGTCGTCCAAGCCGCACTCTCGACGATCGCGACGAGGGTCTGAGGATGGCCACCGACGTCGTCATGCCGAGGCTCTCCGACTCGATGGAGGAAGGGACGGTGCTCACGTGGCTCGTCGAGCAGGGCGGCGAGGTCAAGCGCGGCGAGCCGCTCGCGGAGATCGAGACCGACAAGGCCAACATGACCTACGAGGCCGACACCGACGGCACGCTGATCGAGATCGTGGCGTCCGAGGGCGAGACGCTCGCGATCGGCGAAGTGATCGCGCGCATCGGCGAGGCGGGTGAGGCTCCGTCCGGGAACGGTGCAGCGTCTACCGGCGACGAAGATGAGTCCGGCGAGGTGGCCGAGGAGGACGCATCGCCGGATTCGGAGACCGGCGACGAGGAGTCGGCGTCCGAGGAAGGCGGCGAGGCCGAGGCCGCCGGGGACTCCTCAGAGACTGCCACCGAGGGCGAGAGCGAACCCCAGGCCGGCGACGGACAGTCCGGCGGCCAACAGCAGCCGTCCAGTGGCAAGGAGCAGTCCGAGAACGGGGCGCAGGACGACGCAGGCGAGCGGATCAAAGCCTCCCCCGTCGCGCGCCGGATGGCCAGGGAGATGGGGGTCGAGATTGGCCAGCTCACGGGGTCGGGACCCGGCGGTCGGGTCGTGAAGGCCGATGTCGAGTCCGCGGAGGGAGGCAGCGCGACCGAGGACGGTGGCGCTCAGGACGGCACGGGTGCGGCCGAGGCAGGGGCGGACGATGCGGCCCCCGAGGGTGCGGCTGACGAAAGTACCGAGCGGCCCTCCAAGTCCGGGTCGAGCCAGACGCGGTCGACCGGGGCGGTAGGAGAGCCCGGACCGAAGGGCGAGGTCACGCGCACCGAGCTGACCCGGCTGCAGCAGACGGTCGCTCGACGCATGGCCGAGTCGAAGGCGACAGCCCCCGACTTCCAGCTCCAGGTCGAGATCGATATGGCGAGCTGCGTCGAGCTGCGCGCCCGGCTCAAGCAGGTCGCCGACCCAGCCCCCTCGCTCAACGACATGATCGTCAAGGCCTGCGCGATCGCGCTGCGCGAGGCCCCGCGCGTGAACGGTGCCTACAAGGACGGCGAGTTCGAGCACTACTCGCAGGTGAACGTCGGCATCGCCGTCGCGGGCCAGGACGCGCTCGTCGTCCCGACGATCTTCGGCGCGGGAACGAAGTCGCTCGGCGAGATCGCCCGCAGCGCGCGCGAGCTCGCCGGCAAAGTAAAAGAGGGAACGATCACGCCGCCGGAGCTCTCGGGCGGGACGTTCACGGTCTCGAACCTCGGCATGTTCGGGATCGACAGCTTCTCGGCGATCATCAACCCGCCGCAAGCTGCGCTGCTTGCCGTCGGAGCGGTCAAGATGCGCCCGGTGGTCGAGGACTCCGGGCGCATCGTCGCGCGCGAGACGATGACCGCGACGCTCGTCGCCGATCACCGCATCCTCTACGGCGCCGACGCCGCCGAGTTCCTCGCGCGCGTGCGCGAGCTGCTCGAGCAGCCGCTCTCGCTGGCGCTGTAGGAGATCCGGCCGCCCGTCTGCAAGGATAACGCCGATGGCACCCCAGACGGTCACGGCTGGCACGGTCGAGCTGGCCTACGAGACCTTCGGCGAGCAGGGCGATCCACCCGTCGTCCTCGTCATGGGCCTCGGGACGCAGATGATCTGGTGGGAGGACGAGTTCTGTGCCGATCTCGCCGCTCGCGGACATTTCGTCGTCCGCTTCGACAACCGCGACTGCGGCCTATCGACCCACATCGAGGACGCGCCGACGCCCAACGTGATGGCGGCCCTGACCGGCGACACCTCCTCAGCCTCCTACACGCTCGACGACATGGCCGACGACACGACGCACCTGCTCGAGGCGCTCGGCCTCGAGGCGGCGCACTTCGCCGGCGCGTCGATGGGCGGCATGATCGCGCAGACGATCGCGATCCGCCATCCGGAGCGCGTGCGCAGCCTGACCTCGATCATGTCGACGACCGGAGACCCGGCGGTCGGCCAGCCCACCGAGCACGCCATGCAGGCGCTGATGGCGCCGATGCCGAGCAACCGCGAGGAGGCGCTCGACCGGACCCTGCAGACCTGGCGCACAATCCGCTCGCCCGGCTTCGCCTTCGACGAGGACAAGGTGCGAGAGCTGGCCGAGATCTCCTACGAGCGCGCGTTCGACCCCGGCGGCTTCGGCCGCCAGCTGGTGGCGATCTTCGCCTCCGGCGACCGCACCGATCGCCTGCGGGCTGTCGAGGCGCCCGCGCTCGTCATCCACGGCGACGCCGATCCGCTGATCCAGCCCTCGGGCGGGGAGGCAACGGCCGCGGCGATCCCCGGAGCCGAGCTGCTGATGATCGAGGGCATGGGCCACGACCTGCCCCGCGGCGCGTGGGACCAGATCTTGGAGGCGATCGCCGGAATCGTGCGCCGCGGCGAGGAGCGCTAGGCCGCGAGCCGGAAACCGGTCGGCGCCGGGCTGACGGACATCGGGCTCGACGGCAGGTCCGGCGGCGGATCGGGATCGTTGTAGCCGCCCGGCGCCACGTCGTTGGGGGCATCGGCGTGGAAGAACGCGGCGAGGTACTGGATCTGCTCGCGACCGGGTCCGAGCTCGAACTGGCCGCCCCCGTAGGTGCCAATGCCGCGGCGCTCGCAGTGATCGTAGGCGGCGCACAGCTCGCGCACGCTGCCGAAGCGCGAGGGCTTGATGTTCACCATGCGCGGCACGAAGCGCAGCGCCTCGATGTCGGCGACGGAGTGGATCGGCACGTCCCAGGTGATGCGCTCGCGGTGCGCGCCGAGCGCACGCTCGGTCTCG
>JBBSNG010000101.1:0-7937 GCA_038232755.1 Solirubrobacterales bacterium | reverse complement strand
TCGGGGCGGTGGGCGGCCGTCCAGCCCGGAGCGCGCAGGAGCGCGTCGTAGTGGGCGACGACATGGTCGCGGTCGTGCGGGCCGCAGCGGGTACCCGAGGTGGGCTCGGCGAGCAGCGGCCAGCCGAGGGCCCTCGCGAGCGCGGCGACGTCCTCGGCCAGCCTCTCGCGGGTCGGCCCGCAGACAATCGCCCCTCGCGGTGCAGCGGCGAGCTCGCCCGCCAGCTCGGCGACCTCCGGCGCGCCGGCGGACGGCGGGGCGTCGTGGACCCGGACCCAGGGAGAGCCGCCGGCGCGCCCGCGCCAGAGCTCCGGGTCGAGCTCCTCCTGCGTCGGCGCCAGCGGCTCGCGCAGCGGCAGGTTGAGGTGGACGACGCCCGGGCGCCCGCCCGCTGCCGTCGCCCACGCGCGACAGGCCAGGGCACGGTGGTGCACGGCGCTCTCGCGCCCGGCCTCGAGGTTCCCGACCTCGACGAACCACTTGACCGCCGAGCCGTAGAGCTTGACCTGGTCGATCGATTGGCCGGCGCCGACCTCACGCAGCTCGGGCGGGCGGTCGGCGGTGAGGACGATCAGCGGCACCCGCGACTCGCGGGCCTCGGCGATCGCCGGCAGGAAGTTGGCCGCCGCCGTCCCGGAGGTGCAGGTGAGCACGACCGGTCGCCCGCTCGTCTTGGCGATCCCGAGCGCCAGGAAGCCGGCCGAGCGCTCGTCGAGCACCGACCACGTGCGGATCCGCTCCTCTCCGGCGAGCGAGAGCAGGATCGGCGCGTTGCGCGAGCCCGGGCAGGCGACGGCGTGCTCGACCCCGCAGCGGGCGAGCTCGTCCACCATGGCCTCGATCGGCGCGTAGGTGCGGTTGATCGCTCTCACGGGTCGAGGGGGATCATGCCCGCATGGCGACCGACCCAGCCGAGGCGGACCTCGTGCTCGTGCCCGGCTTCATGCAGGGGCCACGGTCGTGGGAGCGGGTGCTCGGGCGCATCGCGCGACGCTACCGCGCCTACGCCTTGGAGCATCGCGCGCACGACTTCGAGGGGCGCCTGGCCGAGATCGAGGCCGCGGGGCGGCGGGGCGGGGCGCTCGTCGGCTATTCGCTGGGCGGGCGGCTCGCGCTGCACGCCGCGCTGCGAGCCGCAGAAGACCGCGGGCGCTTCGGCGCGCTGGTCATCCTCGGCGCGACTCCGGGGATCGAGGACCGCGACGAGCGGACGCGGCGGCGCGAGGCGGACGAGGAGCTCGCGACCTGGATCGAGTCGAGCTCGATCGAGGAGGTTGTGGGCCGCTGGGAGCGCATTCCGGCTCTGGCCGGGCAGAGCTCCGCGCTGGTCGCCGGCCAGCGCGCCGACCGGCTGAGCCACGATCCGGCGCAGCTGGCCGCTCTGCTGCGCAGCGCCGGACAGGGTGCGCTCGAACCGGTCTGGCACCGTCTCGAAGCGCTCGAGACGCCTCTCCTCGCGCTTGCCGGCGAGCGCGACCCTCGCTACGCCGCCGCCGAGCGCATGGCCGCGCTCGCCCCGGACGGCTGGGCGGCGACGATCCCCGGCGCCGGTCACGCCGCCCACCTCGAGCGTCCCCAGGGCTTCTCGGCCGCCCTACTCGAGTTCCTCGACCAGCACCTCGGCCAGCGCCGCCTCGTCGACCGCGACGCCTAGACCCGGCCCCTCGGGCACCGCCAGCAGGCCGACCGCCGGGCGCGGGAGGGCGTCGGCGAGCTCGGCGTCGAAGAGCTCGAGCGTGGCCAGCCCGCAGGCCAGCGAGATGTCCTCGGAGGCGGCGAGCTGAAGCGCGGCGGCGATCCCCCAGGGACCGTCGAAGGTGCTCGAGAGGAAGGGCTCGAGCCCGTGTGCGCTGGCTGCCCGCACCGTCTCGCGCGCCGCGCTGAACCCGCCGCTGGCCGCGAGCTTGACGTTGATGGCATCGCAGGCCTCCGCCCGCGCCGCGGCCTCGACGTCGGCGGGTGAGGCCACCGACTCGTCGGCGGCGATCGGCACCCCACCCTCGCCGCCGACCGCCTGACGGACCGTCGCCAGCTCGCTCAGGCTGGGGCACGGCTGCTCCACGAGCTCGATGTCGTGCACCGCGAGCTCGGACAGGCAGCGGATCGCCTCGTCCACCGACCACACCCCGTTGGCGTCGATGCGCAGAGCCGGCCACGGCCCGATCGCCCGTCGCACCGCGGCGACCCGCTCGCCGTCGTCGGGCAGGCCGACCTTGAGCTTGAAGCACGAGTAGCCCGCGCGGGCGCCGCGCAGGGCGGCCGCGGCGACCTCGTCGGGCGGTCCGGCGGGCAGGATGCGGTTGACCGCGATCGCCTCGGCGCCCGGCTCGCCGATCGAGCGACCGGCCCGGCGCGCCGCGAGGTCGAGTGCCGCCATCTCCTCGGCCGCGCGGGCCTGGGGCGGGGCGTCGCCGTTTCCCTCCCCCGCGAGGGCGGCGGCGACCCGTTCCAGGGATATCCCGTCGTAGGGCTCGAACGGCGCGGCCTCGCCGTAGCCGATCAGGCCGTCCTCCTCGATCCGCAGGAGCAGCAGCTCGCGGGCGGCGACCACGCCCTGGGAGGTCGCGAACGGCTCCCGGAAGGGGATCGACAACCGCAGGAGCGTACGCGTCACGAGGCCAGCACCCCGGCCGCCAGCAGCAGCGAGAAGAGCGCGAGCAGCGCCCCCGAGCGCCCGAGCGCGGCGTTGAGCGACGGCCCGTCGACGCGGGTGAGCACGGTGCGCGCGAGCGGCACCGCGAGCGGCGCGGCGGCGACCGAGATCAGGATCCAGCCCGAGAGGCCGCCGGCAAGCCAGACCGCGACGGGAATGGCAAAGGCCACCACGAGCACCGCGAGGAACAGGCGCCGCGCTCCGTCCCGTCCGAGCTTCACCGCCAGCGTCCGCTTGCCCGCGCGCCGGTCGGTGTCGACGTCGCGCACGTTGTTGACGATGAGGATGGCTGCGGCCAGCAGCCCGACCGGGACCGACAGGGCGATCGCCTCCCACACGATCCGCTCGGTCTGCGCGAAGTACGAGCCCGCGACCGCGACCACGCCGAAGAACAGGAACACGAACAGCTCACCCAACCCGTCGTAGCCGTAGGGACGCGGGCCGCCGGTGTAGAGGACGCCGGCGAGGATCGACAGTCCGCCGACCACCGCGAGCTCCCACCCCGAGACGGCGACGAGGTAGGTCCCGGCCGCGACCGCGATCCCAAAGGCGACCCAGGTGCCCACGAGCACGCGCCGGGGCGGCATCAGGCCTCCGCCGGTGACCCGGACGGGACCGAGCCGGTCCTCGGTGTCCGCGCCCCGGCGGGCGTCCGAGTAGTCGTTCGACAGGTTGGTGCCGATCTGGATGAAGACGCTCCCGACCACCGCCGCCGCGAACACGAGCGCTCCGAACACGCCCTCGGTTGCGGCCAGCGCGGTCCCCACGAGCACCGGCGCGATCGCCGCCGGCAGGGTGCGCGGGCGCGCGGCCACCAGCCACAGCCGCAGCGTTCTCGCGACGGCCGGCGAGCGACGCGACCCCGACCCCACGCGTGCGCTCACGGGCGCTTGGGGAAGCGTCCGAAGTCGGGCGGGCGACGCTCCATGTAGGCGTCGCGGCCCTCTTGGGCCTCCTCGCTGCCGTAGAAGAGGAGATTGGCGTCGTGGGCGAGCTGCTGGATACCCGACAGGCCGTCCTCGACGGCGTGGAAGCTGGCCTTGAGCAGCCGCAGGGCGAAGGGAGAGAGGGCGAGCATCTCGCGGCACCAGCCCACCGTCTCCTCCTCGAGCTCCTCGAGCGGGACGACGGTGTTGACCAGGCCCATGTCGAGCGCCTCGGGTGCCGTGTACTGGCGGCAGAGGAACCAGATCTCCTTGGCCTTCTTGGGCCCGACGAGCTGGGCCAGAGCGCTGGCCCCGAAGCCGCCGTCGAAGGAGCCGACCCGCGGCCCGGTCTGGCCGAAGCGCGCGTTGTCGGCGGCGATCGACAGGTCGCAGACGATGTGCAGCACGTGCCCGCCGCCGATGGCGTAGCCGGCGATCATGGCCACGATCGGCTTCGGGCACCGGCGCATCTGGACCTGGAGATCGGTGACGTGGACACGGCCGGCGCCGCGCGGGCCCGCCGAGGGGTCGGTCATGTAGCCCGAATCGCCGCGCACGCGCTGGTCGCCGCCGGAGCAGAAGGCGAGCGGACCCTCGCCGGTGAGGACGATCACTCCGATCGAGGTGTCCTCGCGCGCGCGCTCGAGTGCGTCGGAGACCTCGACCAGGGTCTGGGGCCGAAAGGCGTTGCGGACCTCGGGCCGATCGATGGTGATCTTGGCGATCCCCTCGGCCGTCTCGTAGCGGATGTCGCCGTAGTCCGGCCCTGCGGCGGGCGCCCGCCAGTCGACCGCGGCGCGGATCTGTGGCTCGGCCTGGGCCATCTCGGCCTACGATAGATGCCCTTGGATGACCCGGTTCGCCGCCATGCCCGCGAGCGCCCGGACGCGCTCGCCCTCCGGGCGGGGGCCCGCGAGCTCACCTACGCCGAGCTCGACGCGGAGGCCGAGCGGGTGGCCCGCGGGCTCGGCGAGACCGGCGTCGGACCGGGCTCGCGAGTGGTCACGAGCCTGCCTCCCGGGTTCGAGTTCGCCGCCCTCCTGCACGCGACCCCGCGCCTCGGGGCGGCGCTCGTGCCCCTCGCCCCGGGATCGCCGGAGCCCGAGCGTCTGCACGAGATCGCGGTCGCCCGACCGCCGACCGAGGAGCCCCCCCGCGCCGCCGCGGCTCGGGCGGCACCGAGCACTCGCCTCGATCCCGACGCGCCGCACACGCTGATCTTCACCTCCGGGACCACCGGCGCCCCCAAGCTGGTCACGCTGACCTACGCCAACCATCTAGCCAGCGCCCGCGCCTCGGCCGCGAACCTGGGCGTCGAGCCCGGGGACCGCTGGCTCTGCCCGCTGGCCGTCCACCACGTCGGCGGCCTGGCCATCCTCCTGCGCTCGGCGATCTACGGGACGGCCGCGATCGTGCACGAGCGCTACGAGACCGACGCGGTTCTCACCAGTCTCGAGTCCGGCGAGGCCACGCTCGTCTCCCTGGTCGCGACGCAGCTGCGCCGCCTGCGCGAGGCCGGGCTCTCCTCGGCGCCGGCTCTGCGAGCGGCCCTGCTCGGCGGCGGTCCGGTCCCCCGCGACCTGCTGGCCTGGGCGGCCGAGCGCGGGCTGCCCGTCCTCCAGACCTACGGCATGACCGAGACCGCCTCCCAGGTCGCCACGCTCTCCGCCGCCGAGGCGCTCGTGGCCGGTACGCGCGGCTCCGCCGGCCGCGCCCTCACGGGCGTCGAGCTCCGGACCGAGGGCGAACCGCCCGAGCTCCTCGTCCGCGGACCGATGGTCTCGCGCGGCGCGCTCGCGCCGGACGGCTGGCTGCACACCGGCGATCGCGCCGTTCTCGACGCCGACGGCTACCTGTGGATCGCGGGACGCCTCGACGACACCATCGTCACCGGCGGCGAGAACGTGGCCGCCGCCGAGGTCGAGGCGGCGCTCGGAGCCCATCCCGCGGTGGCCGAGGCCGCGGTGGTCGGCCGCCCCGACCCCGAGTGGGGCCAGGCCGTCGTCGCCTACGTCGTGGCCGAGGAGCGAGGCCCGGCCCCCACGGATGCGGAGCTCGTCGCCTGGTGCCGCACGCGCCTGGCACCCTTCAAGGCGCCGAAGCGCTTCCACCGCCTCGCCGCGCTACCGCGCACGGCCTCGGGCAAGGTGAGGCGTCATGCTCTGGGCGAGCCCCACGACTGAACCCGGCACGACCCGCGCCCCCGGACGGGTAGCTTCCCGGGCCGGCGACCACGACTCCAGGAGACGACTCTTGTCCGACATCACCTACCCCCTCAACGGCCACGAGGCTCCCGGCTACCTCGCCGTCCCCGACGCTGGCAGCGGTCCGGCCGTCGTCGTGCTCCAGGAGTGGTGGGGGCTCGAGGACCACATCAAGAGCGTCTGCGATCGCCTCGCCGGCGCCGGATTCGTGGCGCTGGCGCCCGACCTCTACCGCGGCGAGACCACGACCGAGCCCGGCGAGGCCGAGCAGAAGATGATGGCCCTGTCGATGGACCAGGCCGAGCAGGACATGCGCGCCGCCGTCGACTACCTCTCCGCTCACGAGGCCTCGCAGGGCGAGGGCGTGGGCTCGCTCGGCTTCTGCCTCGGCGGGGGACTGTCGGTGTGGGCCGCCACGGCCAACCAGAAGGTCGACGCCGTCGTCACCTACTACTACGTCATGCCCCACGGCAAGCCCGACTTCTCGAAGATCGACGCGCCCGTCCTCGGCCATTTCGGCACCGCCGACGACTTCGTCCCCGTCGACGACGCCAAGGGGCTCGAGCAGGAGCTGCGCGATGCCGGCGTCCAGGTCGAGTTCGAGTTCTACGAGGGCGCGGGGCACGCCTTCTTCAACGACACCGACCGCCTCGGCACCTACGACCAGCAGGCCGCCGAGCGCTCGTGGGAGCGCAGCGTCGAGTTCCTGCGCTCGAACCTCGGCTAGACGGCGGCCCGAACCACCTACCAGGAGTACGGCAGGAACTTCCCGTTCAGCGTGATGTGGACGCGAGGACCCTCGTCGGAGTCCTCGCGTTCGATCGCCAGGTTGAAGCCGATCGCGCTCATGGTGCCGTCACCGAAGTCCTCGTTGATCAGCGCCTTGAGCGCCGGCCCGTAGACCTGGAGCACCTCGTAGAGGCGGTAGACCGTCGGGTCGGTGGGAGGGACGCTCTCGAGCGCACCCCGCGTCGGGACCTCGCGCAAGACCGCCACGGCCTCCTCGGGCAGCTCGAGCAGCTCCACGACGGCGCGCGCGCCGTCGGCGTCGAACGGGTGCTGGCCGAGCAGGGCGGCCGTCGTCCACACCCGGTCGGTTCCGAGCCGTGCGGCGATCTCGGCCCAGGTCAGCTCCTTGCGGCGCTTGGCCTCGGCGATCAGCTCGGTGACCTCGGAACGATGCACACCTGACGCGGTACCCGTCTCGAAGCGGCGTAACGCCACCCTTGACAACCGGTCGTCGCCTCAGCAGGATGGGCGTCCGGGAGAGGGGCCGTCGACTCGAGGGAGAGGGATGTACGACTACGTGATCGTCGGGGCAGGCTCGGCCGGCTGCGTGCTGGCCAACCGGCTGAGCGAGGACCCCGACGTCGAGGTGCTGCTCGTCGAGGCCGGCGGCTCGGACGCCAACGACCTGATCTCGATCCCGGCCGCGTTCTCGGCGCTCTTTCGCACGGCGAGCGACTGGGACCATGCCACCGCCCCCGAGCCGCACGCCAACGGACGGCGAATCTACCTCCCGCGCGGCAAGACGCTCGGCGGCAGCTCGTCGCTCAACGCCATGATCTACATGCGCGGCAACTCGGTCGACTACGACGACTGGGGCGCCGGCTGGAGCTACGACGAGCTCCTTCCGTACTTCAAGCGCTCCGAGGAGAACGAGCGCGGCGAGAGCGAGTTCCACGGCGCCGACGGGCCGCTGCGCGTCTGCGACGGGCGCGCCCGCTCCGAGCTCGCTCAGGCCTTCATCGACAGCGCGATCGCCGCGCGGCATCCCGCCAACGACGACTTCAACGCGGGCGAGCAGGACGGTGTCGGCTGGTATCAGGTCACCCAGCGCGACGGCAAGCGGGGAAGCTGCGCGCTCTCCTACCTGCACCCGGTGAGCGATCGCCCCAACCTCACCGTCGAGACCCACGTCCACGTCCTGCGGATCCTCTTCGAGGGCACCCGCGCGACGGGCATCGCCGGCGTGCGCCTCGACGAGATCCTCGAGTTCTCGGCCGCGCGCGAGGTGGTCCTGTGCGCGGGCGCCTACCAGTCCCCGCAGCTGCTGATGCTCTCCGGGATCGGCCGCCGCGAGGAGCTCGAGCCGCTGCAGATCGAGCCGCTGGTCGAGTCACCGGGCGTCGGGCTCAACCTCCAGGACCACCC
>JBBSNG010000100.1:0-8135 GCA_038232755.1 Solirubrobacterales bacterium | reverse complement strand
CGGCGCGACGCCCAGTCGCTCGGCGGCCAGGTGACCGACAACGACGGCAACCTCCAGGGCGCCGGACCGCTGCCAGCCAACTTCCGCAACTACCGCTTCGTGGACATCTCACGCGAGCGCATCGACCGCGAGGCCGGTCACTCAGGGAACTCGGTCCTCCGCATCCCCGTGGCTGATCTGCTGCGCGGCCCTCAGCCTGGCGCCGGGGCGCCGGGCGGCGGCGCGCCCGGCGGCGGCGCGCCGTGAGCGAACGGCCGTAGCCCGGTCGCGCGGACGGCCCGGCGCTCCCGTCAGGGCAGGAGCTTGCCGGGGTTCATGATCCCGGCCGGATCGAGGCGGTGCTTGACGGCGCGAAGGGCCTCGCGGCCGAGCTCGCCGCTCTCGGCCTCCATCCAAGGTCGGTGCGTGCGGCCGACCGCGTGATGGTGAGTGATCGTCCCGTGCCCGGCGACGATGGCGTCGCTTGCCGCCGCCTTGGCCGTGCGCCACTGCTCGATCTCGGCGCCGCGTTCCTGCCGGGCGAGGACCGTGAAGTAGAGGGACGCGCCCGCGCGGTAGAGGTGGGACACGTGGCAGCCGACCAGCGGCGGCGTCCCGCGCGCGGACAGCGCCGCGTGCAGCGCGCCCGAGACGGCCTCCTGCAGGGCCTCGAGCCGGCTCCAGGTCGTCGCGGTCTCGAGCGTCTCGGCGAGGATGCCGAGATCGAGCAGGTCGTCGCGCAGGTAGGGGGCCTCGAAGCGCGAGCGCGCCCAGGCGAGGCCCGGCCGGGTACCGAGAGCCACGCCGCCGCCGCGGCGCAGGAGCCGGGCCGACCGGGTCCGCCGGTGCGTCACCTCGCCGCGAGCTCCCTCCCAGCCCACGATGGCCAGGCACGGCCGGCGGTGCCCGCGCCAGTGGAGGTAGCGACCGAGGCCGCGGGGGCCGAGGGCACCCCCCGCGGCGGCCTGGGCCAGCGCGAGCCCGGTCTCGCCGGCGTCGGATAGTCGTGAGACGTCGGGCGCGGCACCGGCCTGGGCCAGGACGCGGAAGGCCGCGGCCCCGGCGGCAAAGGAGGCGAAGGACCACGCCTCGTAGCGGCGGTGCTCGGGACGAGCGTGGACGCCCAGCGTGGCCTCGGTGATGACGCCGAGCGTCCCCTCGGAGCCCACCAGCAGCTCGAGCACCGACGGTCCCGCGGCCGAGGCCGGCACGGGATCGACACGCAGCTTCCCCGCCGGCGTGGCGCAGCGCAGGCCGAGCACGAGGTCGTCGATGCGCCCGTAGCCGGTCGAGGCCTGCCCGGCCGAGCGGGTGGCCACGTAGCCGCCGATGGTGGCGTACTCGAACGACTGGGGAAAGTGCCCGAGGGTCAGGCCGCGGCCCTCGAGCAGGGCCTCGGCCGCGGGCCCGCGGACGCCCGCTTCGAAGGTGGCGGTCCGGGAACGCTCGTCGAGTTCGACCATGCGGTCGAGACGGGCGAGGTCCAGGGCGAGAACGGCCTCGAAGCGCCCGCGCTCAGGCTCGACGCCGCCGACCACGCTCGTGCCCCCGCCGAAGGGAACCACCGCGACCTCCTCCTCGGCACACACCGCGAGCACGGCGGCGACCTCGTCGCTCGATCCGGGACGCACGACCAGATCGGGGGCATCACGAACCTCGCCGGCGCGCAGGTGGACGAGGTCCTCGTAGCTGCGGCCAGCGGCGTGGCGGATGCGCGTGGCCGAGCCAGCATCGACCGCGTCCCGGCCGACCGCGGCCTCGATACGCTCGCGCGTCGCGCTCGTGAGGCCGGACTCGGGGAGGGACACGTCCTCGAGCCGCGCCCGGGGCGGCGGTGAGCCCTCCACGGCCAAGACCCGGCGCAGGAGCGCGCCGACGCCCGGCGAAAGCCCGGGCCGCCCGGGATCGTCGGGCCCCCACCCCCACGCTCGTCCCGGCCCGGGGTCGAGACCGGCGGCCGGCGCGGCGTCGAGCGGAGCGACCGGCTCCGTGCCCGAGCTCACCCCGCGGTCACGCCGTCGAGGTTGGCGAGCGCCTCGTCGAGCCTGCGCTTCGAGGCGCCCCGGAACAGAAAGGCGCCGACCCGCGCCCAGCCGCGCAGCCGCTGGCTGAGCGAGAGCTCGACTCGGGTGGCGCCGGTCTCGCGCCCCGGCTCGAGCCGGATCTCGGTCACCGACTCGGCGAGGAAGCGCTCGAACGGCGTGGCCTCGAGCTCCTGGCGCCAGCGCAGCCGCTCGTTCGGGTCCGACTCGACCAGCGTGAAGTCGGCGCGGACCGCCTTGCCCCTCCCGGAGCGGAAGACGAGCGTCCACTCCTCGGGGCTGGCGTCCTCGACCCGCTCGACGCCCGGCCACCAACGGGCCAGGTGGTACGGATCGGCCAACACGTCCCACAGCCGGTCGGGAGGGGCGGCGATCTCGCGCCGGCGCCGGGTACGGGCCATCAGAGGCCGCGGCGCTCAGGCCCGGCGCGGCGGGCGTTCACGACCCGTCGTAGTCGATCAGACTGAGCACGTCGACGGGGCCGAGCCCGGCGCGCCCGCCGAGAAAGGACAGCTCGACCAGGAAGGCGCACCCCGCGATCTCGGCGCCCGCGCCACGCACGAGCTGGCACAGGGCCCCGGCCGTCCCGCCCGTGGCCAGCAGGTCGTCGTGCACGAGCACGCGGGCGCCGCCGGCCAGCGCGTCGTGGTGGACCTCGAGCGCGTCGACGCCGTACTCGAGCGCGTACTCCGCCGAGGTCGTCTCGAGGGGGAGCTTGCCGGGCTTGCGGGCCGGGATGAAGCCTGCGCCCACGCGCGCCGCCACCGCGGCGCCGAGGATGAACCCGCGCGCCTCGGCCGCGACCACCAGTTCGATCTCGCGGGTGGCGGCATAGTCGGCGATCCGGTCGATCGCCTCGGCCAGCGCCTCCGGGGCCAGGAACAGCGTGGTCAGGTCCTTGAAGACGATCCCCGGCTTCGGGAAGTCGGGGATGTCGCGCACGTAGGCGCGCAGGTCGACGCCGGCGCTCGCCGTCTCGGGCTCCATGGTCTCGCTGCCCTCAGCCTGGCGCAAGACGGCGCAGGTCGTGCACGAGCAGCAGGTGCTTGAGGTGCGAGGCGACGGTGGCCAGGTTCTCGAGCGTCTCGACGGCCTCGCGCCGGCGCTCGGGGTTGCGCGAGCGCAGCGACGGGGCGAGGATCTGCTCGAGCAGGGCGGCCTCGCGGTCCGCCGAGGTCCGGAAGACCCTCAGGTTGCGCCCGCCGACCCCGAAGCGGGCGAGCTCGGCGGCCGCGCGGACGATCTCGCGCTCGGTCTCGTCGTAGGTCAGCTCGCCCTCCTCCTGGCGACCCTTGATCACGCCGAAGTCCTCGAGCTCGCGCACGAGGCTCGCCTCCGCTCCGGTCTCCTCGAGCACGTTGGCCAGCGCGTACCGGGCCTCGGCCCGCTCGGAGACCGACACGGTGGCCCGCCGCAGCGTTCGCGGGTCGGGCGCCTGCGAGTCGCTCGCGCCCGCGTCGGCGCGACCGGCCGCGAGCTCCTGGCGAATCACCCGCAGCGGGAGGAACTCGTCGCGCTGGAGGCGCAGGATCGTCCTCAGCCGATTGACCTCTCGGGCGCTGTAGAGCCGGTAGCCGCCGGGGGTACGCCGGGGCGAGAGCAGCTTCTGGTCCTCGAGGTAGCGGATCTTCGATATCGAGATGTCGGGGAACTCCCGCTCGAGCTGCTTGCAGACGGCGCCGATGGTCAGCGCCTTGGAGGAGCCGGGCCGCCGGGTGGCCTGGCCGGGTATGGGCGGCGGGCGCAGGGCTCCGGGGGTGGGCAGGGTGCCCTCCTCCCCGGCGGGGCCGTCGCCGGCCGGGCGGGGCTCGGGCGTGGTGTCGACGCCCGCGCTCATCGCTCGAGGTAGGTCAGCTTGTACTTGCCGATCTGGAGCTCGTCACCGTCGGCGAGCTTGTGCGATTCGATCCGGCGACGGTTGATGTAGGTGCCGTTGAGCGAACCGAGGTCGTCGATGTACACGCCGTCGCGGCGACGGACCAGCAGGGCGTGGTTGCGCGAGACCGTCACGTCGTCGAGGAAGACGTCGGACTCGGTGCTGCGGCCGACCCGCGTCTGCTCGTCGCCCAGCTCGAAGGCCTCGCCCGCACGCCCGCCGCCCGAGCGGATGACCAGCGTCGCGCCCTCCGCGGTGACCCGCTCGAGGTCGACGGGGCGCAGCTCGCCGGCCTCGTCGACCGAGTAGGCCGCCGTGGTCTCGCCCTCGGGCCCTGCTCCCTCGCGTGGATCGTCGGCGAGGAAGGCACCGCACTTCTGGCAGTAGTTCGCTCCCTCGGGGTTGACGAACCCGCACTCCGGACAGTGAAGCGCGCCCCGCTCCGGCCGCGCCACCGGTCCACTACCCCTCGGGGGCCGGCTCCGCGTCGCTGCGGCCGCCGAGGATCTCGGTCAGCTGCCGGACATCGGCCCCGGTGATGATCGGCTCGCCGCTCTCGTGCTTCGTCCGCAGGCGGTTGACGAGCTCGGCCCGCAGGATGTCGATCTTCCCGTGCAGCAGGCGCCGCCGGTAGGAGACGTCGCGTTCCTCCGCGGTCAGCTCCTCGATCAGGTCCTTCAGCTCCTGGTCCGAGAGCGCACCCAGGTCCGGGAAGGTGTCCATTGCTCCACCTCGAGTGGGGATAGGGGAGCGAGAGTATACCGCTGGCTCAAGCGGAGGTTGAGGGTGGGCGCCGCGCTCTCGAGGTCCGTACGCCGTCGCGCAGGTAGAGAAGCGTCGCGGCGATGCTCAGGGCGAGGCCGAGCACCAGCAGCGCATCGGCGATCGGGGTGGGCGACAGGAGGGCCAGGAAGATCGAGAACATCGTCGGCCACACCGCCCAGCGCCCGATCATCTTGATATTGAGATCGAGCCCGCGACGCAGCGCGAGCTCCGTGAGCCCGAGCATGAAGAGCTCGCGCGCGGCCAGGGCGGCGAGGGCCCAGCGCGGCAGCAGCTCGAAGTTCCAGGCCACGATCGCCCCGGCGAGCACGAGCAACCGGTCGGCGACCGGGTCGAGCAGGGCGCCGAGGCGGCTGTACTGGCCGGTCAGCCGCGCGAGCAGGCCGTCGAGGTAGTCCGAGGCGCCGATGAACCCGTAGAGGATGGCCGCCGCGGGGGCCCGGCCGTCGCCGGACTGCAGGCCGAGCACGAGAAAGACCGGAATCAGCGCGAGGCGCACGTAGCCGACGATGTTCGGCACCGTCCACGGGCGGAGCGGCTCGCCCCGGCGTGCGGCCTCGGGCAGGCCACCGGAGCGGTCGAGTCCGAGCAGACGGCGGACGGTCAGGGGAGCTCGCGCCACAGGCTCACCGCCTCCTGCGCCGCGTTGTCGAGCGGGAGGGTCCGGCGCTCGCGCCCGCGGCGCAGCTGCGCCTCGACCTCTCCGGCCTCGATCCCCTTGCGCCCGACGGTCAGGCGCAGCGGGCAGCCGAGCAGCTCGGCGTCGGCGAACTTCTCGCCCGCGCTGCGGGAGCGGTCGTCGAGCAGAGCGTCGAGGCCCGCGGCACCGAGCTCCTCGTACAGACGCTCGGCGACCTCGAGCGAGCGCTCGCCCGCCTTGCCCAGGGCGACGACCTCGACGTCGAAAGGAGCCACCGCGCGCGGCCAGGAGATGCCCTGCTCGTCGGCGCCCTGCTCCACCGCCGCGGCGAGGATGCGGGCCAGGCCGATGCCGTAGGAGCCCATCCACACGAGGCGCTCGGTCCCCGACTCGTCGAGGAAGGTCGCCTCGAGGGGCTCGGAGTAGCGCGTCCCGAGCTTGAAGATGTTGCCGACCTCGATCGCCGGCTCGATTCGGATCTCGGCTCCCGCGGGACAGGTGTCGCCGGCCTCGACGGAGCGCACGTCGGCCCACTCGGGCTCGAAGTCGCGGCCCGGCTCGACCCCGCGGAGGTGGCGGTCGGCTACGTTTGCCCCGGCCACGAGACCGCGCAGGCCGCGCACGGCCTCGTCGGCGATCACCGGCACGGCCGATCCCACGGGCCCGATGAAGCCGGGCACGGACGCGAAGAGCGTCTCGACCTCGTCAGCCTGCGCCGGCCGGGCCGCCTCCCCCAGCGCGGTGGCCAGCTTGAACTCGTTCAGGCGGTGGTCGCCGCGGACCACGACCATGACCGGTCCCCTCCCCTCGGCCACCACCGGGAAGGCCTTGAGCAGGGCGCCCGGCGGTACGCCGAGGCTGCCCGAGACCTCCTCGATAGTCGTCTGGCCCGGCGTCTGCACCGTCTCGGGGGCGTCCAGGGCCGCGGGCAACCCGTCGGGCGCACGCGGCGTGGCGCTCGCGACCTCGACGTTGGCGGCGTAACCGGCCGACGACAGCGCGACCTCATTCTCGCCCGCCGGGCACGGCGCCATGTACTCGTGGGCGCCGAGGCCACCCATCATCCCCACGTCGGCGGCCACGCGTTGCCAGTCGAGCCCGCAGCGATCGAAGATGCGGTCGTAGGCGGCGATGTGGCGCTCGTACGAGCGCTCGAGCCCATCGCGGTCACGGTCGAAGCTGTAGGAGTCCTTCATGACGAACTCGCGGGTGCGCAGGATCCCGGCCCGGGGGCGCGGCTCGTCGCGCTCCTTGACCTGGAACTGGTAGAGGATCTGAGGCAGGTCGCGGTAGGAGCGGATCTCGCGGCCGACGTGCCAGGTGATCGCCTCCTCGTGGGTCATGGCAAGAACGTGCTCGGCACCCTTGCGGTCGGAGAGCTTGAACAGCTCGTCGATGGCGATGCGACCGGTGCGCCGCCAGAGCTCGGCCGGCTGGAGCACCGGGAGCAACATCTCCTGGGCCCCGGCGCGATCCAGCTCATCGCGGATGACGGACTCGATGCGCCGGTGAGAGCGCCAGCCCGCGGGCAGGAAGGTCCACATGCCGGCGCCGAGCTGGCGCACGAGACCGGCGCGCACGAGCAGCCGATGCGAGAGCGCCTCCGCGTCGGCGGGCGGCTCCTTGAGGGTCGGCAGGAAGTAGGAGGAGAGCCGCGTCAAGGCGGGCGAGTCTATCTTCGGCGCCGGCTCCGGCCGCGCCGCGGCGGCCAGGCGCCGGCGGCCGGCTCGCCGAGTTGAGGTCAACGTGGTTTGACGAATTCGCCGACCGGACACTAGCCCTGGGATGGCCGACGAGCTGCGCGACCTGGCCGCCCACGCGGCGGCCACCGATCCGGCGGAGGGACTCGCGGCGATCGTCGCCCTGAGGCGCCGTCTCGACGCCCTGGAGAGCGGCCACGTGGAGCGAGCACTCGAGCAGGGATGGTCGTGGAGCCGGGTAGGGCGTGCCCTCGGGGTGACCAAGCAGGCCGTCCACCGCCGCCACGCTCGTCGGCGCATGGCGTCCGCCCCTACCGAGCCGGCGTCGGCCGCGCCCGCCGCCCTCGACGCGCCGCCGGCTCCCGCGCGCGCGGTGGCCGAAGGTGAGCGGGCCCGTCTCGTGGTCACCGGCGAGGCTCGCCTCTCGGTCGAACGCGCACGGCGCGAGGCTGCTCGCCTCGGCCGGGAGGCCGTCATGCCGGAGCATCTCCTGCTCGGCCTGCTGTACGCCGAGGCCGCCGCCCCGGCTCGCGCGCTCGCCGGCCTCGGCGCCTCGCCTGGAGATGTGCGCCAGGAGGTGGCGCGAATGTCCGAGGGCGGCGCCCCGAGCGGCGAGCATGCCGACCCGGCCGCGCGGCCACCGATCTCTCCGCGGGCGCGTACCGTCTTCGAGCAGTCGCTACGTGAGGCGGTCGACCGTGGCGATCCCCACCTCGGCCCGGAGCATCTGTTGCTGGCCCTTCTCGCGACCCCGCAGGAACTCCCGGCCCGCGTTCTCGACCAGCTCGGGCTTCCCACCGCGACGGTCAAGCGTCGACTCGACGAGGTCCTGGCCGAGCAGACGGGTGGAGCCCGCCGGCCGGAGCGCGGCTAGCGCCCCACGTCCTCCGGGCCGTCGCTTTCGCCGAAGCCGTCGAGCTCGCCCGCGAGCACGTCGGCGGCGATCGCCGGGTTGGCGGGGATGTCCACGTTGGCGCTGATGAGCGACATCGCTTCGCGATCGGGCAGCGCCGCACCACTCTCGGCCTCTAGTTCCTCCGGCGAGAGCCCGGTGTCCGCAACGGGCTCTCGCTCGGCCTCCAGAGAGTCCGAGCCGATGGCTTCGTGGTTTCGGG
>JBBSNG010000099.1:0-8153 GCA_038232755.1 Solirubrobacterales bacterium | reverse complement strand
GGCGCGAGCCACGGGAAGTCGGCGAGCATCATCTGCTCCTCCATCCTCGTCTGCTCGAGGCGGGTCACGGCCCGATTCCCCCCAGCGCGAGCCACTCGGCGCTCTCGATCAGATCGAGCGCGAGCGGCGGGTAGACGCCGATCACCACGATGAGGACGAGCAGCGGTACGAGCGCGACGAGCTCACGCCCACCGAGGTCGGGAAGCGCCCGCCAGCGCTCGGGCGTCTCACCGAGGAACGCCCGCTGGAGCGCGAGCAGGAAGAGGCCGGCGGTCACGACCAGGCCGAGCAGCGCGAGGGCGGCCACCGCCGGGAAGACGTCGAACGTGCCGAGGAAGATCTGGAGCTCGGCGGGGAACTGCGCGAGGCCGGGGAGTCCCAGCGAGGCGAACATGGCGAGGGCGGCGGCCGACCCGTAGAGTGGCATCGGTCGCACCAGCCCACCGAGTCGTCCGAGGTCGCGGGTCTCCGCTCGCCGTTGAATGAAGCCCGCGACGAAGAAGAGCGACCCGGTGACGAGCCCGTGGGCGATCATCTGCAGGACCGCCCCGTCAATCGCGAGCCCGCGGGCCTGCGCGGAGATGCCCCCGGCCGCGGCCGCGGCGACGCCGATGACCACGTAGCCCATGTGGTTGACCGATGTGTAGGCGACGAGCCGCTTGAGGTCCGACTGCGCCAGCGCGACGAACGCGCCGTAGATCGCGCTCAGCAGGCCGAGCAGGGCGATCGGCAGTGCGTACTCGGCGAAGGCGTCGGGGAGCATCTGCAGGTTCACGCGGATAAGGCCGTAGGTGCCCATCTTGAGGAGCACGCCGGCGAGCAGCACGCTGCCGGCGGTGGGGGCCTCGACATGCGCGGCCGGCAGCCAGGTGTGGAAGGGGACGATCGGCGTCTTGATCGCGAAGCCGACGAAGAAGGCCAGGAAGACGAGCGTCGCCCCGACGCCCGCTCCCCCGAGCGGCTTCTCCTCGACGAGGCGGATCATGTCGAAGGTGCTCGGCTCGGCGACCAGGAAGAGGGCGATGATCCCAAGTAGCACCGGCAGCGAGCCCACCAGCGTGTAGAGGAAGAACTTGAGCGCGGCGTAGCGGCGGTTGGCCTCGCCGTACAGGACGATCAGGAAGTACATCGCCGCGAGGGTCACGTCGAAGGCGACGTAGAACAGGAAGAAGTCCTGCGCGAGGAAGAACGCGAGAGTCGCCCCCTCGAGCAGGCAGAGGAGGGCCGCCGCGGCCCGGGTCATCGGGCGCGGGCCGACGCCATAGATGATCGCGGCCAGGGAGAGGATCGCGGTGAGCATCGCGAGCGCGAGCGACATGCCGTCGACGCCGAGACGCCAGGCGACGTCGAGGCTCTGGATCCACTCCGCCTCCTCGACCAGCTGCATTCCGCGCCCACCGTCGAAGCGGACCCAGGTCGCGACCAGGCAGCCCAGCGAGAGCACGCCGACCCCGAGCGCCACGCCCCGCGGCGCGCGCTCGAGCCGCGCCGGCAGCAGGGCGGCCACCACCGCCCCGACGAGCGGAATCGCGACGGCCAGAGTGAGCAGCGGCATCCGTCCTCCCTAGGTGATCGCGGCCACGAGGATGACGAGGGCGACGCCGGCGAGGCCCGCCACGGTGTCGCGCAGGTACTCGTGCAGGCGCCCGGTCTGGAGGCGCCGGTTCGACTGGCCGCCCCTGGCGACCAGACGGGCGAGCCCGTCGACGGCCGCGTCGATACCGCGCTCCTCGAGTCGGCGCTCGCGGCGGGCGGCGGCCAGACCGCCGCGGGCGATCCCGTCGACCGCCCGGTCGACGACGCGGTCGTCGAGACGGCCGCTGGCGCGGGCGGCGAGCAGAGCCGGTCGAACCACGAGCGCGCGCTGGGCCTCCTCGATGTAGAGGCCGCGCCGCGCAGCCTCCACCAGGGACCGGGCCGGTCGTCGCCCGAGGACCGCCCCGGCGAAGCCGGCCGCCAGGGCGAGCAGCGAGAGCGCGAGGCTGAGTGTGGAGCTCGGCAGCTCGCCGCCTTTGAGCAGATCAGCAAGCGGCTCGCCGGCCAGCCCGAGAACGGCCGAGGCCGCCGCGAGGATCCCCGCGCCCGCAAGCATCGCCCCCCGGCCGGCGCGGGCTACCTCGCCGACCCGTGCCGCGCCGGCGCGAGCCGCCTCGCCCACCGGCCAGAGCACGAGCGCGGGGCGCAACATGTAGGCGGCGCTCCCCGCGGCGGCCAGGAGGACGAGGACGAACCACGCCACCTCCGCCTCGGCCGCGGCGGCGATGTGCTCCTTGCTCCAGAAGGCGGCGAAGGGCGGGACGGCGGCGATCGAGGCGGCGCACAGGGCGAAGCAGGCGAACGCCGCGGGATCGTCGCGCCCGGCTCCGCGTAGCTCCTCGAGGTTCGTGGTCTCCCGGTTGTGCTGGAACTGGCCTGTGGCGAGGAAGAGCCCCGCCTTGGCGGCGGCGTGGGCGACGAGGTGGAAGATGGCGACCGCGGGTCCTCCGACGGCCGCTCCGACGAACATCAGTCCGAGCTGGCTCGCGGTCGAGCCGGCCAGCAGGCGCTTGAGGTCGTTCTCGCCCAGGGCGATCACCGCACCGACCACCGCGGTGATCGCTCCCACCCAGCCCGCCAGCGCCAGCGGCCACCCGGCGAGCAGGCTCTCCGAGCGCACCAGCAGGTAGACGCCGGCCGCCACCATCGTCGCCGAGTGCAGGAGCGCCGATACCGGGGTGGGCCCCCGCATCGCCCCGGCAAGCCAGTTCTGCACCGGCACCTGCGCGCTCTTGCCGATCGCCGCCGCGACGAGGCCGAGCCCCACGAGCGCCCCGAGGGCACCTTCGGGCCGTTCGGTCCCGAAGGCGAGGGCTCCGGTCCCGGCGAAGAGGGCAAGCACGGCGAGGTAGAGGCCGATGTCGGCGGTCCTCGTCGTGAAGAAGGCACGCACGGCGCCTTCCGGCGCGCGGGGCTCGGCTCGGTTCCAGGCGATCAGCCGGGCCGAGAGGGCGCCGACGAGCTCCCAGAAGATGAGGAGGGTGAGGAAGTCGTCGGCGAGGACCAGGCCCTGCATGGCGGCGAGGAAGGCGAGCAGCCCGGCCAGGGCCGACGGGCGGCGTGGGGAGGAGGCGAAGTAGCCGGCGGAGTAGAGGACGACGACGAGCCCGATCAGCGCGACGGTGACCGCCATCAGCGCCGAAAGTGGATCGAGACGGAGCCCGACATCGAGCTCCGGGCTCGCGGGTAGCCAGGCGAAGCCGGTGCGCGCGCGTTCGCCGCCGGCCGCTGCGACCACCAGCAGGATCGCCGGGACTGCGCCCAGGGCGGCGCCAGCTACGGCGACCGCGCCGGCGGCGCGGGGCGTCAGGCGCGCGGCGAGGGCGGCCAGCGCCGGAAGCCCGAGCGCCAGCCAGAGCGCGGCGGCCATCAGTCCCCGAGCCCCGTCAGATCGTCGAGCTCGGCGGTGCGCCGGTGGCGGAAGACCGTGACGACGAGCGCGAATCCGACGGCGGCCTCGACTGCCATCACGGTCATGATCACCAGCACGAAGAACGAGCCGCTGGCGGCCTCGGGCCAGGAGTAGCGCAGGAAGCCGACGACGTTGAGCATCGCCGCGCCGAGCATCAGCTCGACGCCCATGATCACCATGATCGTGTTCGTCTGGGAGAGGACGCCGTAGACCCCGACCGCGAACAGGAGCGCGGCGACCCCGAGGACGACCGGAAGGCTGATCATCCGCCCTCTCCGTCGGCGTCGCGCAGCTCTCCCGCGGGCGGTCCGACGCCGTGACGGCCGCCCTGCTTGGCCAGCAGCGTCGCGCCGATCATGGTGAACATGAGGGTCATCCCGGCGAACAGGAAGGTGAACATCGACCGGCCCATGACCTCGAAGCCGATTGCGCGTACGTCGACGGCGTCGGAGTCGATGGTTCCCGCCGGCCAGTCGGTGAGGACGGCGAGCAAGGCGAGGGCCAGGCCTACAGCCACCGCCGCACCCTGGGCGCGACGCTTGTCGTGGGTCATGTCCATGCCCATGAGTCCGCCCGGGTCGGGCATGAACATGACCATGAAGAAGACCATCAGCACCATCTCGCCGCTCATCATCAGCAGTTGCAGCGTGCCGAGGAACTCACTGGCGAGGGCCAGGAAGATCAGACCCTCGACGGCGAGCGAGGCGAGCAGAAGCAGTCCCGCCCGGGCCATCGACGCGGTGCGGAAGACGTACACGCCCGTCGCCAGCATGATGGCGGCGGTGGGCCAGAAGACGAGGGCGGTGCCGAGGTCGTTCATCGGTAGAAGAGGAGGGTCACGAGCCCGCCCCAGGCGATGGCCAGGATCGACAGCGGTATGGGGACCTTCCAGGCGAACGAGACAAGCCGGTCGATCTCGAAGCGCGGGAGCCGGCGACCCGCCCACAGCATGAGCGCGACCACGCCGGCCGTCTTGAGCGCCATCCACAGCGCGGGCGGCAGCAGCGGCCCGTACCAGCCGCCGAGGAAGAGAGCGGCGGTCATCCCCGCCACGGCGAGCACGAGAACGCGCTGAGCGAGCGCGATGATCCCCGCCTCGAGCCCGCCGTAGCGCGCGAAGGCTCCACCCCCGAGCTCGGACGGGGCTTGAGCGATGTCGAAGGGCGGCAGCAGCGCCACGGCCATCACCGCCGGCACGAAGAGGACGACCGCGAGCGGCTGCACGATCGCCATGGGTACGCTCTCCTGGATCTCCACGATCGCGGTCGGGCGCAGCGACTCGGCCGGGGCTCCGACCGCGGTCAGGACCATGGCGATCGGCATCGCGTAGGCGATCATCAGCGCCAGGAAGCGAAAGCCGCCGACGACCGAGAGCCCGCCACCGGCGCCCCACCCCGCCATGAAGACGGCGGGCGTCACGTACGCAATCGCCCCGGCGAACAAGATCACTCCGGACTCCATGTCGATCCCCCGGAAGCCGGGCGCCCACGGTACGGTCGAGAGGGCGACGAGTCCGGCCAGCAGCAGCAGGCTCGGAGCCAGGTGGAATAGCCACCGGTCGTAGGTGGGGGGCGTGGCGATCGGACGCGCGAGGGTGACGGCGATCGAGCGCAGGACGGGGACCGGGGAAGGGCGTCCGGCCACGAGCCGCTCGAGCCAGGCGACGAGGAAGCCACCCACGGCGGCCACCCCTACGATGGCGAACGGCGTGGCGACGCTCATAGGCCGACCCGCCAGGGCGAGAGGTCGAAGGAGACGACTGCGACGAGCGCGGCCGACCACTCCTCCCCGATCGCCGACCGCGCGGCGAGGTCGAGCATGGCATCCTGTCCCGGCGCGGCGAAGCGCAGCTCGTCATCCGCGTAGTTGAGAGTCGCCTGGACCGGTCCCCGGGGGCCCTCGACGGTCGCCCTGCGGACGCCGTCGGCCGCCTCCGCCGGCGGGCCCGGGTCGGGTGCCTTCTCGCGCCCCTCGCGCTCGAGCGCCGCTCGCGAGAGGCGGAGGGACTCGCGCGCCTCATCGAGGCGGAGGTGAGTGCGGGCCAGGGCGTCGCTCTCGTGCCTCACGACCGAAACGAAGCCGAGCTCCGCGTAGCGCGGGTCGCCCGAGCGCTCGTCGACGCTTAGCCCGGCGGCGCGGGCAACGGGCCCGGTCGCTCCGGCTGCCTCGACAGCCGCAAGGGCGGTCTGGCCGCGACCGCGGGTGCGGCGACTCAGGCGACGGCTGTCGCCGAGGAGCCGTCGGAGCGCCTCGAGCCGGTACTCGGCCTCGGCGAGGGCTGAGTCCATCTCGCCGGGGGGGAGGTCGAAGCGGAGGCCGTTCGACGTTTCCGCTCTCCTGCCGAAGCCGGTCGGGCGGGCATCGAGGAATGGGCTCAGTGCCGCGTGCCCGGCGTCGACCAGCTCCACCCAGCCGAGAAGTCCTCCGAGTGCTCTGAGCCAGACGAGGTGGCTCGCGGTCCGCTCCAGCTCGACCTGCGCCAGCGACGCCCAACCGCGGGGCGCCGCCTGTCCTTCGGGGACTGAGGCGAGCACGGCGGACGTCGCCTCGCGCCAGGCGGCGAAGGCAAGCGGATCGGGTACGCGCGCAGTGGCTGCGCTCGACCGGGGGATCGACAGAGCCGCCTCGAGCGTGCAGTCGGCGACAACGTCGCCATCGAGCGTCACCCTGGCGACGAGCCCGCCGGGGAGCACCGTACCCAGCGGGCCGAGCTCGACCTCGATCGACTCCATGACGAGCCCGTCGGTGCTCGGGTCGCCCTCGATCGGCATCATGTTCTGCTGTTCGTCGCCGGCACGTTGGACGTCGTGGTCTCCTCGATCGGGCGCGCCGGGGGCCGGAGCAGGCCCCGGCGGCCGCGGCACGTAGACGTCGGGAGGAGGGCCGACGGAGACCCGGCCACGGCCCGCCCGGCCCCGGCGGCGGCCACCGTCGGAATGCTCGCCGTGGCCGCCATCGCCGTGGTGGTCGTGGCCCTCGTCACTTGCCCCGTTGCCGTGCTCGTGGTCCGCGTGCCCGTGCTCGCCACCGGGCGACTCCTCCGCGTCGTCGTCGGCGGGTGCCTGCGCGTCCTCGGCGGTGTATCCCAAGATGTCCTCGAGCGGTTGTCCGTCGACGTCCGGTGCCTCGAGTGCGATGTGCCTGCGGTTCTCCGGGAGCAGCCGCCACGCGTCCCTCACGGCGTCGACCAGACCGTCCGGCACCCTCGAGGGCGCGACCAGCGCACGTGCGCCGAGAGGCGAGAGAACCGCGGCAAACCCGTAGCGGCGCAGGTCGCGGCCCCAGAGGAGCCACGCGGACTCGTCGGGCACTACGACCGACGGAATCGCCTGCTCGCTGCGGTCGACGTCCGGCTTCGTCGCGTGGCCTCGGTGACCCAACCGCTGCCTCACCGCGCTCAGGACCATTCGAGCGCCCCCTCGCGCCACGCGTAGAGGATCCCGAGGCCGAGGACGGTCAGGAAGAAGCCGATCTCCGCGAAGGCGAACCAGCCGAGCGAGCGGAACACGACCACCCACGGGTACATGTACGCCATCTCCATGTCGAAGGCGAGGAAGAGCAGGGCGACGGTGTAGTAGCGGACGTGGAAGCGTCCCCAAGCCGGCTGTTCGGAGCCGGGAGCGACCGTCCGGCCGCGACGCGTCAGGCTGAGTGCGTAGGCCGCGCCGACCAAGCCGAGGGCGAAGGCGATCAGTACGAACAGGAGACCGACGGCGCTCATGGCTCGAGCCCGATGGATGAGCTCTCCCGGCCGGCGGTTAGCACGACATCCGAGCCGCACCGGTCCTCGGCGGTATCCGTGCTAGCCATCAGGAGGATCGTCGAGGTTGTCGTTGCGAGCGGGTAGTTGACGTGCGTCGGTGTGCCTCCGCCTCCGCGTTTCCAATCTCGCAGAGCTCCGCCGGCCAGGGCCCACGGCTCCTCCCCCTCGACAAAGAAAGCGTGCTCGATCACGGGCAGCTACCTCCTCAATACGTGGCAGGGGTATCGGTTGGCGCGCAGAATAACATACCCCGGAGGGGTTAGGAGGCGACCAGGACCGCACCGAACCCCGCCCGTGAACCTCCGGAGGCCGCCACACCCTAGTTCCCGGGGTAGTCGCGCAAGCTTGATCGCCCGCCGCGCCCGCGGTCCGAAACGGCGGCGGGATTGCGACGACGTCCGGACGCGACCACCCCTTCGCTTCACGAGCTGGTCGGGGAGAAGGCGACAATGCCCCGTTGAGATCCCCGGATGGCTCCCGAGAACCTGTTGCGGGCGAACTTCATACAGCGCTCCGACGCCCTGTAGGATTACCAGAGGTGATCCAGCGTCGTGGCGATAATCCTCTTCCCCTCTCCGCGACAGAGCCCCCGCGGAGGTTGCAGTCGCTCCGCCGGTCTGCGTCGCACCGAAGCCTGGGGCGAGGACCGCGTCGCAGACAAGTGCGACCGAAGGCGGCCTGGCCGCCAGCGACTCGCCGCCGCTTTGAGACCGCTGCCCAGCCGCGGGACGGCCACGACGCGGACGGTTGAGCCTCGGGCTCCGACGCAGAGCACCCCTCTCGTGGGCGTCGGGGCGTCATTAGCCCCGATCGTTCATTAACCGGGCCCAAGTCACCGTTTCGACCCGTGGCTGGTGTGTGGTGAGTGTTTCGGTGTGTTCCGGGTCGAAGGCGACGGCGTTCGGGCGCAGTCGGGGGTCGCTGGCGGGTCCGGGCTCGCTC
>JBBSNG010000098.1:0-8158 GCA_038232755.1 Solirubrobacterales bacterium | reverse complement strand
GTTCGGGCCCGAGCTGATGGACGCCTTCCGCGAGTTCAAGGCGATCTGGGACCCGGACGCGAAGATGAACCCCGACCGGCTGATCGACGCGCCGCCCCTCGACGAGAACCTGCGCCTGGGCGTCGACTACCGCCCCCCGGCGCTCAAGACGGAGCTCGCGTTCGCGCGGGATGGAGCGAGCTTCTCCGGAGCGGTCGAGCGCTGCTTCGGGATGGGCAAGTGCCGCGACCCCCAGCCCGGATACACGATGTGCCCGAGCTTCGGAGCGACGCGCGAGGAGAAGCACACCACGCGCGGGCGCGCCCGCCTGCTGTTCGAGATGCTCGAGGGCGAGGTCATCACCGACGGCTGGCGCTCCGAGGAGGTCCGCGAGTCACTCGACCTGTGCCTGGCCTGCAAGGGCTGTAAGACCGACTGCCCGACCCAGACCGACCTGGCCAGCCTCAAGGCCGAGTTCCTCTCGCACCACTACCGACGGCGGCTGCGCCCGCGCTCCGCCTACGCGCTGGGGCTGTTTCCGTGGACGGCGAGGCTCGCCGCGCGCGCGCCGCGGCTGGTCAACGCCGCGACCAGGGCGCCCGTCCTCGGCGATCGTCTCAAGCGGCTCGCGGGCGTGACGCCCGAGCGCGATCTCCCTCCCTTCGCCTCCGAGACCTTCCGCGACTGGTTCGCCGCGCGAGGCGGCCCGCGCAACCCGGGCGGCCGACGGGTCATCCTCTGGCCCGACACCTTCACCAACCACCTCCAGCCGCACGTCGCCCGGGCCGCGACCGAGGTCCTCGAGGCGCACGGCCTCGCGGTCGAGCTCCCGCCCGGCGGCCTGTGCTGCGGGCGCCCGCTCTACGACTTCGGGATGCTCACCCTGGCCCGGCGCACCCTGCGCGGGGCGCTAGACGCCATGGCCAGCCAGATCCGCGAGGGGGTTCCCGTCGTCGGGCTCGAGCCGAGCTGCGTCGCCGTCTTCCGCGACGAGCTCGTCGAGATGCTGCCGCACGACGAGAACGCCCACCGCCTGCGGGCCCAGACCTTCACCCTGAGCGAGTTCCTCACGGCCGAGGTCGACGACTTCCTCCCACGGCCCCTCGAGCGGCGAGCGCTCGTGCAGGCCCACTGCCATCACCGCGCGGTCATGGGTTTCGAGGCCGACCGCAGCGTGCTCGCGTCCGCCGGAATCGAGACCGACCGGGTCGAGGTTGCCTGCTGCGGCCTGGCCGGAAGCTTCGGCTACGAGCGCGAGAAGTACGGGATCTCGATGCGGATCGGCGAGCGGGGCATCCTCCCCGCCGTGCGCGAGGCCCCCGAGGACACGCTGGTCCTCGCCGACGGCTTCTCCTGCCGCTCGCAGATCGCCCATGCGACCGGGCGCAGAGCACTCCACCTCGCCGAGGCCCTGCGCATGGGGATGGACGGCGGGGAGCCGATATGAACGAGACCGCGGCCGCCCGGCACGGCGAGCAGGGCGGCCGCGCCCGGTTCGCGGCGATCGGCTTCGCCGGCGGCTTCCTGGGCTCGCTGCTCGGCGTGGGCGGCGGGTTCGTGATGGTCCCGCTCCAGGTCCTCTGGGCCAAGGTCGGCCCGCACCTCGCGAACGGGACCTCGCTCCTGATCATCGTCCCGATCGCCCTGGCCGGCGTGCCGATCTACGCGCTGGCCGGCGGTGAGGTGGACTTCCGCCTCGCCGTGCCGCTCGCGGTGGGCGCGGTGTTCGGCGCCTATGTCGGGGCACGGGCGGCCGCGCGAATACCCGAGGCGACGTTGCGGCGGATCGTCGCGGTGGTCCTGCTCCTCGTCGGGCTGAAGCAGCTCCTCATCCCCTGATGCTCCTCACCGATGTCCTCTTGGCGCTCGCGGGCGTCCTCGCGGGGGCGGTGAGCGGCGTGCTCGGCGTGGGCGGCGGGCTCGTGTTCGTGCCCGCGTTGACCGTCGGCCTCGGCGTTCCGCAGACCCTCGCGCAGGGGACGTCGCTTGCGGCCATCCTGCCGACCGCGCTCGTCGGCGGGATCACCGCCGACCGCGAGGGCAACGTGCTGCGCTCGCATCTCGTGATCATGGGCGTACTCGGGGCCCTCGGCGGCGCGGTCGGCGCCGTCCTCGCGCTCGCGCTGCCCACTGGGGTCCTGGTCCGCGTCTTCGGTGCGTTCCTGATCGTGTCGGCGTGGCGGATCTGGCGCAACTAGCCTTCGGCGATGGCCCCGCGCACGGCACCACCGAAGTCCCGGCGCAAGGCCGCCGAGCACGCAGCCGAGCGGGCGATCGGAAACGTGCTCTCGCTGGTGTTGGCCGCGGTCGTCGTCGTCCAGCTCGTGCGCGGGGAGAGCGCCTCGCCCTACGCCGAGCTCCTGCTCCTAGCCGGCGCGGTCTGGGCGCTCACCCTCGTGGTGGCGTGGCGCCGCGCGCATTGCTGAGGGCGGCCCGCGGAACCTGCTCGAGGCCGTTGGCGTGGACGGCGGCGGCGGCGACCCGGCCGGGACCGCCGCCGGGGGACGGGCCGGAGTCGTACTCGCTACTGCTCGAGCTCTGGCCCGCGCCGCGCCATGCTCAGCCCTTCAGTCCTCCTCGCCCGAGACGATCGGCTCGAGGAGCTGCTGCGCCGGCGTGAAGAAGTTGCGCTGGGCGAGCACCACCGCCGTCACCGAGGCGATCGAGACGCTGCCCAGAAGCATGTAGAGGATGATGAGCTGCAGCCGGACGGCGTCGAGCGGCTCGGCCCCGGCCACGAGCAGGCCGACCATGATTCCGGGGAAGAAGATCACCCCGGTGGTCTTCGTCGAGTCGATGAGCGGGATCACCCCCGAGCGCAGGCTGCGCCTCACGATCGGTCGCGCGGCCTGTGTCGCGGTGGCCCCGAGCGCGAGCGTGGCCTCGATCTCGCGCCGCGACGCGGTCACCTCGTCGCCGAGACGGTTCAGGGCGACCGCCGCGGCGGTCATCGAGTTGCCGATGACCATCCCGCCGAGGGGAACCAGGTAGCGCGGCTCGGGGCTGAACACACCGAGCACGACGAGCAACACGAGCGTCGCGGTGCCGGCCAGCCCGAGCGCGATGAGCAGTGGCAGGAAGGCCTTGGGCACCGACGGAGCGCGGCGGCGGGCGGTGAAGGCGCCGAACAGCGCCATCACCGCGATCAGGGCGACCACCAGCACCAGGCTGTCTCCCTCGAAGACCAGCGCGATGACGAACCCGACCGCCGTGAGCTGGAGGAACGAGCGCGCGACCGCCACGGCGATGTCGCCCTCGAGGCGCATCCGCTGCCACAGCGACACGAGCACGGCGACGCCGACGAGGCCGAGCGTGGCGGCCACCTGGGCGAAGGTGACATCCGAAGCGGCGCTCACTGCGTCCTCGCCGGCGCCCTGCGCACCTCTGGTCCCTCGCCGCCGGCTCCGACGACGCGGCCGGCGTCGAGGCGCACGATCCGGTCGGCGAGCCGCTCGGCCTGCGCCAGGTCGTGCGTGACCAGGACGATCGACAAGCCGAGGCGCCGGCGCAGATCGACGAGCGTCTCCTCGACGCGGTCGCGAGCGCGCTCGTCGAGGGCCGAGGTCGGCTCGTCCAGCAACAGGACCTGCGGCTCGAGCGCGAGCGCCCGGGCCAGCATGACCCGTTGCTGCTCGCCCACCGACAACCGCTCGGCCTCGCGCCCGGCGAAGTCCGCCGCGAGCCCGGCGAGTTCGAGCGCCGGCCCGACCTCGACCTCGCGGCCGATCAGGCTCGGCCCAAAGGCGACGTTCTCGGCCACGGTCCCCGCGAGCAGGGCGGGCAACTGCGGGACGAGCGCGACCTCACGGCGCAGCTCGAGCACGTCCAGGGTTCCGAGCGCACGGCCACGGTAGGCGATCGTTCCGGCCGTCGGGTCGGCGAGCCGGTTGAGCAGCCGCAGCAGGGTCGACTTCCCGGAGCCCGAGTCGCCGGCGATGCAGCTCGACCCCTCCGGGAGGCTGAGTGAGACCTCCCGCAGGACGTCCCTCCTCCCACGCGTCGCGCTGACCCGCTCGAGCTCGAACAGCACCGGCGAGCTCACGCGCGGCGGTGACGTGGTGGTCGGGCCGTCACGCACCCGCAGGCTACGCCGATCTGCGACCGGCGGCACCTAGAATCGAGGCGGCATGGGCGCCCACCACCACGCGCACAGCCACGCGCCGGCGCCGGATGCCGACCGCCGCCGCCTGGGCATCGCGCTCGCGCTGATCCTCGCCTTCATGGGCGTCGAGGTCTTCGTCGGCATCGCCGCCTCCTCGCTCGCCCTCCTCGCCGACGCCGCTCACATGCTCACCGACGCTGGCGCGATCGCCTTTGCCCTGGTGGCCATGCGCCTCGCGGCGCGCCCGCCCGCGGGGCGCTTCACCTTCGGCCTGAAGCGCGCGGAGATCCTCTCCGCACAGCTCAACGGAGCCACGCTGCTCGCGCTGGCGATCTTCATCGTCTACGAGGGCGTCCGCCGGCTCGTCGATCCGCCGGAGGTCGAGGGCGCCGCCGTGCTGATCGTGGCCCTAGTCGGTGTCGCGGTCAACCTCGCGGCGACCTGGACGCTGGCCCGCGCCAACCGCCTGAGCCTCAACGTCGAGGGCGCCTTCCAGCACATCCTCACCGACCTGCTCGCCTTTGTCGGGACGGCGGTCGCCGGGGCGGTCGTCCTGCTCACCGGCTTCGCCCGGGCCGACGGCATCGCCGCCCTGCTCGTCGCGGCGATCATGGTCCGCGCCGCCTACACGCTCCTCCGCGACTCGGGCGGCGTGCTGCTCGAGGCCGCGCCCAAGGGCCTCGAGCCCGAGCGGGTTGGCCGGGCGATGGCCTCGACACCCGGGGTGCTCGAGGTCCACGACCTCCACGTCTGGGAGGTCACCTCCGGCTTCCCCGCACTCGCCGCACACGTGCTCGTCGCTCCCGGCGACGACTGCCACGGGCTCCGGCGTGAGCTCGAGCGACTGCTGCGCGACGAGTTTGAGATCGAGCACACCACGCTTCAGGTCGACCATGAGAGCGACCGGGGGCTGCTCGAGATAGAGGGGCGGGGCGCAGAACGCTCGAGCGTCTAGGCGCCGGCGCCGGGCTCGAGCAGCGGCGCCACCAACGTCTCGACGTTGTCGCGCACGAGCCGGGTCATGTCCTCGGTTCCGTCGCTCTCCTGCCAGGTCTCCGCGGCCACGCGGAAGGCCGTGCCGAATGCCGCCGCCACCAGCCGCGGCCGACGGTCCCGGGCCGCGAGCCCGAGACGCGCCGCCACGAAGTCGCGCAGTACGAGCTCCATTCCGTGCAGCATCTCGAGGAAGGCCGCGGCCAGGTGCGGAGTGGTGTTGACGAGGCGGATCCAGCACAGCTTGCGCTCGCGGTCGCTCTCGCCGCCGTAGACCGCCGCGAATGTCCGCAGCAGCTCGCGCAGGGAGTCCATCAGGGGCTCGTCGCCCGGCCGCTCCGCCAGGCTGCGGGCCGCGAGGGTCATCTCATCCCGGCCGCGAGCAAGCAGGACGTCCTCCTTCGAGGCGAAGTACCGGAAGAACGTGCGCGGCGAGATCAGCGCGGCCTCGGCGATCTCCTCGGTCGTGGTCGCGTCGTAGCCATGCTCGAGGAACAGGCGGAGGGCGGCCGACTCGATGTCGTCGCGCGTACGGGCGCGCCGGCGCTCGCGCAGGCCCCGGCCGTTGACCCCCTCGGCAGCAGCTGTCTTTCTGGCGGTCTCTGTCATAGTGACTCTGACTGCCGTAACACTATCGACCCGAACCGATGCGGGCGCCGCTGTAAGGTCGGAAACCCCTGCCAACACGGTCTGAACCGCCCTCCGCTGCGTACCCCACCGTGACCGACTCACGAGAGACCCGCCCATGACCGCCATCGTCTCCTGGTGCCTGCGGCGCCGGTCCGTGGTCATCCTCGCCAGCGTCCTGATCCTCGGGGCGGGGGCGTTCAGCGCGACGCAGCTGCGCCAGCAGTTCTTCCCCGACGTCGACTTCCCCTTCGTCATCACCAACCTCGAGGTCTCGGGCCTCGACGCCGAGGGCGTCGACGAGCAGGTGGCCCAGCCGCTCGAGGAGGCGGCGACCAATCTCGAGGACGTCGAGACCACCCAGACCCAGTCGAGCGACGGACGCGTCGTCCTCGTCACCGAGCTCGCCTACGGGACCGACACGGCTCAGTTCGAGGAGGACCTCGCCCGCGAGCTTGCGTCCGTCCCGCTGCCCGAGGGCGCCGGCGAGCTCGACATCGGCGGCGGCTTCGACGAGCAGGCCGTGCTCAACGCCGCCATGAGCACCGACGCCGACCTGGTCACCCTGACCGAGCAGGCCGAGGACGTTCGCGACGACCTCGAGGAGATCGACGGCGTCGGCCGCGTGGACCTCGACGGCGGCGTCGAGGAGGAGTACGCGGTCGAGCTCAAGCGGCGCGCGGTTCGCCGCGGCGAGACGCCCGGCAGCCTGGCCGCCAAGGTCCGGACCGCGCTCGCGGAGGCGCCGCTGGGCCTTGTCGAGCGCAGCGGCTCGCGTACGCCGCTGCTGGTCGACCCGGGCACCGTCGACGGGCGCGACGAGCTCGAGCAGCTGCCGATCTCCAACCGGCGCGAGCTCGGCGACGTCGCCACCGTCCGGCGCCAGAGCGCCGAGGGCACGGGCTTCGCGCGGACCAACGGCAAGCCCTCGATCGCGCTGTCGGTGTTCACCGAGGACGACGCCAACCAGGTCCAGGTCGTCGACCAGGCCCAGGCGGCACTCGCCCGCGCCGAAGGCCGGCTCGGCGGCGTCGAGGTCAGCACCATCTTCGAGACCTCGAGCGACGTCAAAGCGTCGGTCAACGGGCTCCTGCTCGAGGGCACGCTCGGGGCCCTCTTCGCCGTCGTGGTGATCTTCCTGTTCCTGCGCTCGGTCCGCCCCACGCTCGTGGCCGCGGTGTCGATCCCGACGTCGATCGTCTTCGGCCTGCTCGCGGCGTGGGTGCTCGGGCTGACGCTGAACATCATCACCCTGGCCGGGCTGACCATCGCCATCGGCCGGGTCATCGACGACGCCATCGTCGTGCTCGAGAACATCTACAAGCACCTCGAGCGCGGCGAGCCGCGCATGCAGGCCGCACTCGAGGGGACCTCGGAGGTCGCCAACGCGATCGTCTCCTCCACGCTGGCCACCGCCGCGGTGTTCCTCCCCCTCGGCCTCGTGGGCGGACTGATCTCGGAGATCTTCTTCTCGTTCTCGATCATCGTCGTGGTCGCGTTGCTCGCCTCGCTGCTGGTGGCGGTGACGCTCATCCCCGTGCTCGGCGCCACGTTCATGAAGCCCAAGGGGCGGCCCGAGGAGACGGAGGGACCGCTCGCGCGCATCGTCACCCCGATCACCCGCTTCGGCATCCGTCCGGTCGGGCGGATCGTGGTCATCGCCGCCGCCTTTGCCGCCCTGATCGGCACGATCTCGGTGGTCGCGGGGGGCGGGGTGCCGGTTCAGTTCCTGCCCGACAGCGGCACCCAGCAGGCCTTCGGAACCGTCGACCTGCCGCCCGGCCTCGGCCCCGACCGCGCGGAGCGGCTGCTCCAGCCGCTCGAGGACCGGCTGCAAGCGATCGACGGCATCGAGAGCGCTCAGGTGACCTTCGGCGGTGCCGGCGTCCAGACCGACGAGGTCGAGGACACCGAGAACGGCTCCTTCTTCGCCAACTTCGAGGAGGGCGTCGACGTCGCGCGCGTGACGGCCGACCTACGGCGCTTCGGCGAACGAGAGTACCCGCGGGGGTTCACCGCCGACCGGCTCGAGCAGGGACCGCCCGCGGGCCAGTTCGAGGCGACGGTCGTGGGCGACGACCAGGCGGACGCCGAGCGAGCGGCGAGGCGGGTGACCAAGCTCCTCGAGAAGCGCGAGGACCTCACCCAGGTCGACAACGAGGCGGCCGACGAGCAGACGCAGTTCGTGCTCGAGGTCGACGAGGACGAGCGGGGCACGGAGGACCAGGGCCGCGCGCGCGAGGCCCTCCCCGCCCTCGTGCCGCCCGCCGACGCGGGAACGATCGGGGACGAGGACGTCCCGGTGGTGGTCCGTGCACCCTCGACTCTGCTCGAGGATGGCGCACCACCGGACGAGGAGACCGTGGACGCGGTCCTGCACCTGGCCGCCATGGCGGCGCTCACCGAGATGGCCCTCGTCGAGAGCCGTCATCAGGTCGAGGACGAGCTGCGCGGATC
>JBBSNG010000097.1:0-8245 GCA_038232755.1 Solirubrobacterales bacterium | reverse complement strand
GCTCGCGCTTGCCTGGGTGCTCCACCGCGGCGAGGACATCGTCCCCATCCCCGGCACGAAGCGGCGGCCCTACCTCGAGGAGAACATGGCCGCGAGCGAGATCGAGCTGACCGCCGAGGACCTCGAGCGCATCGACGCGGCCGCGCCGGCCGGCGCGGCGTCGGGCGATCGCTACCCGGACATGTCGACCGTCGACCGCTGAGGCGCGCACCGTGCCGAGGCGCCGTCGCAGGCCTCCGATGGGCGGCATCGCCGGGGGCCGCCGCTGGGAGATCGGGATGCCGCTGCTGATCGTCGGCGCGGTGATCGCCGGACTCACGGTCGGGGTGCGCGGCGCCGGGGTTCTGTTCTGGGTCGGCGCGGCCGTGGCAGCCGTCGGGGCCGCTGTCTTCTTCAGCGCGCCGACACGGTCCTGAGCGGGCGGCGGGCGCTCAGGCGCCCACGACCTGGGCCGGCGCGGCCGGCTCGGCCAGGAACTCGAGCAGCGCCCGGTTGAAGCTGCGCGGTCGCTCGACCATCGGGATGTGCCCGGTGTCGGCGAGCACGAGCGAGCGAGCGCCGGCGATCCGCCGCGCGTACTCCTCGCCGTGCCCGACCGGGATCAGGGCGTCGCGGTCTCCCCAGACCACCAGCGTCGGAGCGCGGACCGTGCGCAGCCGCTCGGCCCAGTCCCAGCTCAGGTAGCCGAGTGTGGCGTGGAGGGCCTGGCGGTACGCCGGGGAGATGGGGGTGAGCAGGCCCTCGAGCACGAGGTCGGCGCTCAGCCGCTCGGGGCGGTGGGCGACCATGCCGAGGGCGACCCGCCTCAGCCGCGGTCGCGCGGCCACCGACCGGTAGCTCGCGGCCAGCCGCGCGCCGAGGAAGCCGGTCAGCTCGAGCACCGCCACGCTGCGGCGGCGTTGGCCGGCGCCGGGAACCATGCCGGCGGCGTCGACGAGCATGAGGCGCTCGACCCGCTCCGGAAAGGCGACGGCGAGCTCGGCCGCGACGAACCCGCCCATCGAGTTCCCGACGACCACCACCGGGCCGAGCCCGAGTTGCTCGCACAGTCCGTCGACCACGCGGGCGTAGCCGGACACCGAGATCTCCTCGGCCGGCATTCCCGAGTCTCCGAAGCCGGGGAGGTCGAGCGCGACGACGCGCCGCTCGCGCGCCAGCGCGGGGATGTTCTCGAGCCAGTTGCTCCACCGCCCGCCGAGGCCGTGGACGAGCACCACCGGCGGTCCGTCGCCCTCGCCGATGTCGAGGTAGGCGACCGACGCGTCGGCGACCTCGGCCCGCTGAAGGTGAGCGGCCCAGTCGACCGAGCGCCAGCTCGGATGGTCGGAAAGCCCGTAGTCGTCCGCTTCGCTCACCGCGAGGCGAACCTAGCGCGATCCGCTCGCCGCCGCCGACCCCTTCGTCAGCCCGCGACGAAGCGCTCGAGCGCCCGCCGGCCGCCGCCCACGAGCGGATCGCCGTGAGCGAACAGCAGCGTGTCGAAGTCGCGGTCGAGCATCGGCTCGAGCGCCTCGCGCACCTGCCGCTTGACCGCCTCGGGATCGTCGCCGATCAGGTGGTCGGGGACGAAGCCGATCTCTCCCCCGTAGCGGATGATCGCGTCGGCGAAGGCGAGCACTCCGTCCCCGACCGCGACATGCAGCGCGGTGTCGTCGGGGGAGATCGCGTCCATCTCGAGCGCGACGAGACCGGGTCGCAGCTCGTCGCCGAAGCGGAAGCCCGCGACGTCGGGCCCTCCGCCGGCGAACTCCTGCAGGCCCTCCTCGTGGCAGAGGATCGGGCACCCGAAGGCCGCGGCGAATCGCTCGGCGTGGCGCAGGTGATGGCGCGTGGTGAGGACGATGGCCTCGGGCCGCGCGATCGCCTCGATCGCCTCCACGCCCCCGTGCGGGAGCATGGGATCGATGAGGGTCAGCGCCTCACCCGCGACGAAGTACGAGCTCACGTCCATGCCGATGCGCTCGTGCTGAGCGGTCCAGTGAAAGAGGCCGGGAAGGAGCTCGTGCATGGGCTGCACGCGACACCGTAACGCTCCGCCGGCTGGGCGTCCGCGACGCTCGTCTGCGGCTGTGGCCCTCGCCACACAACTCCCTCGTACGACTGCTATACACGGTTGCGGACCCGACTCTCGGACGGAGGAAGTGAGCGCCGTCACCACTCAAGCGCAGGCCACGACCCCCGAGGGGGCCTGAGGTGGCCGCCGGGACCAGGAGCTCCGGAGGCGACAGCCTCTCGCTGCCCACCCTGGTCGCCGCCGCGCTGGCCTCCGCCGCCGCCGCGGTCCTCGTCTCGCAGTTCTCGGAGTCGGGCTCGGCGATGGCGGCCGCCCTCATGGCGATCTTCGTCCCACTCCTGCGGGAGGCCTTCCACCGTCCGGCGCGGGTCATCTCCGACAAGCGTCCGGGACGGCGGACCCCGGCGACCTCGGTCACCGCGCTGGCGGGTCCCGGTGGTGCAGCGGTCGCCGAGGGTCGATGGACCGAGCCGCGGACCGACGCGGCCACCGCGACGGCCGGCCGCGACCCCGCGGCCACGGGTCGGTGGGAGCCGGAGACCCGGCGACTCGAGACCGATTCCCCGGACGACGACCCCGAGAGGGAGAGCCTCGCCGGCGGCACCACCGTGGACGCCGAGATGCCCCGGCTCGAGGCCGAGGATCATCCGACCGAGCCGCCGACGCGCCGGCTCGACCCGGCCGACGTCGAGACCCGGCCCCTCGACGGCGCGACGGCAGCGCTCGATCCCGAGACGCGCGCCGCGCGCGCTCGCCCGCCGTCCCGCGAGGCCGGCTGGAACGGAGCGCCCGGCGGCCCACCCCGCCGGTCCGCCGCGCGAGCGGCTGGCGTGCGGCGCGCCCTCGGAGGGCGCCGGCCCCGGGTGCGGATCGCGATTCTCACCGGGCTGCTCGCCTTTGTCATCGCCGCCGTCGCGCTCACCGTGCCCGAGCTCGTCACCGGCGGGTCGATCGGCGGCGGCGGGGGACGGACCACCCTGTTCAGCGGCGGCTCGAGCGACTCGGGCTCGGACGACGCGATCGAGGACGGCGCGATCGACGGCGACGGTGGATCCTCGTCCGGGCCGGACGACAGCGGCGGCTCATCCGACGATCCCGTTCCCGGCGGCGGCGGTGCCTCCGAGGGCGGCGGCTCGGGCGAGGGCGGCGCGCAGACGCCCGACGGTGGCACTTCGGCCCCCGGCGGCGACAGCGGCTCCTCACCCAGCGACGGCGATGGCGCCGGAGAGCGGGGTGGCGCTGGGCCGAGTCCCGCGCCCTCGGGCGGCGATTCCGCCCCCGGCGCGCCCTCTCCCTGAGGGTCCGGCCTCGCGTGCCCGCCCTCGCCGGCGTCGCCTTCGACGCGTTCGGAACCCTGTTCGACCTGTCCGGGCTGAAGCCGCGCCTGGAGGAGCGCTTCGCCGGCCGCGGCGAGGCGGTCTTCGGCGGGTTCACCTCCCGGCTCGTGCCCTACACGTGGCACCTGACCGCCTCGGGCCGCTACCGGCCGATCATGGAGGTTGCGACCGCCGCCTTCGCCGCGGCGGCTCGCGAGGCCGGCGCAGACCTGGACGAGCCGGCCGCGCGTGAGCTCGCCGGCGGCCTGACCGAGCTTCCCGCCTACCCCGACGTGGCCGCGGCGCTCGAAGCACTCGGCGACCGGCGGCTCGCCGTGCTCTCGAACGGCACGGCGCCGGGGATCGACGCCCTGATTCGCGGAGCCGGGGTCGAAGGGCACTTCGATCACCTGCTCGCCGCCGACGCGGTCGAGCGATTCAAGCCCGCCCCCGAGGCCTACGGGCTCCTGACCGACGCCTTTAGGGCGCAGCCCGCCGACCTCATGCTCGTCTCGGCCCACGAGTGGGACATCGCCGGCGCCCAGACGGCCGGTCTCCGAGGTGCTCTGGTCGCGCGCGAGGGCGCGCCGACCTCGTTCCTCGGCCACGAGGCCGATCTCGTGATCAGCGATCTCGGCGAGCTCCCGGCCGCGCTCGAGCGCTTCGAGGCCGAGCGAGCCGGCTGAGCCCGCGCCCGCCCTCGAGGCGTCCCGGCCGAACCCTCGCCGCGGGGTATATTCGCGCCGACATGCGGATCGGCGTCATCACCGGCACGGGTACCTACGCCCTCGCCGGCTACGGCGAGTCGGCGCCCGAGGCCGTGTCCACGCCCTACGGCGACGCGCGCGTGGCCCGCGGTCGCGGCGAGGACGGCCTCGAGATCCTGCACGTCGCGCGCCACGGCGAAGGCCACCGCCGGCTCTCGAACCAGGTCGACCACCGTGCGAACGTCGCCGCCCTCGTCGAGCTCGAGGCCGACGCGGTGCTCGCCGTCACGGTCTGCGGTGCCGTCGACCCGAGCGTCGAGCTCGGATCGCTGATCGTCTTCGACGACCTCCACTTCCCCGTCAACCGGTTACCCGACGGCTCGTTGTGCTCCTTCTACTCGGAGCCCGGCGATCCGCGCCGCGGGCACTGGATCTTCGAGGGCCCGTTCTCCGAGGAGCTGCGCTCGGCGCTCGTGACCGGGGCCCGGGCGGCCGGGCTGGTGCACCGCGCCGAGGGCTGTTACGGGCACGTCGACGGCCCCCGCTTCAACACGCGCGCGGAGATCCGCGGCCTCGCCGCCTGCGGCGTGACGGCGGTGAGCCAGACCGCAGGCCCCGAAGCGGTCCTGTGCGGCGAGGCCGAGCTGCCCTACGCGCTCCTCGGGTACGCGACCGACCACGCCAATGGGGTCAAGGACGAGGCCACGCCCGTCGAGGACCTGTTGGCCCTGATCGAACGCAGCACCGAGGTCTTCTCGTCGGCCCTGGCGGCGACCCTGCCGCGCCTCGCCGGTGCCGGCGCGGCCCCGGCGGGCGTGGTCTACCGCTTCGAGAGCTGAGCGGGCCCGGGTACGGCGCCTCGCCCGTTCAGGCCTCGGCCAGCAGCGAGGGCAGGTCGAGCGCCCGCGTGTACATCTGCACCGCTCCGGAGGCCGTGCGTGGCCACTCCTCGCGCGGACGGTCGCGGTAGAGCTCGAGCCCGTTGCCGTCGGGGTCGCGTAGGTAGATCGCCTCGGAGACCCCGTGGTCGGACGCTCCGTCGATCGAGACCCCCGCCTCGGCGAGCCGCCTCAGCGCGTCGGCGAGGGCGGCGCGGGTGGGGTAGAGGATGGCCAGGTGGAACAGGCCCGTGTGGCCGGGCGGCGGCGGCGATCCGCCCGCGCTCTCCCACGTGTTGAGGCCGATGTGGTGGTGGTAGCCGCCGGCCGAGACGAAGGCCGCGGCCTCGCCGAACCGGTCCTGGAGCTCGAAGCCGAGCACGCCGACGTAGAAGGCGAGCGCGCGATCGAGGTCGGAGACCTTGAGGTGCACGTGCCCGATGCGCGCGCCGGCGTCGATCGGGCCGCGCTCGTCCGGCGCGTCCGTGCTCACGAGCCGCCTGCGCTCCCGCGGTTCGGGCGAGCCCGCGCGAGTCGCCGCCGCGCCTCCCCGCGCGCCCACCCCAGCCACAGCACGGCGACATCGGCCACGAAGCCCAAGAGGTGTCCGAGCGGACCCGTGAGAAGCCAGGCGGCGAGCCTCTCGCCGCCCGTCCTGTGCAGGTCGAGAAGCCCGTCGCTCACCGTCGCCACGCTATCGTGACCGCGCCATGGCCGCGACCCTGACCACCACCACCGAGGAGCTCTCCGACTCGCGCGTACGCGTGCGCGTGGAGGTCGATCCGGCGGTGATCGAGCGCGAGCTCGACGGCGCTGCTCGCGCGCTGGCCGGCGACATGAAGGTGCCGGGCTTCCGCCAGGGCAAGGTGCCGGCGCCGATGGTCATCCAGCGCATGGGCCGGGAGGCCGTCCTCGACGAGGCCGTGCGCCGGGCGCTGCCCGAGTGGTACGGCCACGCCGTCCAGCAGGAGCGCATCGCCACCGTGGGCGATCCGCAGGTCGACCTGGCCGACATGCCCGAGAAGGGCGCGCCGCTCCGCTTCTCCTTTGAGGTCGCCGTCCGTCCCCAGGCGAAGCTCGGCGACTACAGGGGCCTCGAGGTCGCCCGTCGCGAGGCCGAGGTCGACGACGAGGCCGTCGAGGCCGAGGTCGAGCGGCTGCGTGAGGCCCAGGCCGCGCTCGAGACCGTCGAGCGCCCGGCCGGCCCTGGCGACTTCACGGTCATCGACTTCGTGGGCACGATCGACGGCGAGCCGTTCGAGGGTGGAGAGGCTCGCGGGCACCTGCTCGAGCTCGGATCGGGCCAGCTCATCGAGGGCTTCGAGGAGGGGTTGACCGGCGCGAGCGCGGGGGAGGAGCGCGAGGTCCGCGTCACCTTCCCCGACGACTACCGTGCCGAGCACCTGGCGAGCCGCGAGGCCGTGTTCGCCACGGCGGTGCGCGAGGTCAAGGAGAAGCGCCTTCCCGACGCCGACGACGACTTCGCGCTCGAGGCCGGCGGCTTCGACTCGCTCGAGGAGCTGCGCTCCGACATTCGCCGCCGGCTCGCCGAGCGCGAGGGACACGCCATTGACCACGAGTTCCGCGAGGCCGCGGTCGACGCGGCGGTCGAGCGGGCCACCGTCGAGGTACCGCACGAGCTCGTCCACGCCAAGGCGCACGAGCTATGGGAGCGCACCTCGCGCCGTCTCCAGGCCCAGGGCATCGACCCGGCACGCTATCTCGAGATGACCGGCAAGGACCAGGAGGAGCTGATCACCGAGTCCGAGCCCGAGGCCGAGCAGGCGCTGCGGCGCGAGAGCGTCCTAGCCGGGATCGTCGCCGCCGAGGGCATCGAGGTCTCCGACGAGGAGATCCTGCAGTCGCTGCGCGAGGCCGCCACCGCTCCGGGCGCGAAGCCGCCGAGCGAGCGCAAGCTCGAGCGCTCGCTGGTCAAGGCCAAGGAGGACGGCCGGGCCGACGCCCTACGCGAGGACATCGCCATGCGCAAGGCGGTCGACCTGGTCGTCGAGGAGGCGAGCGCGATCCCCGCGGCGCAGGCCGAGGGCCGCGAGCAGATCTGGACGCCCGAGCAGGAGCCCGAGAAGCCCCCAGCAGAGCTCTGGACGCCGAGCAGCTGACGCACCACCGCGCGCCGGCGACCGCGCCGTGGTGGCCCTCAACGGCGTCGCGGAGGCCGATCCGACCGCCCTCGAACGAGCGTCTAAGCGTGCGCTACAGGCGTCCAGCGGGCCACCGGCCATTGCTACAGTGACGGCACTCGCCGGGCCAGCCGGTGCGGCGGTCGCAGCTTTTTCGAGCGGCGGCAGGATTCCCGGTGGAAAGGCGAAACGGAAGCGCTCATGAGCCCACTCGTACCCATGGTCGTCGAGCAGACCTCGCGCGGTGAGCGTGCCTTCGACATCTACTCGCGCCTGCTCAACGAGCGCATCGTCTTCCTCGGCACGCCGGTCACCGACGAGATCGCCAACCTGATCGTCGCGCAGCTTCTGCACCTCCAGGCCGAGGACCCGGACAAGGACATCTCGCTGTACGTCAACTCGCCCGGCGGGTCGGTCTACGCGGGCCTCGCGATCTACGACACGATGCAGTACATCAAGCCCGACGTGCAGACCATCTGCGTCGGCATCGCCATGTCGATGGGCGCGCTGCTGCTCGCCGGCGGCGCCCACGGCAAGCGCATGGCGCTGCCCAACGCCAAGATCCTCATCCATCAGGTCTCCTCGGGCTTCCAGGGCCAGGCCACGGACATCGAGATCCACGCCCGCGAGATCATCGACGTCCGCCAGCGCCTCGACCACATCATCGCCAAGCACACCGGTCAGGACTTCGAGAAGGTCACGCGCGACACCGAGCGCGACTACTTCATGAGCTCCGAAGAGGCCACGGAGTACGGGATCATCGACCGGATCGTTACGCAGGTCTAGGGGCGAGCGGAGAGGGCGTCGCCTCGAGGGGGGAAGAGGGATGGCAAGACCGACGGAACAGAACGAGCAACTTCTATGCAGCTTCTGCGGCAAGTCGCAGCGGCAGGTCAAGAAGCTCATCGCCGGACCCGGCGTCTACATCTGCGACGAGTGCATCGATCTCTGCAACGAGATCATCGACGAGGAGCTCACGGTGCCCGCGAGCTTCGACCTCGACAACCTCCCGAAGCCCACCGAGATCAACGCGGTGCTCCAAGAGTACGTGGTCGGCCAGGAGGGCGCCAAGCGCGCGCTCTCGGTCGCCGTTTACAACCACTACAAGCGCGTGCAGATGGCGACCGCCGCTGTCGATGGCGGCGACGAGGCCGCCGTCGAGCTGCAGAAGTCCAACATCCTGCTGCTC
>JBBSNG010000096.1:0-8431 GCA_038232755.1 Solirubrobacterales bacterium | reverse complement strand
TCCACGACCTCCCCGGCCGCCGGCGCCGCCCGGTCCGCCCGCACCACGCCCGCCGCGATCGCGTCCGCCGCCGTCGCGGCCTCCACGGCCGCCGCCGGGTGCGCCTGGGCGCTCGGGAGCCTCCATCGAGGTCAGGTCCTGGGCGAAGCCCGAGGGCATTATCTCGCCCTTGTTGACCCATACCTTCACGCCGATGCGACCGAAGGTCGTGCGCGCCTCGTAGAAGCCGTAGTCGATGTCGGCGCGCATGGTGTGCAGCGGCACGCGGCCCTCGGAGTACCCCTGGGTGCGGGCCATCTCGGCGCCGCCGAGGCGACCGGATACCTGGATGCGCACGCCCTTGGCCCCCGAGCGCATGGCCGAGGTGAGCGAGCGCTTCATGGCTCGGCGGAAGGCGACGCGGTTCTGGAGCTGCTCGGCGATCGACTGGGCCACGAGCTTGGCGTCGAGCTCGGGGCGCTTGATCTCGAGAATGTTGACCTTGACGGCCTTGCCGGTCATCTTGTGCAGGGCGCGGCGCAGCGCGTCGACCTCGGTGCCCGACTTGCCGATGACGATCCCGGGCCGGGCCGTGTTGATGTTGACCTCGACCTCACTCTTGTTCTTCTTGATGGTGATGTCGGACAGGCCGGCGTGGGCGAGGCGCGTCTGGATGTGCTCGCGGATCTGGATGTCCTCGAACAGGTAGTCCGAGAACTCGCGCTCGTTGAACCAGGTCGCCTTCCAGTCGTGGATGTAGCCGACGCGGAACGCCTCGGGATGGACCTTGCGTCCCATTACCGGCGTCCCTCCACGTTGGTCAGGTAGATCGTCATGTGACTCGTTCGCTTCCGGATCTGGGTGGCACGGCCGAGCGCGCGGGGCTGGTAACGCTTCAGCGTCGGGCCCTCGTCGACGTAGGCCTTCTCCACCCTGAGCTCGTCGGCTGAGAGCTCGTGATTGTTCTCGGCGTTGGCCACGCACGAGTCGAGGAGCTTGAGCACGTCCCTCGAGGCGGCGCGCGGCGTCGTCAGCAGTATGGCACGGGCATCGCCGACGGACTTGCCGCGAATGTGGTCGATGACCAGGCGGGCCTTGCGAGGAGCGGTACGCACGTACTTGGCCTGAGCGCGAACGCTCACGACCTCCTCGGCGTCACGGCGGCGGCGCGTCGGCGCGCTCGTTGTCGTCGTCTCGGCGGCGCGGCGGCGGGCCGAGCGCCGCGAGCGAGTGCCCTCGGCGTCGGCATCGCCGGCGTCGGCCTTCTTCGAGCCTGCTCCGCCCGCGGCCTTCGGCGCCGGCTCGGACTCGGCCTTCTCGCGCGCCTCCTGAGCGCGCTCGACGCGCTCGGAGACCTCGGCGTCGGCCTGCTCTCCGGGCACGGGCGTGCGCCCTCCGGAAGCCGCCTGCTCCTCGGCCGCACCCTCGCTCGCCGCGGCCTCGCGCGCCTCGGAGGCCTGCTCGGAGACCGCCTCCTCGGGCATGACGCCGCCCTTCTGCGGGTCGCTTCCCTTGCCCTTCGCCGGACTCATCGCATGCGGGCCCGGTCGCCACCGGCGTGGCCGCGGAACAGGCGGGTGGGGGCGAACTCGCCGAGCTTGTGGCCGACCATCGACTCGGAGACGAACACGGGGACGTGCTTGCGCCCGTCGTGGACGGCGATGGTGTGGCCGACCATCTCCGGGAAGATCGTCGACGCGCGCGACCAGGTCTTCAACATCTGCTTTGAGCCCGTCTGGTTCATGGCCTCGACGCGGTTCATCAACCGCTCCTCGACCCAGGGGCCCTTCTTGGACGAACGAGACAAGTCGGAGTCCTCTCTGGCGCTCGCGCTTGCCGCGCCCGCCCGCGCGCCCGCGACGGACGATGTAGCGGTCGGATGGCTTGCGCTTCTTGCGGGTGGGGTAGCCGAGCGTCGGCACGCCCCACGGGGTGACCGGATGGCGGCCGGCCGTGGTCGAGCCCTCGCCGCCGCCGTGGGGATGGTCGACCGGGTTCATGGCGGTCCCGCGGGTCTGCGGGCGCTTGCCGAGGTGGCGCGAGCGCCCGGCCTTGCCGATGTCGACGTTCTGATGCTCGCCGTGGCCGATCGCCCCGATCGTGGCCCGGCACTCGAGCTCGACCATGCGCATCTCGCCCGAGGGCAGTCGCAGGGTCGCGCGCTTGCCCTCCTTGGCCATGAGCTGGATGGCGGCGCCGGCGGAGCGACCCATCTGGCCTCCGCGACCGGGCTGGAGCTCGACGTTGTGCACCGTGGTGCCGGTCGGGATCGAGCCGAGGGCGAGACAGTTGCCGGTCGAGATGTCGGCGCCCGGACCGTTCGCCACGGTGTCGCCGACGTTGAGCCGCTGAGGGGCGAGGATGTAGCGCTTCTCGCCGTCGAGGTAGTGCAGCAGGGCGATGTAGGCAGTACGGTTGGGGTCGTACTCGATCGCCGCGACCTTGGCCGGGACGCCATCCTTGCGCCGCTTGAAGTCGATCTTCCGGTAGAGGCGCTTGGCGCCGCCGCCGCGATGGCGTGAGGTCTTTCGCCCGTGGGTGTTGCGCCCGCCGCTCTTGGTCAGGCCCTCGACCAGCGACTTCTCGGGCTGCTGCTTGGTGATCTCGACCTTGTCCGAGTAGGTGGCGAATCGCCGCCCCGGGCTCGTCGGCTTCTGCTTCCTGACGCGTGCCATAGCCTAGATCTCCTCGCCTTCGAACAGAGCGATGGAATCCTCGGGGTGGAGCTGGACGACGGCCTTCTTCCAGGCTCGCGTACGGCCCGAGGTGTAGCCGCGACGCTTGGGCTTCGACTTCACGCTCGCGGTGCGCACGCCCTGCACGCGCACGCTGAAGATCTCCTCGACAGCTTGGCGGATCTGCGTCTTGTGGGCCCGCGAGTGGACGCGGAAGGTGTACTTGTTGGCCGCCAGCAGCTCGTAGCTCTTCTCGGATACCACCGGGCGGATGAGGACCTCGCGGGCGTTCATGATGCCTCCCGTGCGGGTGCCCCGCCGCGGCGCAGCGGTGCGGCCGCGAGCTCGCTCAGGCGCTCGAGAGCGGGCTTCGAGAGGACGAGCCGGCGCGCGCCGATGATGTCGGCCACGGCGAGCGAGTCGACCGAGACGACGTTCACGCGGGAGAGGTTGCGAAAGGACTTGAGGCAGCCGGCATCGTCGTCGCTCGTGCCGAGGACGATCAGCGTGCTCCCTCCCTCGGGACTCACGGCCTCCGCGGCGCGCCTGGTCGAGGGGGTCGAGAAGTCGCTCGGATCGAGGACCGACAGCGTGCCCCGCGCGGCGTGCACCGAGAGGGCGCAGCGGAGCGCTCGCCGCCGGGCCTTGCGATTGACCTTGACCGTGTAGTGACGCGGCTTCGGACCGAAGGCCACGCCGCCGCCGTAGCGCTGCGGGCTCGAGAGCGCGCCGACGCGAGCGCGGCCGGTGCCCTTCTGGCGCCAGGCCTTGGCCCCGGTCATCGCCACCTCGCCGCGCGTGAGCGTCGAGGCGTTGCCGCCGCGACGGGCGTTGAGCTCCGCACGCGCGGTCTCGTGCACGAGCGGCATGTGAAAGCGCTCGCCGAAGATGGTCTCGTCGAGGTCGAGCGTGCCGGAGCGGCCGACGTAGGGGGCGCTGAGGGCCATCTCAGCGCTCGCTCCTGATCTCGACGCTGCCGTTGCGCGGTCCGGGGACCGAGCCGCGGACCAGCAGCAGGTTGCGATCGGGCAGCACGTCGACGACCTCGAGGCCGCGCTGGGTCACGCGCTTGTTGCCCATCTGGCCCGGGCCGCGGATGCCCTTGAACACGCGCGAAGGCGTCGCCGAGGCGCCGATCGAGCCCGGTGCCCGGACGTTGTGCGAGCCGTGGCTCACCGGCCCGCGGCTGAAGTTGTGACGCTTGATCGTGCCCTGAAAGCCCTTGCCCTTCGAGGTCGCCGCGACCTTCACCTTGTCGCCCTTCTCGAAGGCCTCGACGGTCACGGTCTCCCCCACCTGGAGCTCGCCGGCCTCGTCGCGGAACTCCGCGACGTGGCGCAGCGGGGGAGCGCCGGCCTTGGCCAGGTGTCCACGCTCGGCCTTGGTCAGACTCTTCTCGCTCGCGGCGCCGTAGGCGAGCTGTACGGCCTCGTAGCCGTCACGCTCGACGGTGCGGATCGTCGTGACCGGGCACGGCCCGGCCTCGATCACGGTCACGCGCTCGACGCGCCCTCCTTCCCTGAAGAACTGCGTCATCCCGATCTTCCTGCCCAGCAGTGCTGCCATCAGACCAGTTGGATCTGGATGTCTACGCCCGCGGGGAGATGATCGAGCCGCTGAAGCGAGTCAACCGTCTTCGGTGTAGGGCCGTGGATGTCGATGAGCCGCTTGTGGGTGCGGATCTCGTAGTGCTCGCGCGAATCCTTGTCCTTGAACGGGCCGCGGATGACGCAGTAGACGTTCTTGTCGGTGGGCAGCGGCACCGGGCCGGCGACCTTCGCGCCGGTGCGGTTCGCGGTCTCCACGATCTCGCGCGCGGCCTGTTCGATCGACTGGTGGTCGTAGGCCTTGAGGCGGATGCGGATCTTGTTGTCGGTGAGAGCTGCCATGGGAAGGGGTCCAGACGCGGGGCGGGGGGCCGAAGCCCCCCGCGCCAAGCGCTACTGAATGATCTCGGTCACCACTCCCGAGCCGACGGTGCGGCCGCCTTCGCGGATCGCGAAGCGCAGGCCCTGGTCCATGGCGATCGGCTGGATCAGCTCGATGTCCATGGCGACGTTGTCGCCGGGCATGACCATCTCCGTGCCCTCGGGCAGGTCGGCCACGCCGGTCACGTCGGTGGTGCGGAAGTAGAACTGCGGGCGGTAGCCGTTGAAGAACGGCGTGTGTCGGCCGCCCTCCTCCTTCTTGAGGCAGTAGACCTCCGCCTTGAACTTGGTGTGCGGGGTGATCGAGTTCGGCTTGCACAGCACCTGGCCGCGCTGGATGTCCTCGCGCTTGACCCCGCGCAGGAGGCAGCCGACGTTGTCGCCGGCCTGGCCCTGGTCGAGGATCTTGCGGAACATCTCGACGCCGGTGACGACCGTGGAGTTCGTCTCCTCGGTGATGCCGACGATCTGGACGGTCTCGCCCGTGTTGACGATGCCCTGCTCGACGCGGCCGGTGGCGACCGTGCCGCGGCCGGTGATCGAGAAGACGTCCTCGACCGGCATCAGGAACGGCTGGTCGAGCGCGCGCTCGGGCTCGGGGATGTAGGTGTCGAGGGCCTCGGCCAGCTCGACGATCTTGCCCTCGTGGTCGGCGTCGCCGTCGAGCGCCTTGAGCGCCGAGCCGATGACGAACGGGATGTCGTCGCCGGGGAAGTTGTACTCCGACAGCAGCTCGCGGACCTCGACCTCGACGAGCTCGAGCAGCTCCTCGTCGTCGACCATGTCGGCCTTGTTGAGGAACACGACGATGTAGGGGACGCCGACCTGGCGGGCGAGCAGGATGTGCTCGCGGGTCTGCGGCATCGGGCCGTCGGCGGCCGAGACGACGAGGATGGCGCCGTCCATCTGGGCCGCGCCGGTGATCATGTTCTTGACGTAGTCGGCGTGGCCGGGACAGTCGACGTGCGCGTAGTGGCGGTTCTCGGTCTCGTACTCGACGTGCGAGGTCGCGATGGTGATCCCGCGCTGCTTCTCCTCGGGAGCGTTGTCGATCTCCTCGAACGACTTGGTCTGACCACCGAACTTCTCGCCCAGGACCTTGGTGATGGCCGCGGTCAGCGTCGTCTTGCCGTGGTCGATATGACCGATGGTGCCGACGTTGACGTGCGGCTTGTCGCGCTCAAACTTTTCTTTCGCCACTGGTACTGCTCCTTTCAGAAAGCTCAAAGCCCTCGCTAGCGCTCGCGCGCCAGCCCGCCGCGGATCGTGCCGCGCCGGGAGGGCCGGAAAACATTACTGCCTATGCGCCAGCCGCGACTGGCTCGCCGGTCCGCTCCGAGATGACGTCCTCGGCGATCGACGCCGGAACCTCGTCGTAGCGGTCGAACTGCATCGAGTAGCTCGCTCGTCCCTGCGTGTTCGAGCGAACGTCGGTGGCGTAGCCGAACATCTCGGACAGCGGCACGCTGGCCTTGACGACCAGCGCGTTTCCGCGCGGCTCCTGGGTCTCGACGCGGCCGCGCCGGCGCGAGAGGTCGCCGATCACGGTGCCGAGGAAATCCTCGGGGGTGACGACCTCGACGGCCATCACCGGCTCTAGCAGCACGGGCTTCGCGCGCTTGGCCGCCTCCTTGAGGGCGAGCGAGCCGGCGATCTTGAAGGCGATCTCCGAGGAGTCGGTGTCGTGGTACTTGCCGTCGGTGAGCGTCACGCGCACGTCGACCATCGGGTAGCCCGCCTTGACGCCCGTCTCGAGTGCCTCCTCGATGCCCTTCTCGACGGCGGGGATGAACTCGGAGGGCACCGAGCCACCCCTGACCTTGTTGACGAACTCGAAGCCCTCACCGGGAGCCGGCTCCATGTTGATGTAGACGACGCCGTACTGGCCCGAGCCGCCGGTCTGACGGATGAACTTGCCCTCGATCTTCGTGGCCTCGCCGCGCACGGTCTCGCGGTAGGCGACCTGGGGACGGCCGACGCCGGCCTCGACCTTGAACTCGCGCCGCATGCGGTCGACGAGGACCTCGAGGTGGAGCTCGCCCATCCCCGAGATGACGGTCTGGCCGGTCTCCTCGTCGGTGCGCACCTGGAAGGTGGGGTCCTCCTCGGCCAGCCGGGCGAGCGCGGTCGCCATCTTCTCCTGGTCGGCCTTGGTCTGCGGCTCGATCGAGACGTGGACCACCGGCTCGGGGAAGATGATGGTCTCGAGCTTGATCGGCGCGTCGGGCGCGCACAGGGTGTCGCCGGTAGAGGTCTGCTTGAGGCCGACGGCGGCGGCGATGTCGCCGGCGTAGACCTCCTCCTTGTCCTCGCGCGAGTTCGCGTGCATCATCAGGATGCGCCCGATCCGCTCGGTCCGCCCGGAGGCGGAGTTGAGCAGGCGACTGCCGCTCGCGAGCTTGCCCGAGTAGACGCGGAAGTAGGTGAGCTTGCCGACGAAGGGGTCGGACATGACCTTGAAGGCCAGGGCCGAGAACGGCTGGTCGTCGTCGGCGAGCCGGTTGGCGGGACGGTCCTCGTCGCCCTTGACGATCTCGAGGCCCTCCATGGGCGGGACGTCGAGCGGGCTCGGCAGGAAGTCGACGACGGCGTCGAGCAGCGGCTGAACGCCCTTGTTCTTGAACGAGGAGCCGCACAGGAGCGGAGTGATCGAGATGTCGAGCGTGGCCTGACGGACGGCGGCGCGCAGACGGTCGACGTCGATGTCCTCCTCGGCCAGGTAGGCCTCCATGAGCGCGTCGTCGTACTCCGCGACGGCCTCCAGCAGCCGGACGCGCGCGGCGTCGGCGGCCTCGCTCATCTCGCTCGGGATGTCGTCGACCGTCCACTCGCGACCGAGGTCGTCGTGGTACATGATCGCCTTCATGTTGATCAGGTCGACGATGCCCCGGAAGCCCGACTCGGAGCCGACCGGCAGCTGGACGGGGATCGGGTTCGCGCCGAGACGGTCGATGATGGTCTGGACGCTCATGTCGAAGTCCGCGCCGGTGCGGTCCATCTTGTTGATGTAGGCGATGCGCGGAACGCGGTACTTGTCGGCTTGGCGCCAGACAGTCTCGGACTGGGGCTCGACGCCGGCGACGGAGTCGAAGACCGCTACCGCGCCGTCGAGCACGCGCAGCGAGCGCTCGACCTCGACCGTGAAGTCGACGTGGCCCGGGGTGTCGATGATGTTGATCCGGTGGTCACGCCAGGCGGCCGTGGTGGCCGCAGAGGTGATCGTGATGCCGCGCTCCTGCTCCTGCTCCATCCAGTCCATGGTCGCCGCGCCCTCGTGGACCTCGCCGAGCTTGTGCGTGCGGCCGGTGTAGAAGAGAATGCGCTCGGTCGTCGTCGTCTTGCCGGCGTCGATGTGCGCCATGATCCCGATGTTGCGCGTCTTCTGGAGTGAAACCTCTCGTGCCATGTCCTCTAACTCTTCTTCATCCGTCTCGTGGTGGTCGCGGGCAGAAAAAGGGCCCGTCAGCCGGGCCCGTTCCTACGGTGGCGGTTGCCCGGAAGCTCTCTATGCGGTCTGGGTCTCCATGATCGTCGGTGGCCGCTGGGGCCGGGGCGTTCGCGAGGAGCGATGACCCAAGCCCGTACAAGACGCTCGAACGCCTCGCAGACCGACGTCGATGGTAGCAGCGGACAGGGGTCTCGGCGACGCCTCGGAGGGGGTCGCGCGGGCGGTTCGCCGGTCGTCCTGACCCTCGCTCTCGCGGCCGGTCTCCTGATGATCGCCACGGAGTTCCTACTCGTGTTCTCGGTCACCGTCGGCATGACCTCCTGCGAGGCCACCGCCTCCCCCGACGTGGCGGACTTCTGCGCCACGACCGGCGGCGAGCGTCACTCCTACGCCCTCGTCCT
>JBBSNG010000095.1:0-8453 GCA_038232755.1 Solirubrobacterales bacterium | reverse complement strand
GGCCGTTGCGCTGCACCCTCAAGGTGATCCTCCTGAGCGGGAGTTTGCTGGTCTCGACAACCGCATTCTCCCTGCTCAGGCGGACGTTCTCGGGTGCTCAACCAGGCACCCTCGGGCTGGCTACTGGACGATCCGGGTTAGGCGGTCCTCGGTTCCTGACGTTGCCGCGGCTCCGCACCATCCTGGAGCCACGTCCGGGCGAACGCGTGCTCGAGCTCCGGCCGGGGAGCGGCTACTACGCCAGTCGGGTGGCGAGATGGGCTCGAGGAGGGCGCTTGGATCTCGTCCACGAGGAGCCGGAGTTGCTCGAGGCCGCGCTCTACCGAACGCAGGAGTCCGGCGCGAGCGAGACCGTGGCAACGCTCGCGCCGGTCGGCGAGCTGCCTTTTCCAGACGGCACCTTCGACGGCGCTTACGCCATCGCGGCGCTCGGCCGCGGGGTGGAGCGAGACGGCGCGCTCCGAGAGCTTCGTCGGGTGTTGAAGCGCGAGGGACGCGTTGTGCTGGCGGAGGCCTTCGGAAAGCCCGGCTGGCTTTCCTTCGGCGCCCTTCTCCGACGGGCGTCCTCAGCCGGGCTCAGCTTCGAGAGACGCCTCGGAGGACCGCTGGGCTATTACGCGCGCTTCTGTCCCGCCGCCAGGATCGTCCCAGATCTCATCCTCGAGCAGCGGCGATGAGGCGGTCGAGACGCTTCCAGAAGACCTGCCGAGCGTCGCGGTTCGTGCGCTCGGGTGCGTAGTGGTTGCCCGACTCGGGATCGGTCACGTGTACGAGCCGTCGCTGCGAGCGAGGTACCGACGAGAGGCCCTCGACCAGCTCGTGCGCCGGGCCGTCCCCGACCACTCGGTCGCTCGCACTGGCGAGCACCAGGACGACCGTGTCCGCTGGGACCTCGCTCGGGTCGACGGGCGGAATGCCGCCTGGGAAGCCGAGAATAGCTCGACCCGGGTAGACGGCAAAGATGCCGGCGGCTGGCGGTAGCCGCCCCCCACGGGCGGCCGCCGCCGCGTAGTCGGCCGCCAGAGCGGCGCCCGCGGAGTGCCCCGCTGCGATGAGAGAGCCGGGAGCAACGGGCGCCTCGGCGAGGGCGGCGCGGATCCCGGCCAAGGCATTCCGCAGCACGCGATCGGGCCGCGAGCGCGGCGAGCCTTGGTAGCGCGGGAGGATCACCACGTTGCCCTGGCGGGCGAGGTGACGCGCCCAAGGTTCGTACTCTCGAACCGGCTCGAGCCATCCGTGGAAGAGCACGACGCCGGGCTGCCCCTCGGCACCCTTCGGTCGGATCACTACGGCGCCTCGGGCGCCACGCCCCACGACGAGGCGCTCGAGGGGCCGAGGGCTGCGCCGGGACGAGTGGAGGGATCCACCGCCGGCTGGTGGCTCCTTTGCTCGCGATCCCCGGCTTACGGACGGACCGTCGCCCGCCGCGAGCGCGGCTACCCCGGCGAGGAGAGCCAAGAGCGTGAGTCCTGCGCCTAAGGTCATGCGGTGGCGAAGCCAGCGCGCCTGCTTATCGCGGCGGCGCTCGCGGCGGAGATCGTCGGTCAGCATGGCTGGGTGGTCGAGCGGTTCGGTGTCGGCCGGCCTCCGGTCCGAGGCGCGGCAGCTGACCAGTGTAGGTGCCGCCTCGGTTAGCCGCGGGCGGCTGCGGTGAGGCCGTCGAGTCGCGACCAGAAGGCAGCCTGCGCCGCCGCGCCGGCCCGCTCCGGGGCCCGGTGGTCGTCGACGGCTGGGTCGGTCACACGCACGAGGCGGCGGCGGGCCAAGGGAATTCGAGTCGCTCCGGCGACCAGCTCGGCGGCCGGTACATCACCGACCACACGGTCGTTCGCTCCCGCCAGGACCACGAGACGAGTATCGGATGGCAACGCGCCTGAATCCGGCGTTGGGACCGGTCGCGGGAAACCGCGGATGATGCCGCCGGGGTAGACGATGAAGAGTGCACGGGGCGCCGGGAGGGCCGGGTCCGAGGCCGCGGCCACCGCATAGTCCGCGGCCAGCAGGCCGCCGGCGGAGTGCCCGGCGACGACGAGCGACTCGGGCCTGACCGGGAACTCCGTCAACGCGGCCCGGATACCGGCCAGGGCGTTCTCGAGAACTCGGTCCGGCGGAGTCCGAAGTGAATCTTGGTAGCGAGGCACGACGACTGCGTTGCCGCGCCGGGCCAGGTGCTCGATCCAGGCACGGTAGTCACCCGCACTCTGGCCCCAACCGTGGAGAAAGACGATCCCCGGCAGCGGTGCGTCGAGGTCGGCGGGACGGACGATCGTGGCACCCTGGGCACCCCGCCCGACCGTGAGGCGCTCGAGCTCGCCGGAGCGATCGGCGGGTTGGCCATCGCCGACGAATCTCAGGGCGAGTAGGGCGCCAAGCACCACTACTATCAAGAGCATCGCAAGGATGACCACGTGGCGACGGGCGCGGGCTCGAGAGCGGTGTCGACGAATCGGCCGGGCAGGGTCTTCTCCTCGGCGGTGCCTCTCAGGTGGGGGCGTCCCCTCCGCGGTCGCCGGGCGCACGCGGCGGCGGACGGACGGCCTGCCTTCTTCGTCCACGCCTAGCCTCAGCGGGCTCGGCTGCGGGACGTCTCCGTCGTGGTCTCGCTACCCGGAGCCAGCGCGGGCTGATCCTCAGCCGGCGGCCGACTCCCTGACGCAACGCCCCCTTCATGGAGGAGGGCGCGGACCGAGACCTCCGCGAAGCCCGTCTCTCGGAGCGCCCGCTCCCACCACTGCGGCGAGACCGGCCGCTCCCACTGGCCGGTGACAAAGCGCAACGCATTCTTCACGATCCGCATGACCCCGGCCGGACCTCGACGCAAGATCGCGCGCACCTTGTCGGCGAGGACCCGACGAGTCCGCGGGTCACCGACCGCCATCGAGAACATCATGTCGCCGAACACGAGACGGCCTCCCGGACGGAGGACGCGCCGGACCTCGCACAGGGCGCGGAGCTTGTCGTCGTTTCGAAGATGATGGAGGCAGTAGTTCGAAACGACGAGATCGACGGACTCGTCGACCAGCGGCAGGCTCGTCGCTGAGGCGGTGACCGTTCGGATGTTCCCCAGGCCGGCGCTAGCGGCCTTGGCGTCGAGGTAGGTGGCCATGCTGGCCGAGATGTCGAGGGCCCATACCTCGTGGGCGAGCTCGGCGAGCGGCAGGGTGAGCAGCCCCGTGCCCGAGCCGACATCGAGGACGCGCTCTTCAGGCGCCGGCGCCGCTCGGGCGAGGATCTCATCTCGCAGCGCGGAAAAACCGGCTCCGCGCGCGATCTCCTCGGCGTGCTCGACGTGGCGGTCCCAGTCCTTGGTGAGTATGGGCAAGAGTAGGAGTGACTCGGGGATTCGTTAACTACAAAATGTAGGAGCCACAGGCTAGCGTGTATGAGGCGGCCGTGGTCGATCGGAAGCGAGGCCCATGCTGTCACAGGCGCGCGAGCTTCAGTGTGGACCTGCCCCGCTTCGGTGGAGAGGGTCTGAAACTCCTCCGAGCCGTAGCCGCCGAGCGTCGTGGATGCGCTGGCGCCAACGGCAACGTCGAGGCGCTGCATCGCACGATCCTCGACGAGTGCTGGCGACCGGCGATTGCCCGCTACCTCTACGTCCGCCTCACCGGCCTGCGGCGCGAGCTCGACACCTACCTCCACTTCTACAACTTCGACCGCGTCCACCACGGTCGACTGACCGCTAGATATTGATTCCACGGCCAACGCCGCGAGCAAGGGATTCAGAGCAGAGAGGCCGAAGTCGGCGGTGTCCAGAGGCACCGTCGACCAGGAGGCCACGTGCACGCCGACCTCGACACTCTCTGCACCGCCGTTTATTGCACAGCCGACGATCTCCTCCCGGAGAAGCCCGGCAACGCCCGCCGCCGGGTCTCCGACGCCGAGGTCGTCGGCCTCTGCGTCTACGGTGGTCGCAAGATGGAGGCGAGGTGAGGCGAGGGTGTCGCTACATCGCGAGGGCGGTGCAGTCTAAAGACCCTTCTCAGTCCGCGTCGGGCGCTTCGAGGACGTCACGCAGAAGCGCCACGAGTTCCTCGGGACGGTCCTCCGGAACGAGGGCACGACTTCCGGCAACGACCTCGAGCCGCGCGTCGGGCAGGAGGCCGGCGAGCCGATGCGTGGGCGAGCGGGAAGAGCCGGTCCTCGAGCGCCCAGGCGATGAGAGCGGGCCGATGGAAGCGGGGAAGCAGCCGCGCGCCTCCTCGGTGTGGCGCGAGCTGATCACACGGCAGAGCCGCGCGAAGTCGCGGCGGGTATCCGCGCGCTCGCGCAGAGGCGCGTGTAGGACGCCATGATCTCGGGTTCGATAGGTCGCACCGTGAGGCGGCCGAAGGCGATCGGCAGACGCTGGATGGTTCGGAGGCGAAGCCCCTGGCCGGTGACCCCCAGCATCGCCTCCGAGCGGCCGAAGATCTGCAGGGGGCGGAGGATGGGCGGAAGGAAATTGTCGAACGCATCGCAGCTCATCAACACGAGTCGCCCCCACCCGCTCGGGGCGGTGGGCCACCACCGCCTGACAGATCGCCCCGCCCGTGTCGTTGCCCACCAGGGTCACGTCCTCGAGGTCCCGGGCAGCGAGAAAGTCCTCGACCATGCGGGCGAGGACCGGAAGCGAGAGGTCCGCGTCGGGCGAGACGCCCGCCTCGTGGGATCCGAGCGGCCAGTCCGGTACGACGCATCGAAACCGGTCGGCCAAGCCAGGCGCAACCCGGCGCCAGAGGTCCCGTTGGCCACGATGCCGTGGACGAAGACGATCGGCGGCCCCTCGCTGAGCTCACGAAAGCGGATCGGGCCCTGCGCCAGGTCGACCTGCTGGAAGGATCCGAGGGCGTTTGCGGGCATAGCTCCGCCTGGATTCGAACCAGGGACCTCACCATTATGAGTGGTGCGCTCTAACCGCTGAGCTACGGAGCCTCGTCGAGCCAGTGTATTCCTCCCTTTCCGACCCTCTGCTGCTCGCCGTGCCGAATGCGAGCGCGGGTCGTGACGAGGCCGTCGTGGCCGAGATCGGCCGCGCGCTCGTGCCGATCGAGGGGTCCGGCGTGCGGCTGCTCGACGTCCATCGCGACGCCGACCACGACCGCAGCGTCTTCACGGTGGCCGGGCGTCAGGGCGAGATCGCTCGGGCGCTCGCGCGCATGGCCCGCACGGCCAAGGAGCGGATCGACCTGCGAGTCCAGAAGGGCGTGCATCCGCGCGTCGGAGCGCTCGACGTTGCGCCGGTGGTCTACCGAGACGACGCCACCCGGGGTGCGGCCTGCGCCGAGGCCCTGACCGCGGCCGCCCTGATCGGCGCCGAGCTCGAGCTGCCCGTCTTCCTGTACGGGGACCTGGCCACCTCGGAGGCACACCGCGAGCGAGCGTCGCTGCGGGCCGGCGGACCCGAGCGGCTGGCCACCCGGATCGAGAGCGGCGAGCTGCGCTCCGACTACGGGCCGGCGCGCGCCCACGCCTCGGCTGGTGCCGTGCTGGTGACCGCGCGAACGCCGCTGGTGGCCTTCAACCTCGAGCTCGAGAGCAACGACCTCGACCTGGCCCGTGCGATCGCCGCCGCGCTACGCGAGTCGGGCGGCGGGTTTCCCGGGGTCCGTGCCCTCGGCCTCGCGCTCGCCGATCGCGGGCGGGCGCAGGTGTCGTTCAACGTCCACGACCATCGCGCCGTGGCCCTGCGCGAGCTCGTGGCGGCGACCCGGGCCCGGGCGCCCGTGGCCTCGGCCGAACTCGTCGGCCTGGCGCCGGCCGCCGCGTTCGACGGCTTTCCCGACGACCTCCCGGTGCGCGGGTTCGATCCGGCGCGGCACCTGATCGAGAACGCGTTAGGCTCAGATTCAAGCCATGGCGAAGACGAAGGGAAAGCGTCGCCGCAAGCATCGCGGCACCCAGGCGGGCACGGTCGACCGCCCGCTTGAGACCCGTGGTCGCGGGGCGTCGGGCCGCGTGGCGCCGCGCAACAAGGCCGCCGCGCGCCAGAGCGCTCGGCAGCGCCGCGTCGAGCGCATGGATCGTCCGCCCACATGGCGCAGCTCGGCCATCCGAGCAGGCCTCGCGGCGGTGTTCGTCGCCGTGGTCCTGATCGTGCTCGGCAACCCGCCGCAGCAGGCCCTGCTGCTCGCGGTCGTCGCCCTGGTGGTCTACGTCCCGCTCGGCTACGCCTTCGACAAGTTCGTCTACCGGCTGCGTCAGAAGCGCAAGGGCGCCTCGGGCGGCCAACAGGGACGCCCGCGTGGCGGGGGCTAGGCCGTGGACGTTCGCTCCTTCACGGTCGGTCCGGTCCAGGAGAACTGCTACCTCGTGCGCCGCGACGGCGCGGACCGGGCGGTCATCATCGACCCGGGCGACGAGGCCGACCGGCTCCTGAACACGATCGAGCGCCTCGGCGTCACCCTCGACGCGATCCTCCTCACTCATACGCACTTCGATCACGTCGGCGCGGTGGCGCCTGTGGCGCGCGCGACCGGCGCCGAGGTATGGGTGCCCGAGATCGAGCGCCCAGTGCTCGCCGACATCATGAGCTTCGTGCCGTTCGCAGGGATCGGGCCGTTCGAGAGCTACGAGGCCGAGCACACGCTGGTGGGCGGCGAGCGCCTCGAGCTCGCCGGGCTCGAGATCGACGTGCTGTTCACGCCGGGCCACAGCCCCGGCCACGTCACCTTCTCGATCGCCGACGAGACGGCGGTCTTCTCGGGCGACGTCCTCTTCCAGGGCTCGGTCGGCCGCGTCGACCTGCCGGGCGGCGACTGGCCAACCCTGCTCGGCTCGATCTCCCGGCTCGTCGAGTCGCTGCCGCCGCAGACCACGGTCTACCCGGGGCACATGGGCATCACCACCCTCGGGGACGAGCGCGCGACCAACCCCTTCCTCGCCGAGCTCGCGCGCTGAGGTGGCGATGGCCGGCTCTGGCGAGCGCGGCCTCAGGGCGCCGCGCGGGACCTTCGACGTGCTGCCCGGGGAAGGGGCCCCGCGGCGCGAGCTCGGGCGGATGGCCGAGGAGGTGCTCGAGCGCGCGGGCTACGGCTACGCCGAGACGCCGGCCTTCGAGAGCACGGAACTGTTCGCGCGCGGAGTGGGGGAGGCCACCGACATCGTGCAAAAGGAGATGTTCTCCTTCGAGGACCAGGGCGGGCGCCCGCTCACCCTGCGTCCGGAGGGCACGGCCGGCTTCTGCCGCGCCTACGTCGAGCACGGGATGCACAAGCGTCCGCAGCCGGTCAAGCTCTGGTACCAGGGGCCGTTCTTCCGCCACGAGGCTCCGCAGGCCGGCCGCTTCCGCCAGTTCGCCCAGATCGGAGCCGAGGCGCTCGGCTCCGACGATCCGTCGCTGGATGCCGAGTCCATCCTGCTGCTGGCCGAGCTGCTGGGCCGGGCCGGCGTGGGGGAGGTGCGGCTGCGACTCTCGAGCCTCGGCACGGCCGCCACGCGCCGCGAATACGCGGACGAGCTGCGCGACTTCCTGCGTGCGCGGGAGGACGAGCTCTCCGAGGAGGTCCGGGCGCGGATCGACCTGAATCCGCTGCGCGCCTTCGACTCCGCTCACGCCGGCACGCGCGCCGTCCTCGCTGATGCGCCGAAGCTGGTCGATCGCCTCGCACCCGAGGATGCCGAGCACTTCGCGGAGGTGCAGAGCATGCTCGACTACGCCGGGGTCGAGTTTGAGATCGACCCGGCCCTGGTGCGCGGGCTCGATTACTACACGCGCACGGTGTTCGAGTTCACCAGCGACGCGTTGGGCGCTCAGAGTGGCGTGGGGGGCGGGGGACGCTACGACGGGCTCGTCGAGCGGCTTGGGGGCCCGCCGACCCCGGCCGTCGGCTGGGCGGCTGGTGTGGAGCGGATCCTCCTGGCCTCGCAGGCCGGAAGCCTCGTCGCCTCCAGTGAGGACCTGATCTTCGTCGCGCTGGACAGCGACGACTCGCAGCGCATCGCCTTCCGTCTGTTGGCCGCGCTCTGGCGGGCGGGTGCCCGGGCGGAGATGGAGCAGGGCGGTCGTTCACCCAAGGGACAGCTCAAGCACGCAAGCCGATCGGGGGCCCGCGCGGTCATCCTCGTCGGCGAGGACGGGCTCCGCGTTCGTGACATGAGCACTCGCGAGGAGGAGACCGCGTCGAACCTCGAGCACGCGGTGGCGCTCGCGATCCGCAGCCCGGCGCCCGTCGAGGCTCGCGCTTGAAGTCGCCCCACCCCAACCGCCTGCGCGACACCTGGGCCGGGACCGCCCGGCCCGACCGCGTCGGGGAGCGCCCGCGCGTCGCCGGTTGGGTGCACCGCCGCCGCGACCACGGCGGGCTGATCTTCATCGACCTGCGCGACCGCACCGGACTGCTCCAGCTCGTCTTTCGCCCCGAGGAGGCGCCCGAGGCCCACGCGGCCGCCGAGGCGCTGCGCCCGGAGGACGTCATCACCGCGACCGGCGAGCTCGTCCGCCGCTCCGAGGGCACGATCAACCCCAACCT
>JBBSNG010000094.1:0-8561 GCA_038232755.1 Solirubrobacterales bacterium | reverse complement strand
GGGCAGCAGCGCCTCGACGACCTCCCAGACCTCGTCGCGGACCTCGAACACCGACGCCATCGACCCACCTCCACGCTCGGTTATGTCAAGTGAGCGTGGATTTCGGCGCCGTCAGCGCAAACCCTTTGTGAAACAGCTTCTTAGCCGATCGGGTCTGGCCGGTCACCGCGCGGCGACGCAAAGGCCCGACGGCCGGTCGCCGCGCGTGGCATGCTCGGGTGGTGACCCGCGCCTCACCGGCCGAGCAACCACTGCGCCAGCGCCGGGTGCGGTGGCCGCCGGCCTCGCGGAGCGCCGGTTCCCCGCGGGTGACCTGGCTCGCGCTGGTCGTCGCGGCCGTCCTGGCCCCGGGCTGTGGCGCCGTCGACCTCGTCAACGAGCTCGACGACCCTCAACTCGACCTCGAGCGCATGCAGGGGGACATCCGCTCGCAGCTCCAGCGCGATCTCGAGAGTCGTTCCCGCAGCACGAGCAGCTCCGTGGCGAGCGTGGGAAGGGTCCGCTGCCGCCAGCGCTCGGAGCTCGAGGCGACGTGCTTCGCGCGGGTGCGGCGCCGCAGCGGACGGAGACTCCGCGAGCTTGCCGTGGTCGTCGATCCGGACACCGGCCGCTACCGGTGGGAGTTCGTGCGCTGAGCTCGGACGGGCGCCGGCGCTTCGACGGCGGAGGACACCGGGCGCCGCGGAGGCGGCCGCGAACCTAGCGCCGGATCTCCACCGGCGTGCCGAGCGGGACCCGGCCCATGAGCGTGCGCAGATCGGAGTCGGCGGCGCGCAGGCAGCCGGCCGAGCTCGCCCGGCCGATCGAGCCGGGATCGTTGGTGCCGTGGATGGCGAGCCGGTTGCCGCCGCTCCAGCCCGCCGGCAGGTTCGGCTGGGTTCCTGAGAGAGCGAGGACGCAGCAGCCGTAGTACGGGCTGAGATTGCGCCCGTTGAGCTTGTCGGTGACCGTGAAGCGGCCCGTCGGGGTGCTCGAGCCCGGGCGCCCGATCGCCACCGGGATGCGATCGGTCACCCTCCCGCCGCGCCGCAGCTCGACGCGCCGACGGGAGAGGTCGGCCCGGATGGAGAACTTCGCGGGGGCGGCCCGCAGCGCACTGCTGCGTGAGTCGACCCAACCGAGCGTCCCGTCGGAGCGAGCGGTCGAGGCGACGCCCAGCCATCGGCCCCTCGTCCTCACCGCCGAGAGCACCTGCGGCGAGCCGAAGTCCGTACGCGAGTCGAGGCGCGCGAGCACCCGTCCTCCGGGCCGGCGGCGGACCGCGACCGTGCGGCCGGACATGATCCGGACCCGCGAGGCCGTCGCCTGCGCTCCAGGCGTCCGCCGGGCGTTGGCCGACGTCGGCGACGCGGCCGACCGGCGGGCGCGCGAAGCACCCCGGTATCGGGGGGCATCCGGGCGTCTGACCGCGGGTCGCGAGGGGGCCGGGGTCCGCGGACCGCCCGCGCGCCCGCTCGTTGCGCGCTGAGAGCCCGGCGTCCCCGCTTCGGGGCGGGTGAGCTCGGAGCGCTCACGGGCGCTCTGTTCCGCAAGCGAGGCCGCGGTGGTGAGGGCGAGCGCCAGGAGCGCCGCGGCCAGGACAAGCAAGCGCACCGCAGGGGTCATTCAGACCCTGATCGGTCGGCGCGCCGGAAAAGTTGAGAGCCCGTCCTGGCGTGGACGAGGTCGGCCGAGAAGATCGGATCGAACCGTAGCGGCCTGGCACGCTGCTGTTCAGGAGGCGCTCGAGCCGGGCGCGACCCCGCTCAACGCCGTGCGGCGGCCGCGTCTAGGCGGCCACGGCCCGCGAGTCCAGGTGCGCTCCGACCTTGCGCTTCACGCGCTGGAGCGCGTTGTCGACGGTCTTGGTGTCGCAGCCGATCCGCCCGGCCATCTCGTCGTAGGAGCGCCCGTCGAGGTAGAGCGAAAGCACGGTCGCCTCGAGCTCGGAGAGCACCGTGGAGAGGCAGGCCACGAGGCTGTGGAGCTCCTCGGACGAGATCACCTGGTTGACCGGATCGTGCGCCGAGGGGCCGGCCAGCAGCTCGTCGAGGCCCGGCTCGGACTCGCCGTCGGCGGTCGCGGAGTGCGAGAACGAGATCGACTGGTTCAGCGGGGTGTGCTTGTTGCGGGTCGCGGTCTTCACCGCGGTGATGATCTGACGCGTGATGCAGAGCTCGGCGAAGCTCCGAAAGCTCGATTCCCGGTCGCTGCGATAGTCACGAACCGCCTTGTAAAGCCCGACGAGCCCCTCCTGGAGCAGGTCGTCGGAGTCGCCGCCGAGCAGGAAGTACGACGACGCCTTGAGGCGGACGAAGCCGTAGTAGCGGCGCATGATCTGCTCGTAGGCCTCGTGGCGGCCCTGCTTGGCCATGGCCACGAGGTAGTGATCGTGAAGCTCGACCTCAGGTTGCGAGCGTGCTACTCGCAATCGAGTCTGGGAGATAGAAGCCACGGGACGTCCCTTCCGGACCGCGTTCTCGCGACCCTCAGCGTCGTCTAGCGGCGGGACGTACCTCCCCTGGTCGCGCCCTTTGCCAACGGCCAGACCCTCGATCTAAACCTCGAGTCCAGCCTTATGTGCGGCGCAGTATCACCGCTCTTCCCGTGCCTGTCAAGGGCTGGGCGAGCGAAAGTGGAGAATCCCGTAGATAAGCGCGGCGGCGGCGGTCGAGACGTTGAGCGACCCGATCCGTCCGGCCATCGGCAGGGCTACGAGCTGGTCGCAGCCAGCGGCGACCCGCGGTCGCAGGCCCCTCCCCTCGGAGCCGAGCACGAGGACCACCCGCCCGTGGTAGTCGGGGCGGTCGTAGGCGACCGCGCCCTCCAGTGCGGCGCCGTAGACCCAGGCGCCGGCGGCCTGGGCCTCGACGAGCCAGTCGGCGAGGTTGCGCACCCGGGCGACGGGCAGATGCTCGACCGCCCCGGCGGAGGCGCGGCAGACGACCGGGGTCACCTCGGCGGCGCGGCGCTCGGGGATCACCACCCCGGCGGCTCCGGCGCACTCCGCGACCCGGCAGACCGCCCCGAGGTTGCGGGGGTCCTGCACCTCATCGAGGACGACCACGAGGGCGTCCTCGGCCCTGAGCAGGTCGGCGGCCCGCGCGTAGGGATACGGCGCGACCTCGGCACAGATGCCCTGGTGGTCCGGGCTCTCGGCCAGGCTCGCAATGCGCTCGGCGGAGGTGCGCTCGACCGCGATCCCCTCGAGCCATGGCGCTCGGGCCGCTCCCTCGATGGCCCAGACCCACTCGACGGAGCGCCGCCCGCGCAGCGCCTCGTGGACCGGCTGGCGACCGTAGACGATCATCGGCTGGGCAACCGGCGACGCCTCAGCGCCGCGGGACGAGCTGCGCGCCCTGTGGAGTGTCGCGCACCTCCCAGCCGAGCGCGGCGATCTCGTCGCGGCGCAGGTCGGCGGTGGCGAAGTCGCGGGCGGCGCGGGCGGCCTCGCGCGCGGCGAGCAGCGCGCGAACCTGCTCGTCCGGCTCCGGAAAGCGGCCTCGCCGCACCGAGAGGGGGATTGCTTGGTCGGTCCCGTCCGCCGGGTCGGTGCTCATCCGTTGGCCGACAAGCAGGTGCTCGATCCCCAGACAGCGCAGCATGGCCTCGAGACCGCCCACGCCGAGCGTCTCCCCCGCGTCGAGCCGCCGGTTTGCCTCCGCCACCCAGTCGAACAGCGCGGCGCGCGCGGCCGGGGTGTTGAAGTCGTCGGCGAGGGCGGCGAAGAAGCGCTCAGCGTAGGGACCGAGCGCCTCGGGCTCGGGCGCGGCCGGGTCGAGGCGCAGGCAGAGCTCGCGCACGCGGTCGACGGCCCGACCGGCCTCGATCAGCAGCTCCTCCGAGAAGGCGAGCGGCCGGCGGTAGTGGCCGCTCGCGAGGTAGGTGATGAGGGCGTCGCGCCCGAAGCGCTCGAGGGCCTCGCCGAGCTGGCGGATGTTGCCGACCGACTTCGACATCTTCTCCTGGTCGAGGCGGACGATGCCGTTGTGCATCCAGAGCCGGGCCAGCGGAGCGCCACGGGCGGCCTCCGTCTGAGCGATCTCGTTCTCGTGGTGGGGGAAGACCAGATCGGAGCCGCCACCGTGGATCTCGAAGTCGAGCCCGAGCAGCTCCTCGGCCATGGCAGAGCACTCGATGTGCCAGCCCGGGCGCCCCCTGCCCCACGGAGCGTCCCAGGCGGTGTCCTCGCCGGGCTTGCTGGCCTTCCACAGGGCGAAGTCGTGCGGACTCTCCTTGACACCAACGGTCGCAGCGTCGTCCTCGCCTTGCTCCATGTCGGCGAGCGCGCGGTTCGAGAGCTTTCCGTAGGGCTCGAAGCTGCGCACGCGGAAGTAGACGTCGCCGTCGGCGGTGTAGGCGTGTCCGCGCTCGATCAGCGCCTCGATCAGCGCGACGATCGGCCCGACGGTCTCGGTGGCCAGTGGCTCGTGGTCCGGCCGCCCGAGACCGAGGCCGTCGGTGTCCTCGACGTAGGCGGCGGTCATCTCGCGGGCGAGCTGCTCGCTCGGCACGCCCGCAACGGCCGCCGCCGCGTAGATCTTGTCGTTGACGTCGGTGACGTTGATGACGAGCGCCGCCTCGTAGCCCTCGTGCTCGAGAAACCGCTTGAGCAGCGAGAAGACCACGTACGGCCGCGCGTTGCCGACGTGGATGCGCGAGTAGACCGTCGGGCCGCAGGCGTAGATCGAGACCCGCCCGGGCTCGCGGGGCTCGAGGCGGCGCAGGCTGCCGCTGAGGGTGTCGTGGAGGCGGATCTCGCGCACGTTCGGAGCCTATTCGGGACTGCGAGCCGCCCCTCGGCCTGCTCAGGGCACCGGCGGGCGGCGATCGGCCCAGGGGCGCTCGGCCTCGAGCTGAGCAGCGAGCGAGAGCAGCGTGGCCTCGTCGTTGGCGCGGCCCACGAGCTGAACCGAGAGCGGGAGGCCCTGGCGGTCGAGGCCAGCGGGGACGGCGGCGGCCGGCTGGCCCGACAGGTTCCAGGGCGGCGTGTAGACCCCGGGCCAGCGCAGGGCCTCGCCCAGGAGCGTGCCGAGCGCGCCGATCCCCTCGTACAGCCCGATCTCGGCGGCCGGGGCGGCGATCGTGGGCATGAGCAGCAGGTCGCGGCCCTCGAGCACCGAGCCGAGCCGTCGCGCTCGCGCCGCTTCGTTGGCGCGTTCGCGCGCGATCGCCGCGGCGGGGACGAGCGACCCGAGCCGCGCCGTCGCGCGCGTGCGGCGCTCGAGCCGTCGCTGGGCGGGCAGGCGCGCCGCGTCGTCGCGGGCCCCGCGCAGAAAGCGTCCGATGGCCCGAATCCCTGCGTCGCCGTAGTCGATGCGCCCCTCGACCACGTGATGGCCGAGGCCGCGCAGGAGCTGCGCCGTCTCCTCGACCGCGCGGCGCACGTCCTCGTTCGCGCGCGTGGCTCCGGGCGGCGGGTTGAGCGCCACGACGATCCGCAGCGGGCCGGGCGCGCGGCGCGCGGCCGCGACGAACGCTCCGTCGCGAGCAGGTGGACCAGCGGTGCCGGCCGCCGAATCGCTCACGACGTCGAGGAACAGCGCGGTGTCGAGCACCGAGCGGGTGAGGACCCCGGCCACGCTCAGGCCGTGCCAGTGGTCCTCGTCGGGCGCGAGCGGCACGCGGCCGCGCTGGGGCTTGAGGCCGAAGAGACCGCAACAGGCCGCAGGGATGCGGATCGAGCCGAGACCGTCCGAGGCGCTCGCCGCGCCGACCATCCCGGCCGCGACGGCCGCGGCCGACCCGCCGCTCGAGCCGCCCGGAGTGCGCTCGAGAGCCCACGGGTTGCGAGTGACCCCGAAGGTCGCCGACTCCGTGAACCCCCAGAGCGCGAGCTCCGGCGTGTGCGTCTTGCCGACCACCACCGCCCCGGCGGCGCGCAGCCGCCGCACGAGCTCGGCGTCGCGGGCGGGCGGCGGCCCGTGAGCACCCGTGCCATGAGTCGTCGCCTCCCCCGCCACGTCGACCACGTCCTTGATGGCGACGGGCACTCCGAGCAGCGGTCGCTCGTCGCCGGCGGCGCGGCGCGCGTCGGCCTGGGCCGCCTCGGCGCGCGCGCGCTCGCCGAGCACGACGCGAAAGGCGTTCAAGCTCGGATCGAGCCTGGCGATCCGCCCCAGGCAGGCCTCGACGAGCTCGCGCGAGGAGACCTCTCCCGCACGGACGAGCTCAGCCTGGCGGGCGATGCCGGCGAAGAGCAGGTCGGCGGCGTCGGTCACCGCGCACGCTCCACGGTGGCCACCGCGAGCGCACCGATGCCCTCGCCGCGACCGACGAAGCCCATGCCCTCGCCGGTGGTGAACTTGACGTTGACCTCGAGCGGCCGCAGTCCGGCCGTCGCCGCGAGACACGTGCGCATGCGATCGCGGTGGGGCCCGAGCTTCGGCCGCTCGCACACCACCGTGGCGTCGAGGTGCACGATCGTCCAGGCGTGGTCCTCGAGGAATGAGCAGACCTCGCTCAGGAGGTCGGCGCTGTCGGCGTCGCGATAGCGCTCGTCGGTGTCGGGGAAGTGCTGGCCGATGTCGCCGAGCCCGGCGGCTCCGAGCAGTGCATCGATGACCGCGTGGGTCAGCACGTCGGCGTCGGAGTGGCCCTCGAGGCCGAGCTCGGCGTCCTCGATCTCGACGCCGCCGAGCACGAGCCGCCGCCCGGGCGCAAGACGATGGGAGTCGTAGCCGATGCCCGAGCGCGTGCTCACGTCCGGATCATCGCTCAGACGGCGGCCGCACGGCGTCGTAGGCGCGCGGCGATCGCCTAGCCGAGCGGTACGAGCCGACGGCGCCGCCGCTCGAACACCGCGATCTCCTCCACCCCGAGCGAGCCGAGCAGCTCGACGGCCTCCTCGTAGCGATACCCGAGGTCGTTCGGAGCGTGGGCGTCGGAGGAGAGCGTCACCGGACGACCGGCTTCGAGGCACATCGCGAGGAAGGCGGGGTCGGGGTAGATCTCGCGGACCGGCTTGCGCAGCCCCGCGGTCGAGACCTCGATCGCCACGTCCGAGTCGGCGATCCCCTCGAGCGCGAGCTCGTAGAAGAAGCGCGGATCGCGCCGAGGTCGCGGGCGCTCGGAGCCCCACATCTTGACCAGGTCGGGATGGGTGATGACGTCGAACAGACCCGAGGCCGCCGCCTCGCCGAGGGTCTCGAAGTAGTGGCGCCAGACCTTGTCGGGGTCGCTCTGGCGGCGCCAGACGTCCCACTCGCCGCCCATGTCGACGGCGTGCCGGCCCAGGAAGTGGACGGAGCCCAGCACGTAGTCCCACTCGCGGCCCTCGAGCAGGTTGGCCGTCTGATCCTCTCGGCCGGGCACGAAGTCGGCTTCGATCCCGAGCGCGAGGTCGGTCTCGGTGCGCACGAACTCGCAGTAGGCGTCGAGGTCATCGGTTGCGCTCTCCCGCCAGAAGGGATGGTCCCAGACCTCGAGGGCCTGTCGGAAGCGATGGACGTGCTCCGATACCCCGAGGTACTCGATGCCGCGCTCGGAGGCGACCTCGGCGTAGCGTTCGGCGTTGGCGGGCGTGAAGGCGGCGGCGGCGGTGGCCTCGGGCGCGTCGGGACGCAGGTGGACGTGTAGATCGCTCAGCACGCGACGGTCCGGGTCGTCGTCAGGCCTGAGCCGTGGCGGCCGGAGGCGGCGAGGATGGTCCCGCCCCGGCGGCCGGAGGCGACGAGCTCGATCCCGCCCACGCGCCGCTCCCGCGCTCTCGCAGCAGCGCCTCGGCCACGAGCAGATCGAGGCGACTCGTGACCTTGAGGTTCTCCGCCGGTGCCTCGACCACCCGCACCGCTCCACCGGCGGCCTCGACCAGCGATGCGTCGTCGCTGGCCGCGGCGAGCGTTGCCTCGTCGACCTCGAGCGCCGAGCGGAGGACCTCAGCCCGGAAGACCTGCGGAGTCTGCACCGCCCAGAGACCGCGGCGCCGAAGCGTCCGCACGACGCGGGTCTGTCCGGGCTCGGTCTCCTTGACCGTGTCGCTCAGCGGCGCCGCGGCGACCGCGCCGTCCCACCCGTCCCCTAGCGCGGCGAGGCAGCGCTCGACGAGGCCGGCGGTGAGCAGCGGGCGGGCCGCGTCGTGGACGACCGCGACCTCGGCCTCCGGCGCGGCCCGCAGCGCGGCCCCCACCGAGCCCGAGCGAGAGGCGGCACCGGCCACCCGATCGCTTTCGCCGCCCGCAAGCGCGGGGGGCACCGCCACCACCACGCGATCGCATACCGCCTGCAGGGCATCGAGGCTCCACTCGAGCAGCGGACGCCCTGCGCACTCCACGAACGCCTTGGGGGCGCCGGCGCCGAGCCGCTTGCCGCTGCCCGCGGCGACCAGCAACCCGACCACGGTCACGTTGCGCGGTCGCCGCGAGGCCGAGACGAGACCGGTGCGCTAGGCCGCCGCCTGTCCGTCGCTGGCGGACTCGGCGTCGACGCGGGCGGCCTGGGCGTTGACGATCAGGCCGTCGATGTGCGCCTCGGCGTCGCCCTCCTCCATCTCGAGCGCGTAGGTGAGCTCGGAGGCGAGGACCTTCTTGGCCCGGGTGAACATCTGCTTCTCGCCGGTCGAGAGGCCCTTGTCGGCCTCGCGG
>JBBSNG010000093.1:0-8578 GCA_038232755.1 Solirubrobacterales bacterium | reverse complement strand
CGTTGCCCTCCCCGTCCGGCTGATCCGGATCGACCGAACCCCCGGAGCCGTCGTCGCGTGAGCGGCCGGAACCGCTCGGTGCGCCCGAGTCCCGCTCGCCGGATCGCTCGCCCGAATCGGTCTCGTCCGGCGTCTCCTCTGTCTCGGGCCGTTCCGCGGCCGGGGGCGGAGGCTCGGGCGCCTGAGCCGGCGGCGCCGGCGGGCTACCGGCCTTCGAAGCTCCATCCTCGCCGCAACCGACCGTGAAGGCGGCACAGCCGGCGAGGAGCGCCGTCGCCCACCAGCGCCGGCGCAGGGGAGGTGCCATCGCAGGCCGCCTCAGCGCTCGACGGCGGGCAGCCGCCGTCCGCAGTGTGGGCAGTCGTTGAGGTCCTTCTGGACGAGCTGCTCAAGCGAGCACCCGCACAGGCGCAGGTTGGCGACCGAGTAGGGGAGCTGGCTCGGAGAGGGGGCGAGGGGGAGCACGCGCCCGACGACCTCGAACTCCTCGCCGGTCTCGCGGTCGACGTAGGTCCGGCCCGGTTCGACCTCGCGGATTAGCTCCCGGTCGGAGGCCGAGCGCAGGCGGTAGAGCTGTCGGTCTGGCACGGCGGCGAGAATATCAGCGGCTATGCGCGTTCTCGTCTTCCACGGCTACCTTTTACGGGGCACCGGCAGCAACGTCTACAACGCCAGCCTCGTCCGCGCACTCGCGGGAATGGGCCACGAGGTCCACCTCCTGTGCCAGGACCGCGAGGCAGAGTCGCTGCCCTTCGTCGATGCCGTCGGCGACTGGGAGGCCGGAGATCTGCAGGTCCGGGTCCTCAGGGAGCCCGTACGGGCCACCGCCTACCGTCCCGACATCGGCGGCGTGCTGCCCCTCTACGTCGCCGATCGCTACGACGGCTTCGATGCGCGCCCGTTCTCGGAGCTTTCCGACGTCGAGGTCGAGCGCTACGTCGAGGCCAACGTGACCGCCGTCCGCGAGGTGATGGCGCGCGCGCGTCCCGACATCGCGCTGGCCAACCACGCGGTCATGGGTCCGGTGATCCTCGCCCGCGCCCTCGGCGGCGAGATCCCCTATGCGGTCAAGGTCCACGGCAGCGCCCTCGAGTACACGATCCGGCCACAGCCCGAGCGCTTCGGGCCGTACGCCGGCGAGGGGATCGGCGCCGCGCGCGGCGTGCTGGTGGGCTCGCGCCATACCGCCGACGCGCTGTGGGAGCTCGTCGATATCCCGGGGTTGCTCGAGCGCACCCGGCTCGGACCGCCGGGGGTCGACGTCGAGAGCTTCCGGCCTCGTCCTCCACAGGAGGCGGCCACAAGGCTCGCGGCGCTGGCCAGTCGGCTCGAGGGGGAGGAGACCGCCTCGTGGGGAGGCGAGGCCGGGGCGGCCGAGGCCCTGCGCTCGCTCGATCCCAGCCAACACCGCATCGTCGGCTACGTGGGCAAGCTCATCGTCTCCAAGGGCGTCGACCTGCTGCTCGCGGCCTGGCCGCTGGTAGTCCGCGCGGTGCCCGAGGCCCGCCTCGTGGTCGTCGGCTTCGGGGCCTATCGCGACGGTCTCCTGCGCCTGCTCTCCGCTCTCGGCGAAGGCGATCTCGAAGCTGCGCGCGCGATCGCTGCGGCGGGGCGCGAGCTCGAGGGCGGCCCGCGCGCGGAGCTCTCCTACCTCGCCGCCTTTCTCGACGGGCTCGCGGGATCCGAGCGCGAGGCCTACCGCGCGAGCGCACGCGCCGCCGCGCCCGAGGTCCGCCTCACCGGGCGCCTCGACCACGACGACCTCGCCGATCTGCTGCCCGCGCTCGAGGCCCAGGTCGTGCCGAGCACCTTCCCCGAGGCCTTCGGCATGGTGGCCGCCGAGGCCGCCGCCTGTGGCGCCCTCACCCTCTCGGCCGCCCACTCCGGCCTGGCCGAGGTCACCGCGGCACTGAGCGAGGCCGTCGACGAGCGGATCCGCCCGCTGCTCTCCTTCACCCGCGGCCCGGGTGCGGTCGAGGAGATCGCCGCCAAGCTGGTCGGCTGGCTCGGCCTCGAGGCCCCCCAGCGCGCGCGGGCGAGCGCGGCGCTCGCCGCCCGGGCCCGCTCGCGCTTCGGCTGGGAGGGGGTGGCTGAGGGCGTCATCGCCGCCGCCGAGGGCCGCCTCGACCAACTCATCGAGCCTGGCGCGCCTCCAGCGGCGATCCGCCCCGCGAACGGGTAATCTTTCGCCCGCTTTGAGCCCCGCCGCGACGAGCCCGAGGACCCCGGCACGACGGCCGGCCGCGCTTGTGGCCGCGCTCGCGGCGCTCGCGTTGCTCGCGCTGGCCGGCTCCGGTTGCGGCTCGCGCGCCGGCACGGCCGACGTCGTCAACGGCAAGGCCCAGTTCGTCCAGAAGTGCGGCTCGTGCCACATCCTCGACCGCGCCGGCACGGCCGGCAGGCAGGGCCCTAACCTCGACGAGGCGTTCGGCCCCGCACGCGATGACGGCCTCGGCTCGGGCACCATCGCCGGCGTGACCCAGGACCAGATCGCCTACCCGGGGCGGGGAAGCACCATGCCCGCCGATCTCGTCGAGGGCGACGACGCGCGCGACGTCGCGGCCTACATCGGCCGCGTCGCCGGCCTCGGCGGCGATGATCAGGGCGCGCTCGCGACCGCGGGCCTGGCCGGTGCCACCGACGGCGAGCAGATCTTCACCGCGGCGGGCTGCGGCGGCTGTCACGTGCTCGCCGCCGCCGGGTCCAACGGGAACATCGGGCCGACCCTCGAGGGGATCGCCGCCACGGCTGCGCAGCGCCAGCGGGGCGTTCCGCCCGAGCAGTACGTGAGCGAGTCGATCATCAACCCCAACGCGATCATCGCGCCGGGCTTCGCCGCAGGGGTCATGCCGCAGAACTACGGCGACCAGCTCACGCCCGAGCAGACCAAGGCGCTTACCGACTACCTCCTCCGCGTCGGACGCTGAGGCTCCCGTGAACCGGCGCTGAGGAGAGTCCTTGGTTGCTCGCGTGCCGGCGCACGCGTCGCTCCCCTCAGAGCGCCCGCACGAGCAGCACGATGCCGACGATCAGGGCGACGAGCACCCCGACGTAGACGAGGAAGCGGAAGGCGTCGGACTCCGAGCGCAGCGGGTTGAGCACGAGCTTCGACCGCCCGCGGGCGCGGCGGCGGTTCAGAGGATGTAGATCGTCGCGAACACGACGATCCACATCACGTCGACGAAGTGCCAGTAGATGCCGGGGACCTCGACGCCGCGGTGCTCGGTGGGCGAGAAATGACCGCGAAAGGCGCGGATGGTCGCGAACAGCAGCAGCAGGAGGCCGACGGCCACGTGTGCGCCGTGGAGTCCGGTCAGGCCGTAGAAGATCGTGCCCTGGGCGCTGCTGGCCGGCCCGAAGTCGAGGTGCACGTACTCGTTGATCTGGATGCAGAGGAAGGTCGCACCCAGCAGCAGGGTGAGGAGCAGGCCGACCCGCATCCCGGCTCGATTCTCGGCCTTGGCCGACTCGAGCGCCCAGTGCATGGTGAAGCTGGACGAGATGAGGATCGCCGTGTTGACCCCGGCGATGGCCACGGGGAGCTCCGTGCCCTGCGCCGGCCACTCGGCACCGCCCACGACCCGGATGAAGAAGTACGCGGTGAAGAACGCTCCGAAGAGCATCACCTCCGAGATGATGAACAGCAGCATCCCGAGGAACTGCGCGTCGACCCGGGAGGAGCGGTTGGCCTCGGGCGGGCCGTGCTCGTCGTGGACGGGCCCGGCGGGGTCGCGCAGCGGGGCGTAGCCGAGCGCGGCGGAGCTCGTCTCCATCAGGCGCTCGCCTCCTCTGGTGCGGGTTCGACGACGACGTGCTCGACGGGCCGGTCGGTGGAGGAACGGACCCGCTCGATGAGGTCGTTGCGCAGCCAGCCCGAGCGCGTCTCCGGCAGCGTGGAGATAACTATTTCGTCGATGGAGTAGTACTGGAGCGCGTTCTGAACCGCCGTGTAGGGGTCGGGATCCATCACCTGGCCGACCGCCTCGAGCTTCGCGTCCATCAGGCGCTCGAGCGTCGAGGCGAGTCGGCGGGGCCCGTCGTCGGGACCTTCGCTCGAGTACGGGGTGATGACGATGAAGCTGTGGCGCTCCTCGGCCGCCTTCGCCTTCAGCACGTCGAGCAGCGCCTCGCCGCCCATGGTCTGGTTGGCCACGACGAGCGTACGCACCGAGTGCTCGCGCTCGGCCTCGAGGTCGACGACGATGTGCTCGACGGGTAGGCCGGTGTCATCGCGCAGTCGGTCGACGAGGCTTCGCCGCAACCAGCCCGACTTGGTCTGCGGATGGGTCGAGACGATCAGGCAGTCCGCCGGCCCGTCGGCGAGGGCGTCCATGACCGCCGAGTAGGGGTCGGGGTCCATGACCTCCCCGGTGGCCTCTATGCCCGCCTCGCGCAGCTGCGCGAGCGTGAGCTCGAGCCGGTTCTCCGCGGCCATCCGGACCGAGTCGTCGCGGACCACAAGGCCGTGCTTCGGCCGGTTCTGCGGGCACACGACCCGCGCAGCGATCGTCCCGCGGTCCGCGTGATCCTTGACCGCCTCGATCAGCGGGCGTCCGCCCACGGTCTCGTTGGCGACCACGAGGATGCGCTCAGGCGCCTTGGCGGTGGGGGCGCTGTCGCTCACGGGCGGCCCCTGCTCGGCACAGGCGTACCGCGCAGCGTCACTCGCCGCGCATCCCTGCGGAGGCCCCCACGGGCACCGCCTTGGACTTCTCCCTGAACACGCCGTGCACCGCGCCCGGCACGCCGTACTCGTACGGCCCGCCGACGATGGTGGGGATCTCGTCGAAGTTGAACCTGGGCGGAGGTGAGGTGACCTGCCACTCGAGCGTCTTGGCCCGCCACGGGTTGGCCTCCGCGGCCGGGCCGAAGCGCCAGCTGGCGATCATGTTGTAGAGGAAGATCAGGAACGAGAGGCCGAACAGGAAGCTCGAGACCGAGATGATCGCGTTGAGTGTCGCGAACTGGTCGGCGTAGTCGGCGACGCGGCGGGGCATGCCGTCGATCCCGACGAGGTGCATCGGCCCGAAGGTCAGGTTGAAGAAGACGAACGAGAGCCAGAAGTGCAGCTTGCCGAGCGTCTCGTCGTACATCCGGCCCGTCATCTTCGGGAACCAGAAGTAGATCCCCGCGAAGATCGTGAACACGCTGCCGCCGAACAGCACGTAGTGGATGTGGGCCACGACGAAGTAGCTGTCGGACACGTGGATGACCACGGGGATCATCCCGAGCATGATCCCGCTGATCCCGCCCAGGGTGAACATGGTGATGAAACCGAGCGCGAACAGCATCGGCGTGGTGAGGTGGATGACCCCACGCCATAGGGTGGCGAGCCACGAGAAGATCTTGATCCCGGTCGGAACGGCGATTAGCAGGGTGGTGATCATCATCGGGATGCGCAGCCACGAGAACATCCCCGAGACGAACATGTGGTGCGCCCAAACCGTGAAGCCGAGCACGACGATCGCCAGCAGCGAGAAGGCCATCATCCGGTAGCCGAAGATCGGCTTGCGCGCGTTCGCCGTGACCACCTCGGAGACGATCCCGAAGCCCGGCAGCATCATGATGTAGACGGCGGGATGGGAGTAGAACCAGAAGATGTGCTGGTACATCAGCACGTCGCCGTTCCCACCCGGGTTGAAGAAGTCGGCGCCGATGGCGCGGTCGAGCAGGACCATGAACTGCGAGCCGGCGATGAAGGGCGTGGCGATGACCACGAGCAGCGAGGTCGAGAAGTTGGCCCATACCAGCAGCGGCATGCGGAAGAAGGTCATGCCGGGCGCGCGCATGGTGATGATGGTCACGAGGAAGTTGAGCGCGGTGGCGATCGACGACGCGCCCGCGAACTGGACGGCGATGGTGAAGAAGTTCTGGCCGAGCGGCATCTCGGTTGAAAGCGGCGCGTAGGCCGTCCAGCCGGTGGCGAAGGCTCCTCCCGGGGCTAGGTAGCTCGCGAGCATCATCACGCCGGCAACCGGGAGCAGCCAGAAGGAGAGAGCATTGAGACGCGGGAAGGCCATGTCCGGCGCGCCGATCATCAGCGGTATGACGTAGTTGGCGATTCCCGCGAAGACCGGGATGATGAACAGGAAGATCATCAGCGAGGCGTGGACCGAGAACAGGCTGTTGTAGGTGTTCGGGTCCACGAGCTGGCGCCCGGGGGCGAGCAGCTCCATCCGGATCAGCATCGCCATCAGCCCGCCGAGGATGAAGAAGACGAAGGTGGTGCAGATGTACTGGATCCCGATCACCTTGTGATCGGTGTTGACCCGGAAGTAGTCGCGCCACGAGTCGGCGCCGTGGCCGGAGTGGTCCTCGGGCACGGTGGGCGCGCCCGAGGCCCAGCGGAACCAGTAGTCGAAGCAGCCGATCCCGATCAGGAAGGCGAACGGGACGATGAACAACGCGACCGTGGTGATCGCGGCGCCGTCGAAGATCTCGGGCTTGCCGATCAACGCGCGGGTCCCGACCACGAGCCCGAGGCTGAGGGCCACCCCGATCGGCATGTAGAGCAGGGCGCGCCACCACCCCGGGGCCCTGAACCTGCCGACCGTCGTCATGAGCGCGTGCCTGCCATCGCGGGCGCCATCTTACCCCTGCGCTCCGACCTGGAGCGGCGTGCGCGCGCCGGTCTGGGCTCCGGTCTCGGTCCGCGCGGCCGCTCCCCCCGATGCGCCGGCGGCGCCGCGCTGGCCGGCGAGCCAGCGGTCGAACTCCGAGGGCGGCAGCACGCGCACGTTCTGGCGCATGGTGGAGTGCCCGGCTCCGCACAGCTCGGTGCAGATCACGTCGTAGCGCCCGGCCCGGATCGGGACCGCGCGGGTCTCGGTCTGTATCCCCGGGACCGCGTCCTGTTTGATCCGGAATGCCGGTATCCACATCGAGTGGATCACGTCGACTGCGTTGATGGTGAAGTTCACCTGCCGGCCCGCGGGGAGCACGAGCTCCTCCGACTCGACCGGTCGCCCCCCCGGTTGGGGGTACTGGAAGGACCATGCGAACTGCTGCGCCCGCACGCTGACCTGGAGCGAGTCGGGCTCGCGAGCCTCGATCTCGTCGAGCACGACCCATGCGTACGCGGCCAGGCCGCAGACGATGACGGCCGGGATCGCCACCCAGACGACCTCGAGCCGCGCGTTGCCGTGGATCGGCGCGCCGTCGCGCATGTCGCCGGGCCGCGCGCGGAAGCGCACGACGCTGTAGATCGCCACCGCCATGACCAGCACGAAGATGGGGATGGCGACGATCAGCGTCACGTCGTAGAGCAGGTCCACGTCCTCGGCACCGGCCGAGGCCTGGACCGGGAACCAGTCGATGAGCAGGACTCCGGCGACGCCGATCGCCGAGGCGATCGACCCGATCAGGAACATGCGCCCGATCGGGTGACCCGTGCCCTTGCCGGGGGCCGCCCGGTCCTCGGGGCGGCTGCGTGCGCCGGTTTCGGTCTTCTCCTCGGCCATGGGCGGCCCGGGAGTGTAAATGACGCGGACGTCGGAGGATCGGCGCTCCGGCGCCCGTTTCCGCCCGCGGCCCGGGCCGGCGCTCGTCCGCCTACTAGTAGGCAGCCAGAGGCTGGGGCGAGCCCCGCGTCGCGGCCGCGCCCTTCAAGCGCCGGAAGGCGGACGGCGACGCACCGTGGTGGCGCCGGAAGGCCTTGGCGAACTGGGCGGGCTGGCGGTAGCCGACGGTCTGCGCCACCTCGCGCACGGGGACGGCCCCGCTCTCGAGGAGCTCGAGGGCGCGGCTCATGCGCACCGCGGCGAGATAGGAGCGGAAGCTGGTGCCGCCGGCCTCGGCAAAGGCACGCTGAAGCTGACGGCGGGAGGTGGCGATCCGGCGCGCGACGTCCTCGAGCTCGAGCTCGCGGTCGTACTCGCGGTCGATGATCTCGGAGGCCTCCTCGTAGAGGCTCCAGCGACGCTCGAGGGTGGCCGGCCGACTGCCCATGTCCTGTGTACGGAAAGGGCGGGCAAACGGATCTACCCGGCGTGGGCGACGAGCCGGCGCGGCACCCGAGCGGCGAGCCTCAGGTCAGCCGTGCTCGAGCGGCAGCTCGGCTATCTCCGCGCGCGCGGCGCGGATCCAGGCGACCGTCGCGATCACGAGGACGATCATGCCCGCCGCGAACAGCAGCGTCGAGATGAGGATGCCGACGAGTGCGAGCGTCACCGCGCTCGCCACGATGATCGGCAGGTAGGTCGGAGGGGGGAGGTGGATGTCCTCCGACGCCGCGGGCGGCGAGCCCGAGCGCAGTTGCTCGTGGTCGTTCGCGGCGGGAGTGCTCAATAGACGAAGGCGGCGATGAACGAGGCGGCGAGCATGACGAGCGCGACCGTGCCGGCGATCAGGCCGGTACGGATGTTCTTGAGCGCGAGCCGTCGGTCCATGAGCGCGGCAGTCTAACGCGAGGGCCGCTTCCGGCCCGCCGGCGAGGGAGCCGCCCGAGCGCCATACTGACGGCCGTGGCGAGAGCGATCGACGCAGAGGGTGGCGCCGTGGCGACCGAGACACGCGAGGGCGAGCTCGAGGAGCTCTGCGTCGACACCATCCGCACGCTCTCCATGGACGCGGTCGAGCG
>JBBSNG010000092.1:0-8701 GCA_038232755.1 Solirubrobacterales bacterium | reverse complement strand
GCCTCGCCGGGGTCGAGCGTGCCGCCCTGCATACCGCGCGCGATCAGCATCTTCACCTCCTCCTGATCGGCCGGCTCGTCGAACTCGGCCTGCGCGTTGACGCCAACGACCCGCAGCATCGCGTTCGAGGACACGTTGACGAGCCAGATGAACGGCCTGGCCGCTACCCGGAAGAGCTCGAGCGTCCGCGCGATCACGCGAGCGGTGGCCTCGGCGTGGGTGATGGCGTAGATCTTCGGCACCTGCTCGCCGATCGTGATGTGGGCGAAGGTGGTGACGAAGTAGGCGATCAGGAAGCCGAGGATGCCGCCGGCGACCCCGCCGAGCACCCCTTCGAAGGCCTGCGAGAGCTGGTCGCCGATCGCTCGCTCGCCGAGGAAGCCGATCGCGATCGACGCCAGCGTGATCCCCACCTGGCACGCGGAGAGGTACTCGTCGATGCGCTCGATCTGACGCAGCGCGAGGGTTGCGCCCCGCCGGCCCTCCTCGACCAGGGCCTCCATCCGATCCTTGCGCGCGCGCACGAGCGCGAACTCGGCCGCGACGAACAACCCGTTGACCGCGACGAGCGCGATCAGGGCGAGCACAAAGAGCACGCTGGTCACGTGCCCGGCCCACTACCGGCGCTACTTCGAGGGTCGTCGTCGCTCATGCTCAGACCCTGCGGAAGGTACCAGAGGCCCGCGACACGTCCCCCGGGCCGACGGTGCCGCCTCAGGCGAGCGCGTCGATCCTCTCCGCGAGCTCGAAGTCGGCCTCGGTCAGGCCGCCCTCGGAGTGGGTCGAGAGCTTGACCGTGACCGTGTTCCAGGAGATCTCGAGGTCGGGATGGTGGCCCATCTCCTCGGCCGGCTCGACTAGGCTGTCCACGAAGCGGACCGACCCCACGAAGTCGTCGAGCGTGAACTGCTTGCGGATCGAGTTGCCGGAGCGCTCCCAGCCCTCGACCTCTTCGATGCGCCGGTGAATCTCGTCAGCGGCCATGAGTGCCATCTATCGTTCCTCTCGTGCGGATCGCCAGCCTCGTCCCCTCCGCCACCGAGATGCTGTTCGCGCTCGGGCTGGGCGACGACATCGTCGGCGTCACCCACGAGTGCGACTTTCCCGCGGAGGCGGCGGAGCGCTCGCCGCACCTTACGCGCACCGTCATCTCGAAGGGTCTCTCCGCGGCCGAGATCGACCGAGCCGTGCGCGAGCGCACCGAGCGCGGCGAGCCCCTCTACGAGCTCGACGCCGAGCTCCTGCGCGAGCTCGAGCCCGACCTGATCGTCACCCAGGCGGTCTGCGCGGTTTGTGCGGTCTCCGTCGACGACGTGCGCGCGGTGGCCGACGAGCTGCCGGGCCACCCTCAGGTGCTCTCCCTCGATCCGGCCACCCTCGGGGAGGTGCTTGCGGGCGCCGACGAGCTGGCGCGCGCCGCGCACGTGCCCGAGGCGGGGGAGCGGCTGCGGACCGAGGCCGGGGCGCGGCTCGACCGAGTCACCATCGCGGTGGCCGGAACCGAGCGACCCCGCGTGGCCGCGCTCGAGTGGCTCGATCCGGTCTTCATCGGGGGGCACTGGGTCCCTCAGATGATCGAGCTCGCAGGCGGCGAGGACCTGCTCGGCATGCCCGGCGAGCGCTCGCGGACCGCCGAGCCCGAGGAGATCGCCGCGACGGCGCCCCAGGTCGCGGTGGCCATGCCGTGTGGCTACGACGCGGAGCGTTCCGCCGTCGAGGCCCGTGAGCATGCCGGGGTGCTCGCCCGCATCGGCGCCGACCGGGTCGTGGCGGTGGACGCGAGCTCCTACTTCTCGCGCCCCGGGCCCCGGCTGGTGGAGGGCGTCGAGCTGCTCGCCCACGTGCTGCACCCGGACCGGGTCGAGGCGCCTGCGCCGGGGCGCTTCGTGGCGATCGAGCTCGCTACGCCGGCCGCCGGATGAGGGCGGCGTCGCTCGCCGTGCGCCTCGATCACGGCGGGTAGCGGACCGCAAGGCGTCCGGCGTTGCCTACCCCAGCGAGATCGCCAGCGAGCCGACGACGGCCAGCCCGCCGAGCAGCGCCACCGCGGCCGCCGGCACGATCGCCGGCACGCGGAAGCGGTCGCCGACCTCGAACATCAACAGCGCCGCGAGCGTCCCCCCGACGAGCCCGCCGATGTGGCCCCCGATGGAGATGCCCGGGATGAGGAAGGTGATGGCCAGGTTGAGCCCGAGCCACAGGCCGAGGCCGCTCTCCATCGGGTTGATGCCCCGGTTGCGCATGACGACGATGGCCGCGCCCATGATGCCGAAGACCGCGCCCGAGGCCCCGACCGTGGGCACGTTCGGCGCGGTCAGCAGCAGCGCTCCGAACGAGCCGGCCAGCAGTGACACGAAGTAGATGAGCGCGAAGCGGAGCTTGCCGATCGCCGGCTCGAGCAACCCGCCGAGGACGTAGAGGGCGAACATGTTGAAGGCCAGGTGGAGCGTGCCGGCGTGGACGAAGCCCGCGGTCACCAGCCGCCACACCTCGCCCGAGGCGATATCGACCTGCGAGACCGCGAGCGCACCGCGGAGCGAGTCACCGCCAAAGGAGATCCCGCTGGCGGCGCTCAGGTAGGCGGCAACGCCGACCAGCACGTTGACCCCGATCAGCGCGTAGGTGAGCGTCGGCTGACGCTCGAGCGACTGCACCGTGCGTACCTGCGTGCGGTCGCGCGCGCACTCGGGGCAGCGCATCCCCACCGAGGTCGTGGTCATGCAATCGGGGCAGATCGGTCGCTCGCAGTTCGAGCAGGACACCCCGGTCTCGCGGTCGGGATGGCGATAACAGGTGGCCACGGACAAGACGATAGAGGCGACGCGGGCCCTTCTCGGACGTGCTGGCACAGGACGGACCGCGCCACAGCGTCATCCGGGTGGTCCGTCGCGCCCGGGCCAGCCCGCCGAGCCCTACAGGCCGCTCAGCGGTCAGAAGCGCCGGCGCAGGCCGCGCGCCACGTCGCGCGTGCCGCGATCGAGCGCCTTGAGGCCGCCTGGGCGCAGCTCGCCCGGCGCCGGACGGCGGTGAGCCCGGGCGCGCACGAGCACCAGCGCTCCGGCTGCCGCTCCCCCGACCGCCACCGCCGCCACGGGACGGACCCAGTTGCGGGGATCGCGCATGGCGCCGAGCTCCCAGTCGCCCAGCTCCTCGGCGGCGGCGCCGGCCACCTGCGTGAGCCGGTGCTCGAGACGTTCGCCGAGGTCGCGGGGCGGCTCGACCGGCGCGAGCGCGAAGCGCAGCAGGCGCTCGGTGTCGCTCAGCTCAGCCACGGGCGCCCAGCGCTCCCTCGAGCTGCTTGATCGCGCGGTGCAGCAGCACCTTCGTCGCTCCCTCCGAGCGCCCCAGCGCCCGCGCGATCTCACGGTTGTCCATCCCGAGGGCGAAGCGCATGATCAGGGCCTCGCGGCGGTCGTCGGGCAGCGAGGCCACACCGTCGAGTACGTCGCGCAGCTCCTCGCGGCCCTCGACGAGCTGCTCGGTCTCGTGCGGCGCGGAGACCACGTCCGCGTCCTCGAGCGGGCTCTGCGGGCGCCGCGCCCGATCGCGGTAGTAGTTCGCCGCCAGGTTGTGGGCGATGCGGATGAGCCACGGACGCAGCGGCCGGCCGTCGGACTCGCTGCGGGCGCGCGCGAAGTGACGCCAGGCCTGGAGGAAGGTCTGCTCGGTGAGGTCCTCGGCGTCGTGGTGATTGCCGATCCGGTAATACGCATAGCTGTAGACGTCACGCAGGTGGGCGCGATAAAGAGCTGTGAACTCGGCGTCGAGCTCCGCGGTGTCGGCGACCTGCTCCACCCGCCGAGCCTACCCCCCGAGGGTCTCAGGCGACGCGCCGATCTTCCTCGCCGGACGCTCCCGAGAGCTGGTCGAGCCATCGCTCCGCGCTCGTCGCGCCGGCGATCAGGTCGGACAGGCCGCCGGTGGCGGGGCAGTCGATTCCGGCGGCGCCGAGCGCGTCCACGAGCAGGGGAACGGCGTCGAGGGCCTCGGCCGCGCAGCCGAGCGCACCCGGTACCTGCTCGGCCGCCATCCCGCCGGCCAGAAGCTCTCCGGCCCGGCGGTTGCGGCTGCCGGAGGCGAGCACCGTCCCGACGAGGTCGCCGACCCCGGCGAGGCCGGCCAGCGTGGCCGGGCGAGCACCCTCGGCGAGGGCGAGCTCGAAGCATTCGGCGAACACCCGACCGGCGGCGGCACCGGCGGCGTTGTTGCTCACCGAGGCGGCCACCGAAGCGGCCAGCGTGGCCGCGTTCTTGGCACACGCGCCGAGCTCCGCTCCGGCGACGTCGTCGGTCCGCTCGACCTCGAGTCCCGCCCGCTCGAGGACCTCGGCGAGCTGGGGGAGCAGGTCGTCGTCCGCTGCGGCGAGCACCACCGAGGCTCCACTCTCGACCGCCTCGCCGGCGTGCGCGGGCCCGCCGAGAAAGGCGACGGCGCGCGCCGCCACGCGCGCCTCGACGTAGGAGGTCGGGCGCGTGGCGAGCGGAGCGACGAGGCCCTTGGCGAGCACGAGCACTGCGCTGCGATCGCCGATGCGAGCGCCGAGCGCGGCCATGACCTGCGGCAGATCGCGCGAGGGCACCGCGAGGATCACCAGGTCGATCCCGCCGAACTCGATCTCCGGCACGGTGGCGACGCGCAGGGCGGGGGGCAGCTCGACGTCGGGGAGGTAGTCGGCGTTGCGGCCCTCGGCGCGGATGCGAGCAGCGTGATCCGGGCGCCGGCAGCCGAGCTGGACGTCGAGCCCGGCGCGCGCGAGCAGCGCGGCGAAGGCGGTCCCCATCGCGCCGGCGCCCACTACGGCGGCGGTGCGCAGTGGCGGCAGGCCTCCGAGCCACTCCCACTGGAGCTCGACACACGGCCAGATCCGCTCGGTCACCTCGGCCGCGAGGCGCGGCGAGGGACGCTCGACGCGCGGGAAGGTCAGCGGGCGCCCGCAGCGCACGCTGATCTTGACCGGTCGGACCCGCCAGCCGCGGCGCGCGCGCTCCGAGCCGAGCACGGCGATCGGCACGACCGGGGCGCCGGTCTCGAGCGCCAGTCGGCCGATGCCGCGCCTGGGGCGGCGCAGCGAACCCGAGCGGGTGCGGGCGCCCTCGGGAAAGATCACCACCGCCTCGCCGCGCTCGAGCAGCAGGCGAGCGGTCTCGGTCGCGGCCTCGTCGGACTCGCCACGGCGGACCGGAAAGGCCCCGAGGGCGTTGAGCAGCCACCCCTGGAGACGGTTGGCGAACAGCTCGCGCTTGGCCATGAAGTAGACCGGGCGACGCCCGCACACGGCGACCAGCCACGGATCGAGAAAGCTGCGGTGGTTCGAGGCCAGGAGCACGGCGCCGCGGCGGGGAATGTGCTCGCGGCCGGTACGGCTCAGACGGAACCAGAGGAGGATGGCCGGACGGAGGGTCAGGTGGGCGAGCAGCAGGACGAGCTTGTTGACGCCACGGCGACGGATGCGCTCATGGTGGCGGTCGAGGGCGGAGGCGTCGGTGCGGGCGGCGCCATCGGGGCGACTCGAAGACCGAGGCGCAGAACCCGACGCAGGGGGGCGCAGGGACGGCGAGGGCTGTTCGGTGACGGGCGGCATGGCGGTCGCGTGGGCGAGGCGCACCACGAGCGGCAAGGTCTCCCCCGCTCGACCCACGCAGCTAGGTACACCCTGGTGAAGATCCGGTTACCCCGCCGAGCCGGGCCCCGGCACGGCCTGTGCCCTCTTTGCGCCCCCGCGCTCGCGCCGCGGACGGGGCCGCGCTAGGGTGGCCGCGATGGATCTGCGCAGGAGCCTGAACGGAGCCCTGGCGGGAGGCGTCGCGGCCGGGCTGTGGGCGGCGCAGCAGCCGCTCGACAAGCGCATCGGCGGCTCCGCCTACGACGACGTCGAGTTGCTCGGGAAGCTGATCACGCGGGGGCCGGCGTGGCCGGTGGCGGGCGCCGCGCTGCACGTGGCCAACGGAGCCCTCTTCGGAGCCGTGTACGCGCAGATCCGCCCCTTCCTGCCCGGGCCGCCGGTCGTGCGGGGGCTGCTCGCCGCCCAGGTCGAGCACGTCGGGCTGTTCCCGCTCGGAGCGGTCGCCGATCGCTTCCATCCGGCGCGAAACGAGCTCGAGAACCTCGGCGGCAACGGCCGCGCCTTCGCCCAGGCGACGTGGCGCCACGCGATCTTCGGGGTCGTGGTCGGCCTGCTCGAGGCGCGCCTGAACGCCGAGCGCCACGCCGAGCCGCCCGAGGTCGAAGTGTCCTCGAACGGATACGGCGACATAGAAGCGGCGGTCGGCGCTGCCGGGGCGTCCTACTGACGGACGGCGGGGTGTCGCTCGCGGGCGACTGGGTGGTGCCTAGACTCGACGAGCGCCGGAGTAGCTCAGCTGGTAGAGCAACGCTCTTGTAAAGCGTAGGTCAGGGGTTCGAGTCCCCTCTCCGGCTCTGCGCGGTCGCTCAGCGAGAGCCGAGCGCCCTGAGCAGCCGGCCCCGCCGGCTCCGGCGGCCGGCGATGCTCAAGACCCTGGGCCGACGGCGTCGCGGTGAGCGCAGCGCCGGCAGGAAGCGAAAGCGGTTGTCGCGCAAGGGGCTCATCCAGACCGAGTATGGCTGTCGCCCGCCGCAGCGTCTGTGACCCATTACCGCGTCCTGCCTCGGACCCGCGCCGTGAAACAGCCCGCCGGCTCGCAGCGCCGGCTCGGCCGGCGGGCCCGCGAGCGCGCCTACGCGGCCACCGGCGCCGCGACGTCGTGCTCGGCGAAGTCCTCGCGGTGGTAGGGCCCCGGCTTGGACCGCGGCTTACCCCCCGGGAAGGCGAGGCGGGCGATCGTGCGGTGGACCATGTAGAGCTGCTGCGAGAACGGGCCGGTGTTGTAGGGCAGCTCGTAGCGCTCGCAGATCTCGCGCACGCGCGGGGCGATCTCGCCGTAGCGCGTGCTCGGCATGTCGGGGTAGAGATGGTGCTCGACCTGGTAGCCGAGGTTGCCGCTGATCACGTGGAAGAGCGGCCCGCCCTCGATGTTGGCCGCGCCCGCGAGCTGGCGGACGTAGGTCGCACCCTTGGTCTCGTTCTCGACCTCGCTCTGGCTGAACGTGTAGGTCTGGTCCGGGAAGTGGCCGCAGAAGATGATCGAGTGCGACCACACGTTGCGGACGATGTTGGCCACGACATTCGCCCACACTGTCGCCTTGTACGCCCGACGCGCGGTCATCAGCGGCTGCGCGAGCTCGGTGCGCACCGGCCGAGGCGCGGCCTTGCCCCAGGCCTGCTTGACCTTGCGACGCGCCTTTGCCTTCCTTCCCGGGCGCAGAGCGGCGGGATCGAACGCCGTGCGGCCGCGCTCGAACGAGCCGGTCACGAGCCCGCTCAGCAGCGCCGGGGCGCTGTGGTCGGCGAGCGGGCGGCCCTTCGCCTTGGCGCGCGCGTGGCCGATGCGCCGCTTGGCGCGCTCGGTCCGCGTGCGCTTCGAGGGCCGCAGATCGTCGGGGTCGAGCCCGGCCACCAGCCGGATCGCCTCGACCGACGCCGCGACCGCCGCGCTGGCCAGCGGCCAGGCGATGTAGTCCTTGGTGACCTGGGTGCGCGCCTTGCCCCAGATGTTCACGAGGTCCTTCTTGACCTCTGAGAGCTCCTTCTCGCCCGCGCGGATCGCCTCGACGTCCATGTCGTGGACGGCGACGCCCCACTCGAACAGGAACATCAGGGCCAGGTTGTAGAGCGGCTGGAACAGGTAGACCGGGTTCCAGGACTGGTGCGGATCGATCCGCATGATCTCGTAGCCGAGGTCCTTGTCCTTGCCGCGGATGTTCGTGAAGGTGTGGTGGATGTAGTTGTGGGAGTGCTTCCACGACTCCTTGGAGGAGGCGGTGTCCCAGTCCCAGTTGACCGAGTTGACCTCGGGATGGTTCATCCAGTCCCACTGGCCGTGCATGACGTTGTGGCCGATCTCCATGTTCTCGAGGATCTTGGCCAGCGACAGCGTCGCCGTGCCGGCGAGCCACAGCGGACGGAACTGTGAGCCGGCCAGCAGAACGCGCCCGAGCAGGACGAGACGGCGCTGGAGGCCGATGATCCCGTGGATGTAGGCGGCGTCGCGGTCGCCGAGGTCGGCGAAGACCTCGGAGTGCAGAGTGTCGAACTCCTGCCCGATGGCCTCGATCTGCTCGTCGGTCAGATGGGCGAGCGGACTCTCGATCTGGCTAGGCATACGTGTTCCTCCCTCGATTGCTAAAGATTGATCTCAACGGGCCCCTCGGGCGCGCTGAGGCAGGTGCGGATCATCTGGCCCTCCTGGCCGTAGATCTCGTCGGAGCGCAGGTCGCGCAGCTGACCCGAGCAGAGCTCGCCGACACAGGTGTGGCAGATGCCCTCGCGACAGCCGTAGGGGAGCTCGAGGCCGATCGCCTCGCCGGCGACGAGGATCGGGGTGCCCGGCTCGGCCTCCGCCTCGGCGTTGCTCTTGAGGAAATTGACCGTGCCGCCCTCGCCCTCTGAGTCGCCGCCGCCGATCTGCTTCTGGAAGCGCTCGAGCCAGAGGCGCTCGGAGTCGCCGTTGAGCTCCCAGTGGTCGACCATCGCGTCGATCATCTCTCCAGGTCCCGAGAGGAAGGTCTCACGATCGCGCCAGTCGGGACAGAGGTCGTCGAGGTCCTCGGGCGTGAGGCGACCCATCTCGCCGGTCAGCTGCTCGTGCAGGTGGAAGCCCTCGTTGCGCTTGGCCAGCCCACG
>JBBSNG010000091.1:0-8768 GCA_038232755.1 Solirubrobacterales bacterium | reverse complement strand
CCGAGCTGGACGAAGTCCCGGTGCAGGGCCGCGGGCATGTTCGTCTGGTCGGAGTTCCAGTAGAGGATGTCCCAGGCCGGCGGGGGCTGGCCCAGCAGGTAGTTGTTGACCCAGTAGCCCCAGATCATGTCGTTGGGGCGCATCCAGGCGAAGATCTCGGCGAGGCTCTTGCCGCTCAGGTAGCCCTTGCGCGCCGACTCGACCATCGCCAGGCCGCCGGTGACCTCGTCGAGGAAGGCATCGGCGCTGGTCGACTTCGAGGTGTCGAGCACGTTGACCGCGAGGGTCAGGCCAGCTAGGCGCTCCTGGCGGTCGGTGGCGGCCAGATGGGCGGCGACCATGGCGGCGATCGTCCCGCCGGCGCACAGACCCATCATGTGCGTCTGGTCCGAGCCGGTGATCGCCTCGGCGGCATCGAGGGCGTCGAGCACCGCCCGGCAGTAGGTGTCGTAGTTCCAGTCTGAGTGCTCGGCGCCCGGGTTGCGCCAGGAGATCAAGAACGTCTGCTGACCCTGCCCGACCGCCCACTCGACCACGCTCTGGCCGGGCGCGAGGTCGATGATGTAGTACTTGTTGATCATCTGCGGGACCAACAACAGCGGCTTCTCGCGCACCTTGTCGGTCTTCGGGTCGTACTGGATCAGCTCAAAGACCTCGTTGCGGTAGACGACCGCGCCCGGGGTGACGGCGAGATCCTCGCCGACCTCGAACTGGCTCTGGTCGACCGAGGCGGGCAGGAGGGGCCGCGAGCTGAAGTCGGTGGCGAACTGGCGGGCGCCCTGCACGAAGTTGAGTCCGCCCGAGTCGATCACCGCCTTGAGCACGGTGGGGTTGAGCAGCGGGAAGTTCGAGGGCGCGAGCGCGTCGATCAGGTTCGAGGTGAAGAAGCGCACGCGCTCGTCTGAGCGCTTGTCGAGCTCGGCGTCGGAGACGAGCCCGTCGAGAGCCTGCCCCGCGGCGAGGTAGCTCTGAAGCACGCGGCGGAAGGCGGGGTTGAGCTTCCACCCCTTGTCCTTGAAGCGCCGGTCGCCCTTCTCGGGCTGAAGCTCGGAGCTGCCGATCGCGACCTTGGAGAGCTCCGCAGCGAGCCCGAGTCCGCGCTTGGCCAGCGCCTGAGGGCGCAGCGCGAGCTTTGCGCCGAACGTCGCCGCCGCGAGGCCGGGGAGGGTCCGCGGGCCCGAGCCGAGCGCCACGTCCTGCACGACCGCCTCGCCGGCGGGGCGCTCGCCGGCACGTGGCTTCGAGCTCGCCCCGTTGCTCGCGCTGTTCTTCGATCCATTCGTCCGGCGACCGTTCCTGGCCGCCCCGTTGCGTGTGCTCTCGCGCGTGGCCATAGATCCTCTCTTCTCTCTCCTCGCTGAACGAGCGGCGTTCGCCCGTCGCCCCTGAACGCTGCCCTCGAACCGCCGAGTCTAATCGCCCCTCAGCGGTCGGGTCGACGCTTCGCTCCGTACACTCCTGCGCAAGTCTGGTCGACGAGGGAGAGACCTTGGAGAAGAGCTGGCCGGCGGTCGACTACGAGGTCGGCCGCGAGAAGATCAGGGAGTTCGTCGAGGCGGTCCAGGAGCGCCACGCGATCCACACCGACGCCAAGGCCGCGCGCAAGGCCGGGTTCCGAGATCTCGTCGCGCCGCCCATGTTCGCCGTGGTCTACACCCACCGGTCGCTGTGGCCCGCGATCGAGGACCCCGAGGTCGGCATCGACCTGTCGAAGATGCTTCACGTCGGACAGGACTTCCGCTGGTCGGCGCCGGTGTGCGCCGGCGACGTGATCACGACCGAGACCGAGCTCGCCGACGTCCAGGAGGGCCGCAAGAAGGCGACCTACACCTTCGAGTCGCGCGCCCACAACGACCGCGGCGATGAGACCGTGCACGCGACCTGGACCATGATGGTCGTGGGAGGCTGATGAGGATGAAGACCGGAGATCCCGTCCCCGACCTGCGGGTCCTGCCCGACCGCTTCCTGCCGCACCGCTACGCGGGCGCCTCGGGCGACTTCAACCCGATCCACGTCGACCCCGAGAGCGCCAAGGCGCTCGGCCAGCCGAGCAACATCCTGCACGGCCTCTACATGATGACCGTGATGGCGCGCGCGGTGGGCGAGGTCGGTGACGGGGATCCACGTCGCCTCAAGCGGCTTGCGGTCGAGTTCAAGGCACCCGGCTTCCCCGAGAAGGAGCTGAGCGTCCAAGGCCGGGTCAGCGAGGTCGAGGACGGCGTGGCGCACGTCGAGGCCAAGCTCGTCCAGGACGGTGGCGACGTGGTGGCCGGTAAGGCCGAGCTCAGCGCCGGCTCCTAGGCGCCGGCGGCCGCAGCTCGGCGGCGGATGGGGGCCCGCGGGCGCTCGCGGCCGCCCGCGCCGAGCTCGCGACGTCCGTTCGATCCGCGTACGAGGTCGAGCCCCATGCCCGCCAGGCTCCGGCCCGTCCTCAGCGCGCCGATCTGCAGGCCGAGCGCGCGTGTGAGCGGCTCGGCTCGAGCGGTGAGCCCTCGTCGGGGGTCGCCGGCCGCGATCGGCGAGTGGGCGTCGTACCACTCGAGAAAGATCCGCAGCGACTCCTCGGGAGCCTCGAGCGGGTAGGCGTGTCCCGCCCCCGGCACGAGCGCGAGCTCGGCGTCGGGGATCCGCTCGGCCAGGAGCTCTCCGAGACCGAGGGGGGCCATGCCGTCCTCGTCGCCGTGCATGACGAGCGTGGGCGCCTGGATCTGGTCCAGCCGGGCGACGGTGTCGTGGAAGACGCTCGCCCACCAGTGCGCGTTGATCCCCCACGGGGGCGAGAAGTGGCGCACGAAGAGGGGTACGAGCTCGCGGACGCGCTCGGGGTGCGCCCGGCGGAACTCGTCCGAGAAGAGGAAGGCGCCGATCCACGGGAAGCTCTCGCGCGGCATGTTGGTCGCGGCGTGGGCGAGGATGCTGCCCAGGTCGCTCAGGTACGGCAGCACCGCGCGCGGACCGCCGGGCGTGCCGCCCCCGAGCACCAGTCCGCGCACCCTCTCGGGGAAGCGCAGCGCCAGCTCCTGGGCGATCATCGCGCCCATGGAGAGTCCGTACACGTGGGCGCTCTCGATCTCGAGCGCGTCGAGCAGGCCCGCGGCGTCGGAGGCGAGCTCGGGAACCGAGGTCAGTCGCAGCGGCTTGGGCGAGCGGGCAGACCAGCGGTTGTCGTAGGTGATGACCTCGATGTGCTCGGCGTACCTCGGCAGGATGGGCTCGAACACCGCCGAGGAGATGACGACGCCGGTTATGAACCGCAGCGGCTCGCCGCTGCCCTGGCGCTCGTAGAAGAGCCGGGGACCTGTGGGGGCGTAGGGCATGCGCCTGCCATCATCCCACCTCCGGGCACGCGCGTAACGCGACCCGAGCGGGGAGCTCGGACGTCGCGACGCTCAGCGCGGATTGGCAACTAGATCAGGAGGCGTACGGTGGCCACACAGGTATCGGAGAAAGAGGCAAGGGACGTAGCCGAACAGGCCCGCGAGAGCGAGTGGAAGCTGCCGAGCTTCTGCAAGGAGCTCTTCATGGGCAACTTCCGCCTGGACCTGATCCATCCCCAGCCCAAGCTCGATCGAGCGGACCAGGAGAAGGGGGAGCGCTTCCTCGAGCAGCTGCGCACCTTCCTCGAGAACGACGTCGACCCGATGCGGCTCGAGCGCGAGGCCAAGATCTCCGACGAGGTCATCGACGGGCTCAAGGCGCTCGGCGCGCTCGGCATGAAGGTGCCCGAGGAGTACGGCGGCCTCGGCCTCTCGCAGGTCACCTACAACCAGGCGCTCACCCTGGCCGGCGCCTACCACGGCTCGCTCTCGACCTTCCTCTCCGCCCACCAGTCGATCGGCGTGGCCGAGCCGCTGCGCCTCGCCGGCTCCGAGGCCCAGAAGCGCGAGTGGCTACCCAAGGTCGCCAAGGACCACGTCTCCGCCTTCCTCCTGACCGAGCCCGACGTGGGCTCGGACCCGGCTCGGCTCGCCGCCAGCGCGGAGCCGACGAGCGACGGCTCGGGCTACGTGCTCAACGGTCGCAAGCTGTGGGCGACCAACGGCGCGATCGCCGACGTGGTCGTCGTCATGGCCCAGGTGCCCAAGAGCGAGGGCCACAAGGGCGGCATCTCGTGCTTCATCCTTCCCTACGACACCGAGGGCGTCGTCGTCGAGAACCGCAATCAGTTCATGGGACTGCGCGGCATCGAGAACTCGGTGACCCTGCTCGACGATGTCTTCGTCCCCGCCGAGAACCTGATCGGCAAGGAGGGCCAGGGCCTGAAGATCGCGCTCTCGACCCTCAACACCGGTCGCCTGGCGCTGCCGGCGATCTGCGTCGGCGCCGGCAAGTGGGCGACCAAGATCGCCCGCGAGTACGCCGCCGAGCGCGTGCAATGGGGTCAGCCGGTCGGAAAGCACGAGGCCGTCGCCAAGAAGATCTCGTTCATCGCGGCGACCGCCTTCGGGCTCGAGGCCATGCTCGACGTGGCGAGCCGCCTGGCCGACGACAAGCAGAACGACATCCGCATCGAGGCCTCGATCGCGAAGCTGCTCGGCTCCGAGCTGGGCTGGCAGATCGTCGACGAGCTGATGCAGGTTCGCGGCGGACGCGGCTATGAGACCGCCGAGTCGCTCAAGGCACGCGGCGAGAAGCCGATCCCCGTCGAGCAGGCGATGCGTGACATGCGGATCAACCGGATCTTCGAGGGCTCGACCGAGATCATGCATCTGATGATCGCCCGCGAGGCGGTCGACCAGCACCTCCAGGTCGCCGGCGACATCCTCGAGCCGGACGTCGAGCTCAAAGACAAGGGCAAGGCAGCGATCGCGGCCGGCGCCTTCTACTCGAAGTGGTTCCCGGGCCTGGTCGTCGGCAAAGGCCAGGCCCCGGGCTCGTACAGCGAGTTCGACGACCTCGCCAAGCATCTGCGCTTCGTGGAGCGCAACTCGCGCAAGCTGGCCCGCTCGATCTTCTACCTCATGAACCGGTGGCAGGCCGCGCTCGAGAAGAAGCAGGCGCGACTCGGTCGGATCGTCGACATCGGCGCCGAGCTGTTCGCGATCTCGTCGGCCGTCGTATACGCGAACACGATCGCCAACGAGCACCCCGAGCGGGGCGACCAGGCCAAGGAGCTCGCGGACGTCTTCTGCAAGCAGGCCCGCCGCCGCGTCGACGAGCTGTTCACGGCGCTCTGGTTCAACGACGACGAGGACAACTACGAGCTGGCGATGGGCGTGCTCGACGGCCGCTACGAGTGGCTCGAGGAGGGCATACTCGACCCGTCGGGCTACGGGCCGGTGATCGCCGAGCAGCCCGACGCGGTCGGCGAGACCTCAGAACGGCCCGAGCCCGCGCGCCAGTTGGCGGGCTAGCGGGCGGCCGCGACCGTGTGCTGGCGCCCGGCGCCGGCCGCGGTCGTGTCGGCGCCCTCGACCGCCGCCGCGCCGGTGCTCGCGAGCGTCTCGGCGATCGCCCGGTAGGCCTTGCGGTTGCAGGCCAGCCCAACGTGGCTGCCGGTCACCTCGACACAGCGCGCGTAGGGGACCAGGCAGGCCTCCCACCAGACCACGCCGTCGCCGCGCGAGTAGATCGAGGTCAGCGGCACGCTCGTGGGGAAGGGGGCGCCGTAGTCGAGCGCGAAGCGGCATCCGCAGGTGTCGGTCAGGCAGCCGTGACGGGTCGCACGGTCGGTGGTGCGGCGGTGCACGGCTGATACGGCGGCCACGGCGGCCTTAGTGGGCAGGCTGATGTCGAACGGGGTGTCGAGCCCGGCGCCGAGCGAGATCGCCTGGGACACGAGCTCGGGCCGGCGGTGGGCCAGCGCCTTGGCGAAGTGAGCGCCGCGGCTGTGGCCGATCAGGGCGGTCGGGCGGTCGGTCTCACGGTGGATGCGCTCGAGCTTCGCCTCGAGCCGGTCGAGGGCGCGGTCGGAGCAGTCGACGTTCAGCCGGATGCCCGAGCGGCGAGCCTCGTAGCCGATCCGCTCGAGCCAGCCGGCGAGCACGCGCAGCGACTCGTCCCCGGCCAGGAAGCCGGGAATGAGAAGCACGGGGGAGCCGTCGCCGGGCGGGACCCCGACGCCGCGGTAGACCGGGTCGACGAGCAGCCGGGTGAGCTCGGCCTGCCAGCGCAGCTCGTGCAGGTGGCGCCCCCACCACCGGCGTTCGGGCGGGCGGTCCTCGCCCGGCGGAGTGGGCACGAACGCCGCGTGCTCGACCTCGTGCGGGATGGGCAGCGGTATGGGATCGGCCTCCACCATCGTTCGCGCGCGGCAGCGTAGCGCGCCCCCGGGTCGCCGCTTCATCCGATCTGAAGCCGAACGATCGCCACACTTGGACCGGACATGGATCTGAGCGCACTCATCGGCGCCCGGCGGCCGTCGAGCGCTGCCGAGGAGCCCGACCGGGGCAGGGCTGCCCGCGACTCCCGGCCCGCACAGCCGTGGTTGGGGCGCGCCGTGGTCGTCTGTGTCGCGCTGGCCGCCCTGTCGCTGCTGCTTCCGTCCACGCCCAGCTACGACCCGTGGGCGTGGATCGTCTGGGGCCGCGAGGTCGCCGCCCTCGAGCTCGACACCCGCTTCGGACCCTCGTGGAAGCCGTTGCCGGTCTTGTTCACCACGCCGTTCTCCCTGTTCGGCGACGCGGCGCCGGAGCTGTGGCTGGTCGTGGCCCGCGCTGGGGCGCTGCTCGGGCTCGTGGCCGCCTTCCGGCTCGCACGGCGCCTCGGAGGCGCCGTCGCCGGAGTGCTCGCCGCGGCCGGCCTGGCGCTCTCCGGCGGCTACCTCCGCGGCTCGGCCATCGGCTACTCCGAGGGGCTGCTCGTCGCCCTGGTGCTGCTGGCGGTCGACCGCCACCTCGACGGCCGGCGCCGAGAGGCGCTCGCGCTCGGGTTCGCCGCCGGCCTTCTCCGGCCGGAGACCTGGCCCTTCCTCGGGCTCTACGCGCTCTACGTGTTCGTCCGCGAGCCGCGCGCGCGCCTGCTAGCTGCGGCGCTCATGGCTCTGCTGCCCGTGCTCTGGCTCGGGCCCGAGCTGTGGGGCGCCGGCGACCCCCTGCGAGCCGCGAGCCGCGCCCAGGACCCGACGCTGTTCAGCCTCGCCTTTGCCGACCGTCCCGCGCTCGCGGTACTCGACCGCGCGCAGGGGTTCGTGCCGGGGCCGGTCAAGCTCGGGGTTCTGGCCGCGCTGGTCGTCGGGGTCCTCGGCGCGAGCGGTGGTCGGGGTGGCGACACTGCCGGGGCCCGAGCGCGAGGGACTCGTGCCCGGGCGACGACGCTTGCGGGTGGGACAGGGCTCGCCCGCGTCACGCTCGTCCTCGCGGGAACGGCGGCGGCGTGGTTCGCGCTCGTGGCGCTCATGACCGAGCTTGGCTACGCCGGCAACTCGCGCTACCTGGCCGTGCCGCTCGCGCTCACCTGCGTGGTGGGCGGGGTCGGACTCGGGTGGTTCGCGCGCGCCGCGTTCGGTCGCCTCGAGCACGCCGGACGGCTCCCGCGTCTCGGCGTCGCCCTGGCCCTAGCCGCCGTCTTCGCCGTGCTCACCATCCCCGCGGCGATCGACCTCGCCGGCGATGCTCGCGAGGTTCTCAGCGAAGCGCGGCTCGACGACGACCTCCCCGAGGCCATCGCGCGGGCCGGCGGGCGAGAGCGCGTGCTCGCCTGCGGCCAGCCTCACGCCACGGCGCTTCAGGTTCCGGCGGTGGCCTGGGCGCTGGGCCTGCCCACTGGGCAGGTCGGAATCGCGCCGCGTGCGCCTGGTGTCTTCTTCCGCGGACCGCCCGGCCTCCAGCCTCCCGACGCCGCGGCTCCCGCGCCCACCGCAGGGGGCCTGCGCCCGATCGCGCGAGTGGGCGGGTGGACGGTCTCGGCACGCTGCCCGTGAGCGTCGGGAATCAGTGACGACGACAGGCTCTATCGTTCGCGCGCGGATGGCCCCCCTCGCTCTCGCCCGCGCCCGGGTGGCCGACGCTCGCCTGCCCGTGACTCCGGTCGCGAGCGCGGCGCTCGTTGCCGCCCTGATCCTCGTCTCGCTCGCCCTGCGCGCGCGCGGGATCGGCGGCGCATTCTGGATCGACGAGGGGCTCTCGGTCGGCATCTCCTCGTTCCCGTTCACCGACATTCCGGCGACGCTGCGCCTCGACGGCTCGCCGCCGCTCTACTACCTGATGCTGCATGTGTGGATGGCCTTGTTCGGCACGTCCGAGGCGGCGACGCACGTCCTCTCCCTGCTCTTCGCCCTCGCGGCCATCCCGGTCGGGCTGTGGGCCGGCTGGAGCCTGTTCGGAGCGCGCGCCGGCTGGTTCGTGGCCGGGCTGTTCGCCTTCAACCCCTTCCTGACCGCGTACTCGCACGAGACTCGTATGTACTCGCTCATGGTGCTGCTCGCGCTGGTGGCCGGTACGGCGTTCGTGCACGCCTTCGTGTTGGACCATCGCCGGTACGCCGTGCTCTTCGCCGGGGCGCTGGCGCTCATGCTCTACACCCACAACTGGACGGTGTTCTTCACCGCGGCCGCGGGGCTGGCCTGGCTGGCCATCGCGCGCTCCCGGCCCGACCGGCGCCGGACCGTCCTGCTCGACGGCGTGCTCGCGTTTGGCGGCGCCCTGCTCGTGTGGCTGCCGTGGGTGCCGACCCTCGCCTTCCAGGCGCGCAACACCGCGGCGCCGTGGTCGAACACGCCGAGCCTGTCCGACCTCAGCGCTGCGCTCAGCGCGGTCCTCGGCGGGCTCGGACCGGTCATCGGCCTGCTGCTCGTGGCGGGGACCGGCCTCTCGCACATCCTCCGTCGT
>JBBSNG010000090.1:0-8769 GCA_038232755.1 Solirubrobacterales bacterium | reverse complement strand
CGACGGGCCCCGCCTTCGCGCGAAGGAGCACTCAGGCGCGGCGCGGACGGCTCCCTCGCATAAAGCGACAGCGTCGCGCGGGCGCGGCGGCTCGCTGCTGAGCTCCCGGTCGTCAGGAGCGGCGTCGCGCTCGGATCACGGTTACCTGCTTTCCGGCGAGGGCGCGAGTCCACGGACTCAGCAATGGCGAGTCGGAGAAGTTACAGGTCTCCGAAACCGGCGATTCCAGGTTCGAGTCCTGGGTGTAGGCGAGCCCTACCGCGCGAGGGTATAGGGCCGGCGCTCAGGCCGCGCGTCCGCCGGGCGGGTGAGCTCCCGGACCGCTCCGGCGCGCGCCCACCCGCCTGGCCGCGAGCGTCGCGAGCGTACCCAGCATCGGTAGCTGGACCAGCGGCGAGAGGCCGAGCGGCCCCAGCGTCGGCATCGCGTCCGAGTACGCCCACCGTCCACCGGTGATCGCCCGTACCTCGATCACGGCGGCGGTCGCCGCGAGCGCACCCACCAGGAGCGGCCAGAAGGCGCCCGGCCAGCGGCGCCCGATGACCGTGGCGGCTACGACGACGACCACGATGATCAAGGCATCGTCGAGCGCGGCCAGGAGGCACACGAGGACACCAGGATCGCCGGCGTACAGCGGCAGCTGCAGCAGCTCCCACGCCGCGTTGAGACCGAACGCGACAGCGGCGAGGCACGACCACGCTCTCAAGCCGTTCGGCGTCCGGCCTTCGCCGTCTGAATGCCGAGCCCTGGAACGGTGCGGAAGCGGATCGGACGCAGTGGCTTGAGTCCCGCCGCCCGCTGCCAGGAGGACATCTCCTCGGGGGACCAGGTGCCCGACTGGCTGGTCAGGGCGAAGTAGAAGTCGAGCAGGGCCCCGGTTTGACCCGCGTCCTTCGCCGAAGGCGAACGGAATGCGTCGAGGATCGCGTAGACACCGCCGGGTCGGAGGGCTCGCGCGACACGGGCGGCGAGCTCTCGGTTCTGCTCATCGCTGAAGTGGTGGACGAGCTGGGCGATCAGGACGACGTCGTAGGCGTCGGTACCGAGGTCGTCGGCGAGCGCGTCCCCGGCGCGGTGGACGACTCGCTCGCCCATACCCTCCGCGGCCAGGATCGGCGCCGCGTGCTCGACCGCCTCGGGCAGGTCGAGCACCACCGCATTCATGCGCTCGTGGCGGCGGCACAGGGCGACCGAGTAGTAGCCGTGTGAGCCGCCGATGTCGAGCATGTTCCGAGCGCCCTTGGGTATAGGCAGCCGCCGGGCCGCCTCGCCAGCCGAGGTTCCGGCGAGCGCGCGCATGCCGCGCTGGTAGGCCGGCCACTCGTCGCCCGAGATGGCCGTGTGCAGCTCGAGCGGCTCGCCGGTGCGAACGTAGTCCTCGGCGCGCTCCATCCAGTCCCACTCGTGGAACTGGAATAGGAGCTTGTCGACGAGCGAGTTCGGACTGTCGGCGAGCAGCCACTTCCTCGCCACGGGGGCGAGGTCATAGCGCCCGTCCTTCTCCTCGACGTATTCGGCTCCGGCGAGGGCGAAGAGGAGCTTCCGGGCCCCTCGCGGATCAAGCTGACAGCGCTCGGCGACTTGGCCTGGCTCGAGCGGCTCTTCCCTCAGCGCTTCGAATACGCCCAGCTTCGTCCCGACCATCACGAGTCGCGCCAAGGTGAAGGCGATCTGGGTGTCGATGAGCGGCCGAGGAGCGAGGTTGAGGCGCGCGACGAGGCGCTCTACCGGGTTCTCGGGGATCGGGGCAAGCCGCATAGCCGCAACCTAACGACCGCCGTGCTTATCCGTCGACCAACATTCGCCGGCGAAGTTTTGAGGCACTCTGGGCTCTTATCGCGCGACTTACTGCCTTGCGGAGTGCGACGCACTCACGGTGCTTGAGTGCATGTGACTGCGGCGGTCTTTTGGCTCTTTAGAGCCAAAAGTCGACGACTCTGTCGCCGCCTCGAAAACCGTTATGGGCCAAATCGGTCCATCGAGGGTTCGAATCCCTCCCCCTCCGCTGAGAGTAGCGAGATACCTGCAAGCGAGCGACTTTGACCGAGAGGTGGCGTACTCGAGAGACCGTCGACCCCAGCGCCCCTTCGATCGCCACCGAAACCGCGACGGGCGGGCACTCGTGACGATCGCGCAGCAGCCGCTGCCTGCGAGCCAGCGGGCGACCCGGCTACCTCAGCCGTGCTCGTAAAAGGCAATCTCGCGATCCGCGCTCAGAGACCAGCGCCCGGCCCGCCAGCGCACCCGCGTCCCGTCGGCCAGCCGCGCGCTCGCCCGGCCGAGCCGTGGCTCCCCCCACAGCGTCGCCTCGAGCGGCCGCACGCGCTCGTCGGTGTCCCCCAGCCCCTCGGCCACATCACCGGCCGGGTAGGTGACGACGATCGAGCCACTGCGCACCCAGACCGGCAGCCGGCCGAGCGGGGCCGCGGCCACCACTTCCCGGCCCCCGCCGACGCGATCGCCGGTCCAGAAGTCGATCCACTCGCCGCCGGGTAGCTCCACCGTCCGCTCGCGCGCGCGCCCCTCGAGCACGGGCGCGACCCACAGCGCCGGTCCGTAGCCGTACGCGTCGGCGATCGACCAGCCGCGCGGGTCGTCCGGATCGCTCAGGCACAGCGGGCGTACGATCGGCAGGCCACAGCGTGCCGCGGTGGCCGCCGCCGCGCGCGTGTAGGGAACGAGCCGCTCGTGCAGGAGGAGGAGCTCGCGGTAGAGGTCGAGGGTCTCGCGGTCGTAGGTCCAGGCCTCCTGTTCGAAGCGCCCGTGTGAGTGCAGCAGCGGCGTGAAGCAGCCGAACTCGAGCCAGCGGATCAGCAGCTCCTTCGGGCAGCGGTCGATCAGCCGCTCCCCGAGGTAGCCGCCGACGTCGTGCGACCAGTTCGAGAAGCCGCTGGCCGCCGCCGTGAGCGTTGCGGTCACGAGCGCGCGCAGCGACCAGAAGTCGCTCACCTGGTCGCCGCCCCAGGTGATGCCGTGGTGCGTGCCGCCGGTCCAGCCGCTTCGCGCGAACAGCACCCCGCGCCCGGGATGGGCCTCGTCGAGCGCGCGCTGCATCGAGCGCCGGTAGAGACCCGGATAGGCCCACGCGGCCTGGGCGCCGGTGCGCCCGTCAGCGAAATGGACTTCGTCGTCCATCACGTAGTAGCCCTCGCCGTCGTCGGCCTTGATCCCCTCGACCCCGAGCTCGAGCACCGGGCGCGCCAGCTCGCGCCACCACGCATCCGCGGCGGCGGAGGTGAAGTCGATCGGGGAGCCCGTGCCCATCCACCAGCGCGCCACGAGGGGCTCGCCGTCGGCGCGCCGCAGGTAGTGGCCGGCCTTGGCGCCCTCGGCGTAGTTCTCGGCCGGCTCGCGGTGCAGGCGCTCGGACTCGGCGTCGGGCGGCCGCTGTCCGTCGGCCGACTCGAGGTTGACCCACGGCGTGACCCACACGACCGTGCGCACGCCGTCGGCGCGCATCCGCGAGATGAGGCCGGGCGCGTCGGGAAACTGGTGGGGGTTGAAGCGCCACGTGTTGTACTGCGTCTCCCACGGCGAGTCGATGACGATCGCGTCGAGCGGCAGGCCGTGGCGGGCGTAGCCCTCGAAGTCGTCCTCGACGTCGCGCTGGTGGGCGTAGACGTCACGGCTCTTCCAGTGACCGTAGGCCCACTCGGGGAGAAGGTCGGGCAGGCCCGTAAGGCGCAGGAGCGAGCGCAGACGCGAGGCCGGCGTGGGATCGGTCAGGACGTGCAGTCGCAGCGCGCCTTCGGCCGCGCGCGTCGAGACCTCGACAGGTGAGCTGAGGTCGAGCTCGACGCCCGGGCCGTGGGCCTCGATCCATACGGCGTAGCCGGCGCTTGAGATGGCCCAGGGCGCGGGCGCGCAGTCGCCCATCGGGACGCCGCCGATGGCCAGCATCTCGGGCGGGCAGTCCGGGCCGGTGTAGCGGCGGTCGCCGCCGAGACGGACCCACCGTCCGGACTGGTCGAGCGTCTCACCGTGGCGGGCGCCGAGCCCGACGAAGCGTTCGCCCTCGCGACCCTCCCAGCGCGCGCCCAGGCGCAGCGGCGTTCCCTCCGCCGTGAAGACGAGCGCGAGCCGATCACGCTCGAGCGTCGCCTCGAGCTCTAAGCGCCGCTTCCCACCGAGCGTCCCGGTCACGGTCAAGCCCGCGCCCCCGTCGCGAGCGGTGACCTCGGCCTCCGCGATCTCCTCGACCTCCTCGAGGCGCTCAGACGCGATCACGCCCTCGGTGGTCTGAACGAAGTGATCCTCGGACACGCCCTCGGCCGCCCAGAGGGTCAGTCCGGACACGAGCGTGCGGTCGCCGCGATCGATCGAGAGCGAGAACGGGTCGCAGGCGACACGCACCCGCAGCGCCCCGCGCACCAACTCGGCGTCGCCCGCCTCAATCGGCGTCTCCAGGCTCATCCAGCGATCTTCGCCACCGCCGCGCCTTTTCTGTTGCCGAACCGTGAACGCCGAACCGAGTCGAGCCGCCAGCCGACCGCAGACTTCACGAAGTCGTCACAGCTTGTTCCCCGCGCGGTAACCGCACGTTGCGAACAAGGACCTAGCTTCGGGACGACCACGAATACAGGAGCAAAGATGATCCAGCCACCGAAGAGCAGGGTCGACCTTCACTGCCACTCGACCGCCTCGGCCGAGGCGCGCCTTGGGGTGCAGCGCGCCCTCGGGCTCCCCGAGTGCGCAACCCCGCCCGAAGAGGTCTACGAGCTGGCCAAGCGCCGGGGGATGGACTTCGTGACGATCACCGACCACGACACCATCGACGGTGCGTTGGCGATCGCCGACCAGCCCGACGTGTTCGTCTCCGAGGAGCTGACCGCGCGATTTCGCGGCGAGCCCCAGGCCGTGCACGTCCTCTGCTACGGCATAGACGAGGACGACCACGCCTGGCTCCAGCGCAACGCCGGCGACGTCGAGGCATGCGCGGAGTACCTCTACGGCAACGACATCGCGTGCGCCCTGGCGCATCCGTTCTTCGCGGTTGCCGCGCCGCTGACCGCGCGTCACCGCCGCCGGCTCGCGCAGATCTTCTCGATCTGGGAGACGCGCAACGGCTCGCGCGCACGTGAGCTCAACCTGCCCGCCGCCATCTACATCGATACCCACGGCGGCACGGGCGTCGGCGGCTCCGACGATCACGCGGGCGTCGACATCGGGCGAACCTGGACCGAGACTCCCCTCGCAGGCTCGCCCGAAGAGTTTCTCTGCCACCTCCGCGCCGGTCACGCCGAGGGCTGCGGAGACCAGGGCAGCGCCGCGAAGTGGGCCCATTCGGCGATGGCGCTAGCCGTACGCACGCTCGGACGCGGCGAGGCGCCGCCCGAGGGATACCGTGCGAACCCCGCCGCCGTGCTCGAGATCATCCAGCGGGTCGTGCGCGAGGGCGACGCCCGGGCGAGCGTCATCGGCGCCGACCTCGACCCCGCCGACGCCCGTGCGCTGCTCGAGGCCTGGCTCGACGCCGTCGGGCTCGACCTGCGCGGGACGGACCTCCTCGCCGTCTTCCAGGCCGACGACTTCAGCCACGCCGACCTCTTCCGGCGCGCCCGCCACGCCCACGAGCGCGGCCTGCGCCGCGCGGCGGTCGGCGCGGTCACGGCACTCGCCCAGGGCGGCGAGTCCGGCGCAGCGCTCGGAGGCCTCTTCGACGCCCTCGTGCCGGCCATCCCCTACGCGCCGGCGGCCTCGTTCCTCGGTCGCGAAAAGCAGAAGCTGATCGCTCGCGAGGGCGATCCGCGCGTCGCGGTGGTCACCGACGCCATCAGCGGCGTCCACGGCGTCAGCCGCACGATCGAGGAGCTGCGCGAGCGCGGCGTGCCGGGCTACGACATCGAGGTCGTCGGCACCGACCCGGCCGTCGACCGCCGGCTCGCCTCGGTGGCCGAGCTCGACGTTCCGTTCTACCCCGGTCTGCACATCGGCGTCCCCACGCTGCCCGGCCTCGTCGAGGCGCTGGCCGAGGGCCGCTACGACGCCGTGCACGTGACCTCGCCCGGCCCGGCCGGAGTCGCGGCCGCGGTGGTGGCCCGAACCATGAGCCTTCCGCTGGTCGGCAGCCACCACACCGAGCTCGGCGCCTACGCCGAGTTGCGCTCGGGCGACGCATCCATCGCCGGCGGCGTCGACATGGCCCTCGCGGCCTTGTACGGCATCTGCGACACCGTCCTCTCGCCGAGCGTCGCGGCCGACGAATCACTGCGCACCCTCGGCGTCTCCGCCGAGAAGATCGGCCGCTGGGAGCGCGGTGTGGAGCTCACGCGCTTCGGTCGCCGCCATCGTCACGAGGGCCTCCTGCCTGGAGAGCTGAACATCCTCTACGCCGGGCGCCTCACCCGCGAGAAGGGCGTCGACCTGCTGGCGGAGTCCTTTCTGGCCGCGCGCGAGCGCGACCAGCGCCTGCACCTCGTACTGGCCGGCGGTGGACCCGAAGAAGTGCTCCTGCGCGACCGTCTCGGAGAGCACGCGACCTTCCTGAGCTGGCTCGAGGGCAACGATCTGCCCCGCGCATACGCCAGCGCCGACCTGTTCGTCTTCCCCAGCCGGACGGACACCTTCGGCCAGGTCCTGGTCGAGGCCCAGGCCAGCGGCCTGCCGGTGCTCGCCGTCGACGAGGGCGGACCGCGCGACCTGATCGAGGACGGCGTCACGGGGCTCCTGCGGCCGCCGCGGACTGACGCCCTGGCCGATGCCCTCGTCGAGCTCGCGGCCTCGCCGGCGATGCGCGAGCGGCTCGCCGCCGCCGGCGAGCGCTCCGCGACAGGTCGTACGTGGGAGCACGCGCTCGGCCAGCTCGCGGCCGGGTATGCCCGGGGGCTCGAGAAGTCGGCAGAGGCGGCACTGCTCGCGGCTTAGCCAACCGCCACCCTCGAGGCGTCAGGCGCCCTGGACGCGACTGGCGGCGGAGCAGGCGGCCACGGTAACCATCGGGTCACAACCGCCGGGCGACAGAGTGCAAGGCTCCGCCCATGACGAGACTCGATCGACGCAACTTTCTCACCGGTGCCATCGCGGGCGCCGGCGCCATCGCGATCGGTGGCGATCCCGCCGGCGCCGCTGGGCGCGCCCGCAATCAGGCCGCGATCATCCAACAGAACGGCGGCGGTGCCACGGGGATCCCACGGGCGGGCGAGGTCCTGTTCACCCAAGGGGTGGCCTCAGGCCAGTCCACCCCCCAAGGCATCACGCTCTGGACGCTCGCCGCCGGGATCGACCGCGACTCCCGCCTCGAGCTCGAGGTCGCGCGCGACGCAGGCTTCCGGCGGGTGATCCTGCGACGCGACGTGATCGCCAGGAAGGACGAGGCCCAAACGGTCCACGCCCGGATCGACGGCGGACCGCTGCGCCCCGGCGAGCAGTACTTCTACCGCTTCTCCTCGCGCTCCTCGGACAGCGAGGTGGGTCGCTTCCGCACCGCCCTGCCGCCGGACTCGCGCCAGCCGGTCCGCATCGGATTCTTCTCGTGCCAGGCCTACGACGCCGGCTACTACACGGCGCACGCCGGACTGGCCGCTGAGGACGATCTCGATCTGGTCGTCTGTCTCGGCGACTACATCTACGAGCGGTCCTTCTACGAAGACGGCCCCCGCAAGGACCGCCTCGGGCCCAACAAGGACGGCGAGGTCGAGAGCGTCGGAGGCTACCGGGCCAAGTACGGGCTCTACCACTCCGACGCGAACCTGCGGCGCATGCGGGCCAACCATCCGATGATGGCCATCTGGGACGACCACGAGGTCGAGGACAACTATGCGGCTCGCAGGCCGGGCGAGGCCACCCTCGACCGCGATCTGCCCTTCAGCCGACGGCGCCGGGCCGCCTACCAGACCTTCTTCGAGCACATGCCGCGTATCCGCTTCCGCCGAGACCCCGACCGCATCTACGGCAGGCTGCGCTTGGGTCGCAACGCCGACATCCTCCTGCTCGACGAGCGCCAGTACCGCGACGACCAGCCCTGCGGCGACCAGTTCGGCACCGCAAACTGCCCCGAGGCCTTCGCCAAGGGCCGGACGATGCTCGGCGATGCCCAGCGCGGATGGCTGAAGCGCTCGCTGAAGGACTCCCGCGCCACCTGGAAGGTCATCGGCAACCAGGACATGTTCATGGCGCTCGACACCCCCGCGGGGAACCCGATCAACCCGGACCAGTGGGACGGCTACAAGGCCGAGCGCCAGGAGCTCATGAACTTCGTGCGCGCGAAGGGCATCGAGAACGTCTCGCTGATCACTGGCGACATCCACACCTTCTTCGCGGGGAATGTGACGCCCTCGGGGCGCGAGCCGAACCTGAACGGTGCGGTCGCGACGGAGTTCGTGGGCGGCGCGATCACCTCGGAGGGGATCGCTGACTCGGCCGCTCGCGAGCCGCTCGAGCGGGAGGAGCGTCTGGTGTTGGCCAAGCTGAGCGACTCCGGCGTGCGGGCCAACAACCCGCATATCAAGTACTCGAACCAGGATTTCAAGGGCTACGGGGTGCTCGAGGCGCGGCGGGACGAGCTGCGCGTCGACTTCCGCGCGGTGCGCGACACGCAGAGGCGAAGGAGCCAGGTCTTCACTCTGCAGCGCTTTCGGGTCAGGCGCGGGCGCCCCCAGGTCGAGGTGCTCGGCCCGCCGCTCGGCACCTTTCCGAACTAGGCGCGTCCCCCCCGTCGCTTCTCACTGAGCATTCTGTCTGGCTTCGGTCGTAGCTTGTCGCGCAGGATGGCGACGACCGGGAGGCGGTGGAGCAGGGCGAGCGTGGCCTGTCCGAGTCCCGAGCATGCGG
>JBBSNG010000089.1:0-8799 GCA_038232755.1 Solirubrobacterales bacterium | reverse complement strand
CGCCGTCGTGGCCGACCACCTGAAGATGCCCTCGCTCACGCAGGTCATCAAGGTCGACGTCGCGGAGGGCAAGCTCACCTGCGAGCGTCAGGCCGAATACGGCTACGACACGGTCGACGTCGCGCTGCCCGCGGTCATCTCGGTGGGCGACGCCATCAACGAGCCGCGCTACCCGTCGCTCAAGGCGATCATGGGCGCGAAGAAGAAGCAGCTCGACAAGAAGGCGATCGGCGACGTCGGCATCGAGGCCGACCGCGTCGGGGCCGAGGGCTCGCGCACGTCCGTCGAGGGGATCAACCCTCCGCCCGCCAAGCAGGCCGGCGAGATCATCGAGGACGAGGACACCAACGAGACGGTCGAGAAGATCGTCGCCTGGCTGGACGAAAGGAAGTTGCTGGTATGAGCGGGATTCTCACCTACGCCCTGCACTACGGGAACGAGGCCAACGGCAACTCGCTCGGGGCCGTCTCCGAGGCGGCGAGGCTGGCCAAGGAGATCGGCGGCGAGGCCCACGCGGTCGTCGTCGGCGAGAACGTCTCCGACGAGCTGTGCCAGTCGCTCGGGGCCTACGGCGCCTCGAAGGTCTACCGGGCGCAGGCTCCCGAGGGCCTCGCCCAGCCGGTGGTCGACGTCATGGCCAAGCTGATCTCCGACAACGGGTACTCGTACGCGCTGTTCGGCGGTGGGCTGCTCGGCTTCGAGATCGGCGCCGGGCTCACGGCGCGGCTGAACGCCGGGGTGACCATGGAGGTTACCGAGGTCAAGGCGGTCGACGGCAAGCTCGTGGCGGTGCGCCCGATCCTCCAGGACTCGGCGGTCGTCGACTCTGGCTACGTCGGCGAGCCCGGGATCATCATCGGCCGCCTCAACGCCTTCGAGGCCACCCAGGCCGGCAACGGCGCCTCGGCCGAGGTCGAGGACGTCGAGGTCGAGCTCTCGGAGTGGTCGACCAAGGCGACGATGGTCACCCGCGGCGAGCAGCGCGGCGCCGAGGTCAACATCGAGGATGCCGACACGCTCGTGGCCGGTGGCCGCGGCCTCGGCAAGGCCGACGGCTTCGCCGAGCTGTGCGAGCCGCTGGCCGAGGCCCTCGGCGGGGCGGTCGCGGCCACCCGTGCAGTCGTCGACGCCGGCTGGTACTCGTACTCGGCCCAGATCGGCCAGACCGGCAAGACGGTCGCGCCGAAGCTGTACCTCGCGGCCGGCATCTCGGGCGCGATCCAGCACAAGGTGGGCATGCAGGCGGCGGAGAACATCGTCGCCATCAACAAGGACCCCAACGCGCCGATCTTCGAGTTTTCCGACCTCGGCGTGGTCGGAGACCTCAACAAGATCATGCCCAAGCTGACCGAGGCCGTGAAGGCCAAGCGCGGGGGCTGATCAGGCCATGGCCGTCGCCCCGATTCAGTTCCGCCCGCCGGTCGACTCCGAGAAGGAGTTCGTCGGGCCGCCGCAGGACTCGAAGGACGAGCAGATCGACGTCGGCGTGGCCATCGTCGGTGGCGGGCCCGCCGGGCTCGCGTGCGCGATCCGCCTGTCGCAGCTGCTCGAGGAGGATCCGAAGCTCTCGGAGTCCCTCGGCGAGGTCCCGGTCGCGCTGATCGAGAAGGGCCGCAACGCCGGCTCGCACCTCATGTCGGGGGCGGTCATGCGTCCTTCGGCCATGCAGGAGCTGTTCCCCGATCTCGATCCCTCGGACTGGCCGTTCGCCTACTCCAAGGTCGAGAAGGAGACGGTCTACTTCATGATGAAGCGGGGCAAGATCCCGCTCAAGCCGACGCCGCCGCCCTTCCGCAACGAGGGCAACCACGTCATCTCGATCGCCCAGCTCGGCCGCTTCCTGGCCGAGAAGGCCGAGGAGGCCGGCGTATACGTTCTCTCCGAGACCGCGGCCACCAAGCTGCTGGTCGAGGAGGACGTCGTGCGCGGCGTGCGCACCGGCGACAAGGGCCGTGGCCGAGACGGCGAGGAGCGCTCGAACTTCGAGCCCGGCACCGAGGTCACCGCCCGCGCGACCGTGCTCGCGGAGGGCACGCAGGGCCACCTGGCCGGCGCGGCCATCCGCCACTTCGACCTCGGCTCCGACGACCCGCCGCAGTGGGAGCTCGGCGTCAAGGAGGTCTGGGAGGTCCCCAAGGCGCTCGACCGGGTCATCCACACCCTGGGCTGGCCCCTGCGCTTCTCGCCCAAGTACCGCGAGTTCGGCGGATCGTGGATCTACCCGATGGGCGAGGACAAGATCTCGATCGGGTTCGTGACCGGGCTCGACTACCGCGACGCCACGTTCTCGGTCCACGACGTGCTCCAGGAGTTCAAGACGCACAAGTTCGTGCGCGGCCTGCTCGAGGGCGGCAAGCGCGTGGGCTGGGGCGCCAAGACCATCCCCTCCGGTGGCTACTGGGCGATGCCCGAGCAGCTGTGGGCGCCGGGCCTCGCCATCGCTGGCGACTCGGCCTCGATGGTCAACGTGCCCGTGTTGAAGGGCGTGCACTACGCGATGCACGCCGGCATCTACGCCGCCGAGGCGATCTACGACCAGCTCAAGCGCAGCGAAGGCGTGGTCACCGACCTCTCGGCCTACGACGCGCGCGTGCGCGGCAGCGCCATCGACAAGGAGATCTACCGCTCGCGCAACATGCGCCAGGTCTTCTCCAAGGGATTCTTCGCCGGCGGCGCGATGGCTAACCTGATGGAGATCACCGGCGGGCGCTTCCCCGCCGGCCACTTCCACACCGAGAACGACGCCGAGGTCGACGTGTTCATCGGCGATCGCTCCAAGCGCTACCCGAAGCCCGACAACGAGCTGACCTTCGACAAGCTCTCGAGCGTCTTTCTGAGCGGCAACGCCACCCGCGACGACGCGCCGAACCACATCCGCATCCAGGAGCAGGTCCCGCTCGAGATCGCGCTGATGTGGCAGAACATGTGCCCGGCGGCGGTCTACCAGGTGCCCGACGAGGTCCTCGAGCGCGCCGAGCAGAACGGCGGCCTGGCCGGCATGGAGGGCGAGACCGTCGACGTGCAGGTGACGCCTTCGAACTGCGTGCAGTGCGGGGCGATTACGGCGAAGGGCGGAAGGTTGACGCCGCCGGAGGGCGGGGACGGGCCGAACTACCAGCTGGCCTGAGAGGGCGCCAGAACGCATGCTAGTTTCATGAAGCATGCCGCACCTCCAGCTCCGTGACGTCCCGTCCGGGGTCCATGACCGCGTCCGCAGTCGTGCCGCCGCGGCCGGCATCTCGATGCGCGAGTACCTTCTTCGGTTGATCGAAGCCGACCTCGGCACGGCGGACGCCTGGTCCACCACCTTGGTGGAGCTGGAGGCTGCGGCAGTCGAGGTGCGTCCGAACGCACCGGCCGGCGCCTCGCTCGTGGCCGATGCCCGTGGGGAGCGCGAGCACCAGTTGGGTCGGCGCGGCGCTTGACCGTGGTCATCGACGCGTCGGTCTGGCTCGACGCCGTCACCGGGCGCCTCCCGACGGGGTCGCTGCCGAGCGCTCCGACTGTCCCGGCGCTGTTCGACGCGGAGGTCCTCTCCGGCCTGCGCGGGCTGGTCCGCGGCGGGCACCTCGAAGCGCAGGTCGCTGTGCGGCAGGTCCGCACGCTCGAACGTGCGCCGCTCCTGCGCGTACCGGTCGCCGAGTTGCTCTCGACGGCCTGGCCGCTGTCGGCTGCGGTGTCCGCCTACGACGCGTTCTACGTCGCGCTCGCGGCGCGCGAGGATGTCGAGCTCCAAACGGCCGACGCTCGCTTGGCACGAGGCGCGACCGGTCTTTGCGCCGTTCGGCTGCTCGCGCAAGGCACCTGACCCGGGATCTCGAGCCCCGCGCTCGCGCGGGGTGTCAACTGCCCGGCCCGCCCGCATGTTGCGGCGTCGTCCACCCCAAAGCGGCCGAAATCGGAGTCGAAGGTGACCACGGTCGCGTCATGCTCGAGCGCCAGGGCGGCCAGATGGGCATCGCTGACGAGGTTGCCGGCGGTCCCCGTCTCGGCCAGCAGCCCACTGACCACGTCGAGGTGCCGCCCCGTCGGCTCGATGACCACGGCGGGCGGCTGGTCAAGCCAGGAACGAGCCACCTCCCTGGCCGTGCCGACATCGAGCGGCCGGGGGAAGAACGGCCGCGTGCTGACGCGGATGAAGGCGAGCAAGACCATCCACGTGAAGCCGACCGTCGCCGTTCCCGTCAGCGCCTGCTCGAGCCAGCGCCGGGCGGCAGCGTGTTGAGGCTCGTCGCGGTTGAGGGAGTAGACGAGGACGTTCGCGTCGACGACCCTCACTTGCGCAGCGACATCTTGCGCATGATCTCCTCGTCCTCGAGATTCCCAGCGAGCTGCAGCGCCTTGACGAGATTGACTCCCTCCGCGCGGCCCATCGAGTAAGAACGCGTTTCGAACGGCGGCGGTGCGCGATTCTGCGTGAGTCCGAGCCGCACCGCTTCGTTGATGGCGGTCTTGAAGGGGATCTTCCGCTCGCGCATCAGCTTCTTGATGAGCGCTTCGACGTCGGGGTCGAGGGTCACGGTCGTTCGCATCGGAGCATCGTCCTTGGTGGTGACTTGATTCAAGGCGCGCGCCGGTTATTGGCACAACGCCAACAAGCACGCTATGGTGTTCGCACCCATGACCGCCGTGGCCCCCCGCTGGAACCGCCTCGAGCACGACGAGCGGCGTTCTCAGATCCTCACCCACGCGCGCCGGCTCTTCTCCGAGCGCCACTTCGGCGCGGTCTCCACCGCCGAGATCGCGCGCGCGGCCGGAGTGGCACGGGGCCTCATCCACCACTACTTCGGTACCAAGCGCGACCTCTACCTCGAGGCCCTCCAGACCATGGTCAGCATGCCGCTCCAGCCCGTGCCGGCCGAGCTGGACGGGCGCGACCCCGAGCAGCTGCTCGCCGAGGGCGTCGACCGCTGGCTCGAGATGCTCAGCCGCAATCGCGAGACCTGGATCGCCGCGCGCGGCGCGCAGGGCTTCGGCCGTGACTCGGACGTCGAGAGCATCCTCGAGGACGCGCGCGAGAACGCCGTCGACGAGGTGATCGCGGCGATGCGACCCGGCGAGGAGCCCGCCGCCGCACCGCCCGAGTTCCGCGCTCTCGTGCGTGCCTACGCCGGCCTGGCCGAGGCAACGAGTCTCGAGTGGCTCCAGCACGGCCGCCTCACCCGCGAGCAGGCGCGCGCCCTGCTCTACGAAGGCTTCATCGCCGTCTTCCGCCAGGTACTCATCGCCGTCGAGGCCGCCGGAGTCGCCGCCCCCCCACAGAAAGCGATCCCCGCATGAGCAACCGCACCTTCGTCGTCGGCGTTGGCATGACCAAGTTCGAGAAGCCGGGCTCCCGCGACTGGGACTACCCCGACATGGCCAAGGAGGCCGGCACGCGCGCGCTCGCGGACGCGGGCATCCCCTACGAGGACGTCCAGCAGGCCTTCGTCGGCTACTGCTACGGCGAGTCGACCTCGGGCCAGCGCGCGGTCTATGGGCTCGGGCTGACCGGCATCCCGGTGATCAACGTCAACAACAACTGCTCGACCGGATCCTCGGCGCTCTACATGGCGCGCCAGGCCGTGCGCGGCGGCCTGGCCGACTGCGCGCTGGCACTCGGCTTCGAGAAGATGGAGCGCGGCTCGCTCGGGGTCAAGTACACGGACCGGACCAACCCGCTCGACAAGCATGTCGAGGCCATGATGGCCGTGCGCGAGCCCGAGGCCTCGCCGCCCGCGCCGCAGATGTTCGGCAACGCCGGTCGCGAGCACATGGAGCGCTACGGCTCCGAGGCCGACCACTACGCGTGGATCGGCTGGAAGAACCACGAGCACTCGACGCGCAACCCCTACGCGCAGTTCCAGACCGAGTACTCGCTCGAGGAGATCAAGGCGGCGAAGGTGATCCACGAGCCGCTGACCAAGCTCCAATGCTCGCCGACCTCCGACGGATCGGGCGCCGCGATCGTCGCCAGCGAGCGCTTCGTCGAAGAGCACGACCTGTGGGGTCAGGCCATCGAGATCGCCGGCCAGGCGCTGACGACCGACATGCCGTCGGCCTTCGAGTCGCGCTCGTGCATGAGCGTGGTCGGGTACGACATGTCCAAGGAGGCGGCCCGCCTCGCCTACGAGGAGGCCGAGGTCGGCCCCGAGGACATCGACGTGATCGAGCTGCACGACTGCTTCTCGGCCAACGAGCTGATCACCTACGAGGCGCTCGGCCTCGCCGAGGAGGGGGAGGGCCACAAGCTCGTCGACGCAAAGGACACGACCTACGGCGGGCGCTGGGTGGTCAACCCCTCGGGCGGGCTGATCTCGAAGGGCCACCCGCTCGGGGCGACCGGGCTCGCGCAGTGCTCGGAGCTCTCATGGCAGCTGCGCGGTGAGGCCGACGCGCGTCAGGTCGAGGGCGCGAAGGTCGGGCTCCAGCACAACATCGGCCTCGGCGGCGCCTGCGTGGTCACCGTCTACAAGCAGCCCACCTAGCGTGAGCGCGGTCGCACCGCCCCCGTCAACGAGAGCCCGCTCGCGCGGATCGTCGACGACGTGCGCGGCGAGCTGAGCGCGCACGGGAGCTTTCCGCCCGGGCTGACCGACTTCAACGTCGAGCGCACGAACCGAATGTCGCGCGATCCGCTGCCGATCCTGCTCGGCGCCTACGAGCGCTACGGGCCGGTGTTCAGCGTCCGGATCCTGCACATGCGCCACGTCTTCATGCTCGGTCCGCGGGCAAACCACCACGTGCTCGTCTCTCACGCCGAGAACTTTCGCTGGCGCGAGTCAAGCTTCGGCGACCTGATCCCCCTGCTCGGGGACGGGCTGCTCACCATCGACGGCGAATACCATCGCCGCGCGCGCCGGATCATGCTCCCGGCCTTTCACCGCGAGGCGATCGCGGCCTCGGCCGAGACCATGATCGAGGAGGCCGACCGCGCGCTCGAGGAGTGGGCGGTGGGCGAGGCGGTCGACGTCTACGCGTGGTCGCGCGGCCTGGCGATGCGGATCGCCATGCGGGCGCTGCTCGGGCTCGATCCCGATGACGCGGACCGGGGCGCGCTCGCCGCCGATCACTTCGAGCGTGCGCTCTCCTTCTACGGGACCGAGTACCCGTTGCGGATCCTGCGCGGCCCACGAACCCCGTGGCGGCGCATGCACGCCTCGCGCGCCGTGCTCGACGAGATCGTCTACGCGGAGATCGCCCGCCGGCGGCGCGGCGCGGACCCGGGCCGCGGCGACGTCCTCTCCATGCTGCTCGAGGCCACCGACGAGGACGGCGCGCGGCTCTCCGCCCGCGAGGTTCGCGACCAGGCCATGACGCTCATGTTCGCCGGCCACGACACGACGACCTCGACGGTCTCGTTCATGCTCTACGAACTCGCCCGCCATCCCCACGCGCTGGCCCGCGTAGTGGCCGAGCAGGACCGGGTGCTCGCCGGGCGTCCCCCGACCGCGGCCGAGCTCCACGGCGAGCTTCCCGAGCTGGAGATGGCCCTCGACGAGACGCTGCGCCTGTACCCGGCCGCGTGGATCGGCCCGCGGCGGGCCGTGGAGGGGTTCGAGTTCGAGGGTCGCCACGTACCGGCCGACGCCTACGTCAACTACTGCTCGTGGGCGAGCCACCGGCTGCCCGAGGTCTTCCCCGAGCCCGAGGCCTTCCTGCCCGAGCGCTTCTCGCCCGAAGGCAAGGCCGCGCTGCCCAAGGGCGCCTACGTGCCCTTCGGCGGCGGCTCGCGCACCTGCATCGGGATGCGCTTCGGCCAGATGGAGGTCAAGGCGATCGTCACGCGGCTGCTCCAACGCTTCCATCCCGAGCTCAAGCCGGGCCGGACGATGACCGTGCGCCAGATGCCCACGCTGAGCCCGCGTGGGGGAATGCCGATGGTCCTGCGCGAGCGCGTCGCGGTCAAGAGAGCGGTGGCCGGGTCGCTAGAATCGAAGACGTGAAGACCGGCATCCATCCCGAGTACGTCGAGGCCCACGTGCGCTGCACCTGCGGCAACGAGTTCACCACCCGCTCGACCAAGCCAGAGCTCAACGTCGAGATCTGCTCGAACTGCCACCCGTTCTACACGGGTCGCCAGAAGCTGGTCGACACCGGCGGGCGCGTCGAGCGCTTCCGCCGCCGCGCCGCGCGCCGCGCGCGGTCCTAGGTCCTCGCAGCGCTCGAGCAGCGCACTCTTCAGTCGCAGTCCGTCGCGGCAGCGAGCGCGGAGCAGACCTCGGCCATCCGGGCGGAACGCAAGCGGGCGATGCGCTCGAGCAGGAACACGACGGGCAGCGGCTGGACGTTGTCGAGCGATACCACGCACCGCCGAGGAACGCCGTCGTCGGCGTCGAGGCAGACTTCGCTCGGGAGGCCGCGGACGCGGGTCGTCAAGGGTGCGACCAGAGGCCGTCGCAGAGTCGGCAGCACAGCGTCTCGCGAGAGAACCAGCACCGGGCGACATCCGAGCGCCTTGCTCTCACTCCACCAGACCTCACCGCGCCTCACCAGCGGTCCGCGCCCTCCTCGGCGTTGAGTGCCGCGAAGTTTCTGCGCGTGTTCTCGTCGGTCCACGCGTTGAGATCGCCCCACGCGTCGCCTCCGTCCGACTGGGGGTCGCGTGCATAGGCCTCGATCATCCGTCGCGACGTCTCGGCGCGGCGGTCCTCGGCCAGCGCCGTCTCGAGCAGGTCGCGGATCGCGCGCGAGCGTGAGACCCCTTGGCTCGAGGCATGCGCGTCGAGGCGTTCGACCAGCTCATCCGTGAGCTGGACGAGGGTCTGGGTCCGGGAAGCCACCGCATCCGACCCTACCATATGGTTACAATATGCCAGG
>JBBSNG010000088.1:0-8932 GCA_038232755.1 Solirubrobacterales bacterium | reverse complement strand
GCCGCGTCGATGCGCTCGAGGTCCTCGGCGGTCAGCTCGATCTCGCTCGCGGCCATGTTCTCCTCGAGGTAGGGCCGCCGCTTCGTGCCGGGGATGGGGACGATGTCCTCGCCGCGGTGGAGCACCCAGGCAAGCGCGAGCTGACTGGGGCTCACCCCCTTCTCCTCGGCGATCTCGCCCACGCGGTCGACCAGCTCGAGGTTGCGCTCGAAGTTCTCGCCCTTAAAGCGCGGCGAGTTACGGCGGAAGTCGTCGTCCTCGAGATCGTCGAGCGAGCGGATCGAGCCCGACAGGAACCCGCGGCCGAGCGGGCTGTAGGCCACGAAGCCGATCCCGAGCTCGCGCACGGTGGGCAGCAGCGCGTCCTCGGGGTCGCGGCTCCACAGCGAGTACTCGGTCTGCAGCGCGGTGACCGGGTGCACGGCGTGGGCACGGCGGACGGTCTCGGGCGCGGCCTCGGAGATACCCAGGTACTTGACCTTGCCTGCCTCGACGAGCTCCGCCATCGCCCCGAAGGTCTCCTCGATCGCCACCTCGTTGTCGACGCGGTGCTGGTAGTAGAGGTCGATGAAGTCGATGCCGAGGCGCTCGAGCGACGCGTCGCAGGCCTGGCGCACGTAGTCCGGGCTGCCGTTGATGCCGAGGAAGCTGCCGTCCTCCCCGCGCTGGTTGCCGAACTTCGAGGCAACGATCACCCAGTCGCGGCGTTCGCGCACGGCGCGGCCCACGAGCTTCTCGTTGGTGAACGGCCCGTACATGTCGGCGGTGTCGAGGAAGGTGCCGCCGAGGTCGAGATAGCGGTGGATCGTGGCGATCGCCTCGTCCTCGTCGGCGGTCCCGTAGAACTCCGACATCCCCATGCACCCGAGGCCCTGGTCGGAGACCTCGAGTCCCTGGCTGCCCAGTGTGCGCGTGTCCATGGTGGCCTCCTGATCTCACCGGCTCGCTGGCCGGCGTCTTGCTTACTTAGGATGAGTGCCTTGCGTCTGCCCGCCAGGGCGAGGGGCGAAACCGACGTCCGCGGCCCCTACTCGACCCGCTCGCCGTCGACCTCGGTCTCGATCCCCTCGCCGTAGAAGCAGAGGTGATCGCGGATCCTGCGGGCCTCGTCGAAGGGCTCCGGGTAGCGAAACGCTCCGTCCTCGATCCGGTGCTCGCCCACGGCGAGCGTGTGGTAGGAGGCCACGCCCTTGTACGGACAGGTGGTGTGCCTGGCGCTCGGGCCGAGCACGTCGCGGCGCACGTCGCCGGGGTCGATGTAGAAGCGGTTGGGCAGCCCGGTCTCCGACAGCAGCTTGGGCCGGTCGGTCTCGGCCACGACCTCTCCGGCCACGAGCACCCGCACGCGGCGACTCGAGTCGCGCACGTCGATGCGGTGGTAGGGGTCGCGCACATGGCCGCGGACCTCCTCGTCCTCGTCGAACCAGGCGTCCATGGCGCTCCAGTGGACGGCCACGTGGTCGCGGAGCCAGGCGGCCTCCTCGAGCGGCTCGGGGTAGCCCCAGACCGCGTTCTCGGCCACGCGATCGCCGGCCCGGACCGACCAGTACGAGGCCTCGCCCTTGAACGGGCAGTGGGTCGTGTGGTCGCTCGCCTCGAGCAGGTCCTCCCTCACGTCCTCGCGCGGCACGTAGAGGTGGGGCAGGTACGCGCTCTCGTGCAGCAGCTTCGCGCGGTCGGTGTCGAGCACCGTCTCGGCGCCGAGAACCGCGCGCACGCGCCGGGGAAAGCTCTCGAACAGGAGCCGGTGCTTCGGTCCCTCGACGCGGTAGTTGGTGGCTGCGGGCGGGGTCTCGGAGAGCGGTCCCTGGGAGAGGGTGAGGGTCATTGTCGGCGGTCCTGGCGTTCGGGGGTCGAAACAGGGGTTCCCGGGAGATGCCCACCCCACGCGCGCCGAGGCGGGTCGAGGCGCCCCAGCGCGGCGGTTTCACGTTCGTTAGCCAGGCAATCTTTAGGGCGCTATGGTTTTCCGGGATGACGACGACAGCGCCCACCGACGGACCGCCCGTGACAGCGGCCGACGAGTTCACGGCCGCGTGGGAGGCGTTCGGGCTGGCCACCCGCCGCGCCCGGGCGCGGCTCGGCCACGAGGACGGCATCCCCCTCACACCCTCGCAGCTGCACCTGCTCGAGCCGCTCGCCGCGGGCGAGGGCCTGACCGTGGGACGACTGGCCGAGGCGGCCGGCGTCTCGGCCCCCACCGCGACCCGCATGCTCGACGGCCTCGAACGTCGCGCCATCGTGGTCCGCAGCGCCCACGGCGACGACCGCCGCTGCGTCAACGTGCGCCTGACGGACTCGGGTGGCGAGCTGGTCCGCCGCAAGCGCACCGTCGTGGCCGCCAAGCGCGCCGAGCTCTTCGCGCGTCTCGACCCGGTGGAGGCCGACCAGGCGACCCGCCTGCTGAGCCGACTCGCCGACCTCGTGGACGAGCTTTGACCCCACCGCGACAGCCCGCCGCTGACGACGACGCCGCCCCGCCGCCGCCCTTCCCCGAGGCGAGGACCGGCTGGCGCTCGATCCTGCTCCTGCTCACCGTCGCCGGCACCGCGTTCGCGCTCATGCAGACGCTCGTGGTCCCGGCGCTGCCCTTCTTCCAGCGCGAGTTCGACACGACCGCCAACGGAGTGACCTGGCTCGCCACCGGCTTCCTGCTCGCGTCCTCGGTGCTCACCCCGGTCATCGGCAAGCTCGGCGACACCTACGGCAAGAAGCGCCTGCTCGTGATCTCGCTGGTGATCTTCGGCATCGGCGCGCTGGGCGCAGCCCTGGCCTGGAGCCTCGAGTCGCTGATCGCCTGTCGCATCCTCCAGGGCGCGGGCGCCGCTGTGTTCCCGCTCTCCTTTGGGATAATCCGCGACGAGTTTCCGCCGGAGAAGGTCGGCGTCGGCATCGGCATCGTCTCGTCGGTCTTCGGTGCCGGTGGAGGCATCGGGCTGGTGACCAGCGGGATCATCCTCGAGTACCTCGACTGGCACTGGCTATTCCTTATCGGAGGGATCCCCGTGCTCCTCGCCGCGGCGGTGATCGCCCGCCATGTGCCCGAGTCGCAGACGAAGACGCCGACCAAGCCCGACTACGCCGGAGCGTTCGCGCTCTCATTGGCGCTCGCGACGCTGCTGCTCGGGATCAGCCAGGGCAACGTCTGGGGGTGGTCCTCGGCCGGCGTCGTCGGCCTGCTCGTCGCAAGTGTGCTCTTTTTCGGGCTGTGGATCGCCATCGAGCGGCGCGTCCGCGAGCCCATGGTCGACCTGGGGATGCTCGCCCGCCCGAAGATGGCGGCCACGAACGCGATCACTTTCCTGGTCGGCTTCGCCATGTTCTCGACGTTCATATCGCTGCCCAACTTCGTGCAGATGCCGGCGGGGCTCCCGGCCGGCCTCGCCGAGCGGGCCGGCTACGGCTTCGGCGCCTCGCCGATCGAGTCGGGCCTGTTCTTCGTGCCGTCGTCGCTGGCCATGATCTTCGCCGGACCGATCGCGGGCTCGCTCGGCTCGCGGCTCGGCGCCGCGGTGCCACTGCGCATCGGGCTCGTGGCGGCGGGCTCGGGCCTCGGCCTCTTCGTGCTCGCCCACGACGAGCCGGGGCACATCTACGCGGCGATGGCCCTGCTGGGCGTGGGGATCGGATTCTCCCTGGCCGCGGTGGGCAAACTGGCGGTCGACAACGCCCGCTCACGCGAGACCGGCGTCGCCTCGGCGATCAACACCATCATGCGCACGGTCGGCGCCGCGCTCGGGGCGCAGGTCGCCGCGACGATCATCTCGGCCAACGTCGTGCCCGGTACGACGGTGCCGGCCGAGACCGGCTTCACGGTCGCGTTCACCATCGGGACGATCGCGGTGCTCGTGGCGCTCGTCCCCACGCTCCTGCTCACCCGGGAGGCCAGTCCCGGACGCGCGGTGGGCGACCCGGAGCTCGAGGCCGTGACCTAGGAGGAGGGCTCGTCACCGCTGCCGGCGGCCCCGCGGTTGAACGAGCGTCCGGCGGGGAACAACGGACATGCACGCCTCACTTGGGATGGGATGTGCCTTGGTCATGCGCGGGAGCCGCCGTCGGCTTTTCGATGGCGGCTCTCACGCCGTAGCGGGCCCGGGCACCTTCGGCCGGTCGGGCGTGAAGACCTCCAATCCCCGCCCCGGTGGCGGCGGAGGGAGCTGGCGCCACTCGGTGAGCTTGCCGTCGCGGACGGCGAACCGAACCTCGGCCGCACCGCTGCAGGGGGTCTGTCCGTCGCGCAGGCGGAAGCTGGCGAGCGAGGTGCGTCGCTCGTCGACGACGCGGGTCACCTCGGCGCGACAGGGGAGCGAGGCGCTGAACCGAGCCGCATCGGCAGGTCCGCGCAGGCGCATCTCCTCGACCTGCTGGACCACGGCGTTCGGGGCGAAGAAGGCGCCGGCGCGATCGTAGTCGCCGGCGTTGACCGCCCGGTTCCAGCCGCGGATCACCGCCTCGGGATCGTTCTCGGGCGCGGTCCCGCAGCCGCCGAGCGCCGCCGCCACGGCTACGAGCACGAGGGCGGGCAGGCGAACGATCATCTGGGTCGCCCGTGGTCTGAGACGTGGCCCGCGGAGTGGACCGCCGTCCTCGGCGAGGCCGACCGGACCGGTGTCCGGTCTCTTCCCGGGGCGTTCAAGGGTGAGCGATGGGACTCGAACCCACGACCGCCTGGACCACAACCAGGAGCTCTACCAACTGAGCTACGCCCACCAGGGTGTCCGGAATCTAGCAACGCCTCAGCCCGGCCGCCGGCGCCGAAAGACGTCGTCGTCGATCGAATCGACGCGGTCGAGAAAGAGGACCCCGTCGAGGTGGTCGAGCTCGTGCTGAAGGCAGCGCGCCTCGAAGCCACGGGACTCGACGACGAGCGGCTCTCCCTCCGGCGAGACGGCCTCGACCGTGACCGCGACCGCCCGCCGAACGTTCGCGGTCAGCTCGGGGAGGCTGAGACAGCCCTCGCGCGCCACCTCCGCCCCGCTCGAGGCGACGATCCTCGGGTTGACGAGCACGAGCAGGCCGCTGCCGCCTTCGCCCTTCGGGTGCTCGGAGACGTCGACGGCGAACATCCGCACCGGCTCATCGATCTGCGGCGCGGCGACGCCCACGCAACGCGGGAACGACCGCATGGTGTCGACCAGGTCGGCGGCGACGCGCGACGCGTGCTCGTTCTCCCCCGCGGGGATCTCTCGCGCGCGCGCCTTGAGCGCCGGATGCGGGTAGCGCAAGACCTCCCGTACGGCCATGACCAAGGCCGTCGCGAGCGCCTCAGAGCGCGTCGCGCTCGAGCGCCCGGAAGCTGACCTCGACGCCCTGCGCGCGGCCGACCTCGGCGAGCGCACGTTCGAGATCCGCGGCCCGGTAGTCATCGACCAGCGCGACCTCGAGGGCCATGGCGTAGAGGGACCCGCCCGGAGGCGCGTCGACCAGCCGAGTGGTCAGGTCGGTGATGCTCACCCCGTGCTCGGCGACCGCGGCGGCCACCGCGTGGACGATGCCTGGATGGTCGGCGCCGTAGACACTGACGATGTGGGTCGCAACCGATGCGGCCGGAGATCCGGCGGGCTCGGGAAGCTGGGTGAGGCTGAGCGCCTCGAGCCCGAGCTCGTCCCGCACGCGCGCCAGGCCGTCCTCGAGGCTCGCGAGCTCGAGCTCGGGCGGCCCGGCGAGCACCAGCACCATCGCGAACTCGCCGCGCAGAATGGCCATGCGCGAGTCCTCGACGTTGACGTGGTGCGCGACGAGGACGCCGGTCACCGCGGCGACGATGCCCGGGCGGTCACGGCCGAGGGCGGAGAGGGCGAGGGTTTGCACGCCCGCGCCGCCCCGGACCGCTCTACCTGACCGGGATTACGTCGCGCTCTTCGGCGACGGCCTCGACGGTCTCGGCCTCCGGCTCGCGCTCCTCACCCGCGCACTCGATCCGGAAGGCTCCCGTTCCGAGCTCGGCGTCGGAGCGGATGGGCAGGCCGCGAATCGTGTCCCAGCCGAGTCGATCGACCTCGAACGGGTTCATGACCACCGCGGTGGCCGGCCATTCGCAGGTCTTGTTGTGCTGGTCGATCGCCCGCGAGATCGCCTCCAGGTTCTTCGCCTCCGAGCCCATGCGGTCGTCGTCCCCCTAAGCTCCGGGCGGGAGTGGGTTCGCCCCCGTCGTGGCCGGTTCGTCGGCGATCCTCGGCATGGCCGCAGCGATCGTTCGCTCCAGCCCGTCGCGCACGCTCAGCGCCGGCTCCCAACCGAGGAGGTCCCGGGCCCGGGCGATGTCGGGCTGGCGCACCTTGGGATCGTCGACCGGGAGCGCCTCGAAGACGATCTCCGCGCGCGAATCGGTCAGCTCGACGACCGCCTCGGCCATCTCCAGCAAGGTCATCTCGTGCGGATTCCCGAGGTTGACCGGCTCGTGAACGCCCGACTCGTTCAGCGCGACGAGCCCGCGGACCAGGTCGTCGACGTAACAGAAGGAACGGGTCTGGGAGCCGTCGCCGAACACGGTGACCGGCTTGTCGGCCAGGGCCTGGCGCAGAAAGGTGGGGATGGCCCGGCCGTCGTTCGGGCGCATGCGCGGGCCGAAGGTGTTGAAGATCCGGGCGATGCAGGTGTCGAGGCCCTGCTGTCGCAGGTAGGCCATGGTCAGCGCCTCCGCATAGCGCTTGGCCTCGTCGTAGACGCCGCGCGGGCCAATCGGGTTGACGTTGCCCCAGTAGCTCTCGGGCTGCGGATGAATCAGCGGGTCGCCGTAGACCTCCGAGGTCGAGGCGATCATGAAGCGGGCGCGCTTGCGCTTGGCGAGGCCGAGGGAGTTGTGAGTGCCGTAGGCGCCGACCTTGAGCGTATGCAGCGGCAGCCTCGCGTAGTCGATCGGGCTCGCCGGCGAGGCCATGTGGTAGATGAAGTCGATCGGCTCGTCGACCTCGAAGTGCGTGGTGATGTCGAGGTTGAGGAAGCGGAACTCCTCGAGCCGGATGTGACCGATGTTCGCGAGGTTGCCGGTCTCGAGGTTGTCGACGCAGATGACCCGATGACCGCGCTCGAGCAGGTGGTCGCAGAGGTGCGAGCCGAGGAAGCCGGCGCCGCCGGTTACCAGGGAGGTGGGCATCACGGCCAAATCTACACGCGCTGCGCGTGCGTCGAGCTCCTACTGGTAGAGCACGTAGTCCGGTCGCGGACGAAGCCCCAGCACGCTCGCCGGGCTCATGAGCCCCTGGTCGAGCCGATAGAAGAGGCAGAAGCCGTTGAAGAGCTGGGGAGCGCTGAGCGACCGGTAGCCCTCACGCTTGGCTCGCGCCGATCCGATGCCGTCGAAGGAGAGCGTGGTCGCGACGCGGGAGCGGACCTTGATCTCCGACCTGCGGCGGACGCTCTCGCGCCGGAACTGGTGCACGACCAGCAGCTTCTGGGGCAGCCTGTAGTCGCGCACGATGTTGGCCAGCTCGTAGGACACGTGATTGACCGTCCGCCGGTCGACCGACCCGTCGGTGCGGCCGGGAACGCCGCGGGGGCCGACGTTCCACTCCGGATCCAGAGCGAGGTCGACATCGGGCTCGCGCAGCCAGCGGCGAAGGGCGCGCAGCTCGGTGATGAACGGCGAGCGACCGGGCTGGATGTCGAGGATGAGCCGGGCGTTCGCCCGGCGCGCGGCGCGCAGGTAGTCGGCGATCATCGCGTCGGATTGGCGGAAGCGGTAGAGGCCGTCGCGGCCATCGTCGGCCGTGGCGATCGTGACCACGAGCTCAAAGGCCCGCACCGTCGGCCGGCGGCCCGGCCCCGCGTAGCGCGCGGCCTCGCCGCGGACCCGGCGCCCGGCCCCTGCGGGACTGAGGCGACCGAGGACGGTCGCGTCCATCTGGGGCGCGCCGTAGAGCGAGACGACGCGGTGCCTCGGGAAGATCTGGGTGGCGCCTCCGGGCAGGGCCGTGGGGGCGCCGAGGTCCGCCAGCGCACCGACTCCGGAGGGGGGCGTCGCCGCGCGCAGCTGCGCGGTCGACGGCGGCTTCGGACGAGCGCTCGTGGGCTCGGCGGCGCCTGCGGCCGGTGCGGCCAGCGCGGCGACGAGCGCGACCAGAGACGACGACCAGCGCATACGGCTGGAGAGTCTCAACACGCCCCCGGCAGGATTCGAACCTGCGACCTAGGGATTAGAAGTCCCTCGCTCTGATCCGCTGAGCTACGGAGGCGGACCGGACGGCCCCCCGGCGCTCGGGAGCGCGGGCCAACCGCCCGAAGCGGGAATCCTAGTCGCGCCACCGGGTGGCGACGGGTGGTGGCGTCGGGGAGACAGGGCATGGTGGTTGAACCCGGTCCGCGGCCGGGAGTAGCGGCGCTTCGAGCTGCGCGCTCTCGTCTCCTCAGTCGGGGCGGCCGGATTCGAACCAGCGACCCCCTGCTCCCAAAGCAGGTGCGCTACCAGGCTGCGCCACGCCCCGTGGCCGCAAGTCTAGGCCCACCTTCGGCCGAGGCCGGTAGGGTGCCGCCTCGCCGTGGCTGAAGTCCGACCCCTCCGCACCCTCCGCTACGACCTCGACTCGGTCGGCAGCCTCGCCGCGGTGATCGCTCCTCCCTACGACGTGATCGACGCCGAGCGTCGTGCCGCCCTGGTCGCCCGCAGTCCGTTCAACGTCGTCGAGGTGGACCTGCCCGAACCCGCCGCCGGGGGTGGCGACCCCTACATGCACGCCACCACCCTGCTCGATGCCTGGCGCCAGGAGGCCGTCCTCGTGCGCGAGCGCGAGCCGGCCCTCTGGGCCCTGGCTCAGGACTTCGTCGCCCCCGACGGCACCCGGCACACCCGCCGGGGATTCTTCGCGCGGGTGCGCGTGGAGGACTACGGGGCGGGCCGGATCCGCCCGCACGAGCGCACCCAGCCCGGGCCCAAGGAGGACCGGCTGCGCCTCACGCGCGCGACGCGCACAAACCTCTCCCCCATCTTCAGCCT
>JBBSNG010000087.1:0-8947 GCA_038232755.1 Solirubrobacterales bacterium | reverse complement strand
CGAAGGCGAGCCGCACCTCGTCCCCCGCGGCGATCGGGCGGATCGAGCTCGGCGGCAGATCAGAGCTCGGCTCGGGCCACCGTCGCGGGGCGGGGGGGGGGGGGGGGGCGGCCGGCCGGGCCGCCCACCACCCCCCCCCGGCCCCGCCCGCCCGCCCGCGCCGGTGGCCCGAGTCGGGCTCCGAGCTGCCGCCGAGCTCGATCCGCCCGATCGCCGCGGGGGACGAGGTGCGGCTCGCCTTCGGCTCGTGCCGCACGAGCCCCCCGCACGAGCCGCCGCACGCCTTGTCGCGTGCCGAGCACCCGAGTGGACAGGGCGTCGACGCCCTCCGCGCGCTCGCCCTGCGGGCGCTGAGCGAAGACCCCCGCAACCGTCCGGACGCGCTCCTCATGCTCGGCGATCAGGTGTACGCCGACGACCTCTCCCCCGCGATGCGTGAGGTGGCCGGGTCGCGGGGTGACGCCGACGGCGCGCCGAAGGACGAGCTCCTGACCTTCCCGGAGTACGCGCTCGCCTACCGCGAGGCCTGGAGCGAGCCGGCCGTCCGCTGGCTGCTCTCGACCGTGCCGACGCTGATGATCTTCGACGACCACGAGATCCACGCCGAGTGGAAGATCTCCCAGGAGTGGCTCGACGAGAAGTGGCGCGAGCCCTGGTACGAGCGTCGCCTCACCGACGGGTTGATGGCCTATTGGGTCTACCAGCACGTCGGCAACCTCACCCCGGACGAGCTGGACGAGAGCGACCTCTTCGCCCGGGTGCTCGCCGCCGGCGATGCGGCCCGCGTGTTGCGGCCCTACGCGCGCGAGGCCGCCTTCCAGGGCGGGGCGAGTCGCTGGAGCTTCTGCCGCGACCTCGGCTCGAGCCGCCTGATCGTGATCGACTCGCGGGCCGGGCGCGAGCTCGCCCGGGGTGGGCGCCGGATGATCGACGAGGGTGAGTGGAAGTGGATCGAGCGCCACGCCGAGGGGGATTTCGACCATCTGCTGCTGGCGAGCTCCGTTCCGTTCCTGCTCGGGCCCGGCCTGCACCACCTCGAGGCCTGGAACGAGGCGGTCTGCGACGGCGCGTGGGGGGCACGGGCGGCGCGACTCGGCGAGCGCCTGCGCCGCGCCGCGGTGCTCGATCACTGGGCCTCCTTCCAGGAGTCGTTCCGCCGGCTCGCGCAGTTGCTCACGGCGATCGCCGCCGGGCGGCTCGGGAACCCGCCCGTCTCGATCGTGTTGCTCTCGGGCGACGTGCATCACTCCTACCTCGCCGAGGTCGGCTTTCCACGGGGAGCGGGCGTGCGCAGCGCGGTGTGGCAGGCCGTGTGCTCGCCGTACCGCAAGGAGCTGGCCTCGAAGGAGAAGCTCACGATGCGTGTGGCGAACTCGCGGATCGCCGGGGCCGTCGGCCACGCCCTCGCTCGGCTCACCGGCGTCGCCGACCCGCCACTCGCCTGGCGGCTCGCCGTCGAGCCGAGCTACGACAACCACGTGGCCATCCTCGAGCTCGCGGCCGGGCGAGCGGAGCTGCGCGTCGAGACGACCGCCGGCTCTGACTGGCGCCGGCCGATCCTCCGCACCGAGCTCGAGCGCACGCTGGCCTGAGCCGCTCAACGTGGCGACGGCATCCGCAGCGGCCCCCGGCGCCGTCCGGCTTCCAAGCAGTGAGCCAGGGCCGCTTCGGCTGCTCACCCGGCGGCTTGCCGCGGCCGTCGGAGCGATCGTGCTCATCGCGCTCGTGGCCTACGCTGGGCGCGCGGGGGTACACCGACGCGGCCGGAGGAGGCATCTCGCTCCTCGACGCCGTCTACTACGCGAGCGTCAGCGTGACGACGACCGGCTACGGCGACATCACGCCCGTGAGCGACCGGGCCCGGCTCGTGACTACGCTCGTGGTGACGCCCGCCCGTGTGCTGTTCCTCGTCCTGATCGTCGGGACGACGGTCGAGATACTCGAGCGGAGTCGTCACCTGGTTCGACTACGGCGCTGGAGCAAGCGGTTGGAAGATCACGTGATCATCTGCGGGTACGGGACGAAGGGGCGCAGCGCGATTCGAAGCGCTGGTGGGAAGCGGCCTCGAGCGCGATCGGATCGTCGTCATCGACGAGCGGTCGAATACGGTCGAGCGCGCCAACGAGGATGGGCTCGCGGGCATCCACGGCAGCGCGGCGAGTGCGGCGCTGCTCACGCAGGCGGGGGTCGGGCGAGCCCGGGCGATCGTGGTCGCCCCCGACCGCGACGACACCGCGGTCCTGATCACGTTGACCGCCCGTGAGCTGAACCGAAGCGCAACGATCGTCTCCGCGATCCGGGAGACCGAGAACGCGCACCTCCTCCGCGAGAGCGGCGCCGACTCGGTGATCACCTCCTCCGACGCCGCCGGCCGGCTGCTCGGCATAGCCACCCACTCGCCGACCTCGGTCGAGGTGCTCGAGGATCTCCTCGCCGCGGGATCGGGGCTCGACCTGGTCGAGCGACCGGCTCGGGAGGGCGAGCTCGGAGGGCCACCGCCGCGCTCGCGTGAGGAGCTGGTGGTGGCCGTCGTACGTGACGGGGACGTCATCCGCTTCGACGACGACCGCGCGACCCGCCTCGAAGCCGGCGACCGGCTCGTGTGCCTGTGCGGGAACCGCGACGACTGAGCCGCCTCGGCCGGCTCGCGCCGGGGCCGCGGACCCGCCTGGCGCTGCTGCTCCTCGGCCTGCTGGGGCTGTTCCTGCTCGTCGCGGGTCGTGCGCCCTCGCCGCAGCGGGCGCGCGCTCTCGTCGAGCCCTTCGGAGCCGCGGCCCCGTTGGTCTTCCTGGTCGCCTCGACCGCTCTGCACGCGGCTTTCGTCCCCGGACCGCTGATCGCCGGCGCGAGCGGCCTCCTCTTCGGCCCGGTCCTCGGTACGGCGCTTACGCTGACCGGATCGGTGTGCTCCGCCCTGGTCGAGCTGACCGTCGGCCGTCGCGCGGGCAGAGCGGGCATGGATCGGGTCGGCGGACGGCGCTATCAAGCACTCGCTCACTGGCTCGAGCGTCATGGCTTCGGCGCGGTGGTGCTCCTGCGCCTTGCTCCGGTCCTGCCGGACGCGCCGGTGTCCTACGCCGCGGGCCTCTCGCACGTACGGACCTGGCAGATCGCCGCCGGGACCGCCGTGGGCGCCGCGCCGCGCGCTTTCGCCTACACCGCCCTCGGCGGCTCGATCGGGAACCTCAACTCGCCGCTCGCCTACGTCGCCGTCGCCATAATTGTGGTTGGAGGCCTCGCCGGCCTGCTCGGGATCCGCTGGCACGTGCGCCGCTCGCGCGAGGCCGCCGCGGCCCTGCGCGAGCTCGAACGCTAGCTACGTGTAGACCGGATCGTCCTCGTGCTCGCGGAAGAAGGCGACGAGCGTCGGTAGGTACTCCCGCAGGCGCGGACAGCGCAGACCGTGACGGTCGAGCAGCGCGCCGGCCCGCCGAGCGTCGAAGTCCACTGCGTGGGTCAGGTAGACGAGCGACTCACGCGGGATCCCGTCGAGGGCGCGGCGGGCGGGGCCGAAGCGCAGCGTCGCATCGGCGGCGGACGGCGGTAGAGCCAGCCTCGGCCGCCGGCCGGCGTACTCCTCGGCCAGCGTGTCGAAGAGCTCGCGCGAGCTGAGCGGCTCAGGGTCGACGAGGTGCAGGGTCTCCCCGACCGACTCGGGATCGCTCGACACCGCCGCGATTCCGTCGACCACGAGGTCGACGGGAACGACGTTGAACGGCGCATCCGAACCCAACCGGGCGAGAGGGATGCCGCGCGAGCCGAGCCGGGAGATCATGCGCAGGAGGAAGTAGGGCCCGTCGAACTTCGCGGTCGCGCCCGTCCTCGAGTCGCCGACCACGATGGCCGGGCGGTAGATCGTCGTCGGGACGCGGTCCATGGCGTGGCGCACCCACAGCTCCGCCTGGAACTTGGTCGACTCGTAGTGGTTCTTGAAGCTCTGCCCGAGCGACAGCTCATGCTCGTATACGACCCCATTCCGACGGCCCGCGACAAAGGCGGTGCTCACGTAGTTGAGGCGCTCGAGGCGCTCGGCGCGGGCACAGAGCTCGAGCACGTTCGCGGTCCCCTCGACGTTGACCCTCTGGGCGACGTCGAAGGGGACGGCCAGGTCGTAGATCGCCGCGAGGTGGAAGACGGCCGTGAGCGAACCGGCCAGGCGCTCGTAGTCGTCGTCGGCGAGCCCGAGGCGGGTGTCGGTGATGTCGCCGGTCAGGACCTCGATCCGCTCCGAGTCGATGCGGCGAGCACTCTCCCGCGCTCCGTCCGCCATCGACTCCTCGACGAGCGCGAACACGCGCGCCTGCGGGCGCTCCTCGATCAGGGAGGCGACGAGCCGCGAGCCGAGGAAGCCCGGAAAGCCCGTGACGAGGAGCTGGTCAGACGCCATGAAGCGTCGATCCTACGGCGCGGCGAGACGGTGTGACGGCTCAGCGGCGCAGATCGAGCGCGGCCGGCGGCAGGGCGAGCAGGCCGCGGATCCGCATTCTCGGCCCGTGGCCTCCGGTGAGAGCGCTGCGTAGCGCGCGCCGGTCGGGGGCCACGGACGAGCCTGAGCCCGGGATGCCGAATCGCCGTTCGCGCAGGCGGCGGGCGTAGCGGGCAGCAGCGGGGCCGGCGTTCTGGCCGAGGTCGCGCTCGAGCTCGGCCAGGGTGGTCTCCAGCGGAACACTCCACCCGAGCCGCAGGAGAGCGCGTCGCAGCTCGTCCGCCTCGTCGCCCGCCGAGCCCGAGCGCAGGCGGCGTCGCAGGATGAGCACCCCCACGGCCAGCGCGGCGGTGACCACGATCAGGATCACCAGACCGGTCGAGAGCCCGTCGTCGCTGTCGCGGCGCGGGCTCGGAGGCCCGGATTGCTCGCGGCGCTGCGGCGGCTCGCGCTCGGAGCCCCCGCTCGCGCTGCGCCGTTGCGGCTCGCTGCGGCGCTCGCGGCGAGGGCGCGAGCGCTCTCCGCGCTCACGCGGGGCGGACGGAGGCGCTGCCCCGCTGCGCTGACCAGAGAATCCGTCGACCAGACCGGGGCCCGGCGCGAGTGCCGCCGCCACGGGCAGCGAGGCGAGGCCGGCGACGAGGACCGCGGCGGCGGCGGCGAGTGCCGCGACCGGGCGGCCGGGAACCCGCGGCAGGAAGAGCCAGAGAACGATGGCGCCGAGCAGCAGCGCGCCGCGCCCGAGGGGATCGGAGAGGATGCGCTCCGAACCGGCGAAGCCGATGAGGCTGAGTAGGAGCATGAGCGCGCCGACGCGGCGCACCGCGGCGGCCTCCCGGCCTCCCGGCCCGTCCGCGGGGGGCCACAGGGCGAAGGCGGCCGCCGGGATGGTCATGACCGGTATGGCCAGCAGCACGGTCTCGCGCACCCAGAAGTCCGAGCCTCCGTAGGGCCACCTCGCCGGCAGCCCATCGACCCCGCTGGTGAGTCCGGCGGCAAGCTGCTCCCAGCCGCCGGGGGCGAGCAACTGCGCGGGGATGCCCGCGGCCACCGGCCCGAGCACGAGGCAGACCGCGACGGTGACGACGCGGACGATCCGCGCCTCGGTACGACCGTCGGGCTCGAGGCGCGCGGTGAGGGCGAGGACGAGCCCGCAGGCCACGGCGAGGGCGGCCAGCGCGACGATCCGCCCCGCCGGCGGCTCGCGGATCAGCTCCGCCCACGAGAGAGCGGCGAGCGCGCACATCGGCGCAAAGGCGACAACCCCGCGCCACAGCGACGGCGCCTTCGCCTCGCCTGGCTTCACGCCGCCCTCCTCGCCCCGCGACCCAGGCGACGGCCGTGGCAACCGGCCACGGTGAACACCGATGAGGCGCTCGCCGGCCCCGGGGTGACGAGGAAGCACGCCGAGGTGCTGCGAGCGAGGCTGCTGGGAAGGCCTCCGCCGGCCGCGTGAGCGTCGACCCAGAAGACCGCTCCCGCCCGCCCGAGCCGCGACGGCAGGACCGGCTGGCCCCCCGCCTCGACCAGCGCCAGGTGCGCGTGGAGGGCGGGCCACGCGGCGAGCGTGGCGTCGACGTGCGAGGGGCGCCGCTCACCCGGCAGGAGCAGGTCGCAGCCGCCGGCGCGGGCGAAGGCGACGCAGAGCGATGCGGCGGCGCGAACGGCGCTGTCGAGCGCGTCGAGCGACGTGGGATTGGTCGCGTCGAGGACGACGACGGGCCGGCGATCGATCTGGGCGAGCAGGCTGAGCTCGACGAGTTGGCCGGTGCGCGCAACGGCGGGCCAGTGGATGCGAGTGACCGGCGTCTCCGGGCGGGCTTCGCGCAGCGTGTCGAAGTCGACGCGCGGGCCCTCTTCGGACGCGGACTCCGAAAGCCGCGAGAGCGCCTGCAGTCCGCCGCCGGCGCGCGTGGTGCGCACGGGCTCGATCCTCGGCAGGACGAGGACCGCCTCGCCGGGAGCGGAGCGCAGCTCGCGCGAGGCCACGCCGAGCGGGTCGCGTGCGATCAGGCGCGCCGGCTCGAGCTTGTGGCGCCCACGGCGCGGGAAGCTCACCTCGGTCTCGACGCGCTGCCTGCGCCGCCACCGCGCCGGCCGGCCCGCCGGCGAGGCCAGCGGCTCGACGATCTCGCTGCCCGGCGGGGTGGGCAGCAGCGTCCGGGCCTCGAGGACCACCGAACAGGGCTCGTCCTCGACCACCTGGGTCGAGGCGACCCGGCGCTCGAGGCGTCCCCATCCCGCGAGCGCCGCCCACGCCGCGCCGAGGAGGGCGAGGACGATCAGGCCGCAGCCCGGAAGCAGCAGGGCCGAGGCGCCGAAGACCGCGCCGACCGCGGCCAGGAGCAGACCGAGCAACCCAGTCAGGAACGCCCGGACCACGCTACCGTCAGAGAGCGGGTACGCGCGCGACGGCGTCGCGCACCACGGCCACGGCCCCGTCGGCCGACATGGCCTCGGGGGCCATCAGGAGGCGGTGCGAGAGAACCGCGGGGGCAAGCGCCTGGACGTCGTCGGGCAGAGCGTGGTCGCGGGAGTCGAGCGCCGCGGCGGCCTTGGCCGCGCGCAGGAGCATCAGGCCGGCGCGGGGGCTCGCCCCGAGCTCGACGCGCTCGTCGGCACGGGTGCGCTCGAGGATGGCGACGACGTAGCGCCGCAGGGCCTCGCTGGCGTGAACCCGGGTCACCGCCTCCTGCGCGCCGAGCACCTCGTTGAGACTGCACACCGGAGCCAGGTCGAGGACGCGGTCGCCGGCCGCATGCTCGGCGAGCATGTCGGCCTCCTGCTCGGGAGACGGGTAGCCGAGCGAGACCCGGACCATGAAGCGATCGAGCTGGGCCTCGGGCAGCGGGTAGGTCCCTTCGTAGTCGAGCGGGTTCTGCGTGGCGATGACCAGGAAGGGTCGTGCCACCTCGTGCGTGTGCACGTCGACGGTCACGCGGCGCTCCTGCATGCACTCGAGCAGCCCCGACTGGGTCTTGGGCGAGGCACGGTTGATCTCGTCGACGAGGACGATGTTGGCGAACACCGGGCCGGGGCGGAACTCGAAGCGCGCCTCGCGCTGGTTGAAGATGCTCGTGCCCACGACGTCGGCCGGGAGCAGGTCGGCGGTGCCCTGGATGCGCGCGTACTCGGCGTCGATCGAGCGGGCAAAGGCGCGCGCGAGGGCGGTCTTGCCCACGCCGGGATGATCCTCGACGAGCACGTGACCCTCGGCGAGCAAGGCGACGAGCACGTCCTGGACGACCTCGTCCACCGCCTTGACCGCCCGCCCGACGTTGGCCCGCAGGCGGTCTCCGAGGGCGGCGACATCGGCGAGCTCGAATCTGGGGCTGGTGGCCATGGGGCGATGTTAGGGATGGTCGGAGGCAGGGAGCGAGAGGCCGGGCACTCGGCCGCGTCGAAGCGCTAACACGCTGAGGATGGAGAAGCTCCGGTTCCGGCCTGTCCCGCACCGCACTCGGGGAGCCGCCGCGGGCGCCGAGCGGCTGGCGTATGCTCGGCGCAACCGCTGACCGACGGAGGCACGGTGGGCGATCCGGCGCGCACGAAGGCTGCATGGAAGAGAATCCGCCTCGGCCCTGTGGGCGTTCGAGGCCTACGCATCGGGGCCGTTTCGAGCCTCGTGCTGATCGTCCTGTTGGGGGGAGCAACCGCGCTGTGGCTCTCGACGCGCGCGTCCGAGCCCGAACGAGCGGCGTCTACCGGGAGCGGCGCCTTGAATCCTCCGATCCGGCTCGACACCCTTCCGCGTCCGCAGTCGCCCGAGCGAGCACGCGGGAAGAACGGGTCGCCGAAGGGGAAGCGAACGGAGGCACGCCGTCCGCAGGCCGAGGGCGCAGCCGGCAGTGGAGACGGCGACCGCGCGAGCGATGCGGCCGCCGCCAAGGCCGAGAAGCGACGGGAGATCGCGGCCCTCGCGAGTGAGGACGCCGAGCTCGAGGCGGCGCTCAGCGGCGATCGCGGTTCCGGCTCGGGCACCGGTGAGATCGTCTCTCCGGCGCCCGGCCGGGTGATCGCTCGATTCGGCCGCATCCTCGGCAGCAGGCACGTCGGGATGGACATCGACGTTCCCGCCGGAACGCCGGTCAACGCCGCCGACTCCGGCCGGGTGGCGATCAGCGGCGATATGGGCGGCTACGGCAAGCTCGTCTGCATCCAGCACACGGGGACGCTCAGCACCTGCTATGCCCACAACTCTCGGCTGCGGGTCGACGAGGGCGACTCCGTCGACTTCGGAGAGGTCATCGCCACGTCGGGCTGCACGGGCCGCTGCTATGAGCCCCACCTTCACTTCGAGGTCCGCGATCGCGGCAAGGCGGTCAATCCGAAGGACTACCTCTAGGGGCGGCCCCGCGCCACCGCAACCGGAGCGTCGCGGCTCACAGTGCCCGAGCCTTCAGTCTGCGCAGCCCGGGTCGATGGTCCGGGCCGTCGGCGAGCGGGCCACCTCGCGCTGGTCGGGGAACGTGCCGAGAACCCGGTCGCCCAGCGTGCTCGTGATTCCGTGCCAGTAGTGCT
>JBBSNG010000086.1:0-8976 GCA_038232755.1 Solirubrobacterales bacterium | reverse complement strand
GCGCTCTGCTCGAGGCGCTCGACGAAGGCCTTGACGTCGGGGTCGCTGGCCACCGCGGCGCTGACCTGGCGCTCGTAGTCCTCCGCGGCCTCCTCGAGCGCACTGGCGTCGACGGCCATGCGAGCCAGCCCCTCGAACTTGCGCACCAGCGCGAGGGCCGCCTTGGGGTTGGGCGCGGCGGCGACGTAGTGGGGAACCGAGGCCCACAGGCTCGAGGACTTGAGGTCGGCCCTGGCGAAGGCGTCGTGGAGCACGCCGACGATGCCGGTCGGTCCCTCGTAGCTCGAGCGCTCGAAGCCGAGCCGCTCGATCAGTGAGTCGTCGGAGGCGAGGCCGGTGATGTGGGTCGGGCGCGTGTGGGGGACGTCCGCGAGCAGCGCTCCCAGCGTGACCATCTCTCGCGCCCCGAGCTCGTGCGCGGCCTCGATGATCGTCCTCGTGAAGGTCCGCCAGCGCAGCGAGGGCTCCGGCCCCGCGAGCAGCACGAGGTCGCGCTCCGACCCCGTGACGGTGGCAGCGTGGAAGGCCAGCTCGGGCCACTCGATCACGCGGACGTGTCCGCCCGAGAAGGTCACCGTCGGCCGGGTCTCCGAGAAGTCGAAGAACTCCTCGGGATCGATGGCCGCGACCTCCTCAGCGCCGAAGCTCTCTATCAGGAAGCTTAGGGCGGCCGAGGCCGCCTCACCCGCGTCGTTCCATCCCTTGAAGGCGCAGACCAGCAGTGGATCGCGCAGGCGCGGACGGTCGCTCCAGATCAGCTCGGCCATGGTTCTCACCGTACCCGTCGGCCTACGCGGTCACGCTGAGGCACGAGCCCTCCGTCCGGGGCGGGTCCGCCGCGAGGGTGGCGCCTACGCTTTGCCCTCAGCCTGGTACTCGCGCAGGAAGCCCTCGAACAGGCGCCGGTGGCCCTCCTCGTCGCGCTGGATCGCGATCACCATGTCCTGGGTCACGAGGTCGACGTCGTCGCAGAACTCGATGATCTTCGCGTAGTGCTCGATCGCTCCGGTCTCCGCCTGGATCACACCCTTGATGACGTGGACGACGTCGGTCTGCTCGGTGGGCGGCTGGAGGTAGCTCTGCTCGGCCGAGAACTCGAGCGAGCTGGGCACGACGCCGTAGAGCTCCTTGATGCGGTTCGCGAACGACTGCGCGTGGCCGAGCTCCTCCTGGATGTCCTCGTCGAGCGACTCCTTGATCTCCTGGGCGCGGACGCCGTCCGGGTTGATCGAGTTCGTGACGTAGTTCATCACCGTCTCGAGCTCCATGAAGTAGGCCTGCTGGAGCATCTCGATGATCTGCTCGCGCTGCCCCCGGTGGTCGTCGCTGAGGATGCCGGCGGTCGGGCGACTGGGGATGTCGGAAGATGTCATGACGTCGGGGTGCCCCCGGCGGTGGTGGGGCAAACCCGCGCTCGGGCGTGATTCGGGCGTGAGAGTCGGCGAAACGGGAATGGAAGAGTCATGAGCAGCGGACGTCCCCCCGGCTACCTGCCTCAGATCCGCTCGGGCGCGTCCTCGCGCGGCCTTGCGCGACCGCGTCACGGGCGGATCGTCGCCGGGGTGCTGGCCGGGCTCGCTCGCCGTTTCGGCATCGGGGCCTGGACGATGCGGATCCTGTTCCTCGTGTCGATGCTCCTGCCGGGCCCTCAGTTCGTGGCCTACCTCGTGCTCTGGGTCATCATGCCGAAGGAAGCCTGAGCGTTCGGCCGGCGAGCGGCGGCGCCACGCGGGGTCGACTGCCACCGACCCGCTCCCGGGTCTAAGCTCAGATCGTGAATCGGTCCGCTGGCGCAGACACGATCGAGGCGCCGCCCGCGAGCCTGCGAGAGCGCCTCCTCGGCGACCCGGAGCGGGCGCCGGACCTGATCGCCCTGGCCGCCAGCGAGCGCTTCGCCGAGCCGGCGCGGCGGTGGGCCGAGCGCATGGCCTCGCGGGGCCACCCGCCGCACGAGATCGCCCGGATCGCCGTAAAGCGCCACACCCGGCTCGCCCGGGCCGAGGGCGCGGTCCTCGGGATCGGCGGGGCGCTCACCGCGCCGGCGGACCTCCTCGCGCTCGCCTGGGTGCAGAGCCGGATGACCTTCTTCGTGGCCGCGGCCTACGGCTACGACCCAGCGCACCCGATGCGCCCCGCCGAGCTACTCGCTCTGCACGGGCTGTACGACAGCCCGGCCGCGGCTCGGGCCGCCCTCGACGGCGTGGGGGACTCGCTGGCGGTAGCGATGGTCGGGCGCAAGCTCGATCGCGGCCACGAGCGGACCCTGCGCCGGAGGCTGCTCGGCTTCGTCGGACGCAGGATGGCCAGACGAGCCGCGGGGCGCGTGATCCCCTTCGTCGCGTCGCCGCTCGCTGCGATCCAGAACGGGAACGTGACCGCGCAGATGGGTACGCGTGCCCTGCGCTACTACGGGGGCTGAGGCTTCCCGGGAGCCGTCCGAGCCCGGCGCTACGGTCGCTCGACGATGGCCCAGCCCTCGTTCGACCCGCTCGATCAGCCGACCCTCGTCGTGCCCGCCAAGGCCTTCGTGCGCGAGCTCTGCGACGGCCAGGCCGTTGACTCCATCTTCGTGGTGCGTGACCGCACGCGGCGGCTCAAGAAGAACGGCGATCCCTTCCTGAAGCTTAGGCTCGCCGACGTGACGGGCACGTGCGAGGCGGTCATGTGGGACGGCGTCGACGACTCGTTCGCGGACTGCGCGGTCGGGTCGGCCGTGCGGGTGGCCGGCGCTTTCTCGGTCGACTCACGCTACGGGGCCACTCTCACCCTGCGCGCGGTGCGGGCGGCGAAGGAGGGCGAGTACGAGCCGGCCGATCTGCACGATGCCTCCCCACTGCCGTTCGACCAGATGGTGGCGGACCTGCGCTCGCTCATCGCCACCGTCCAGCGCCCCGCGTTGCGTGCCCTGCTGGGGCGGTTCTTCGCCGACGACTCCGACATCTGGGCGCGCTGGAGCCGTGCGCCGGCGGCCAAGCACTACCACCAGGCGTACCGCCACGGGCTCCTGGAGCACTGTCTTACGGTCGCGCAGGCGGTCGGCGCGGTCTCGGCGACCTTTCCCGGTATCGATCGCGACGTCGCGGTGACCGGCGGCCTGCTGCACGACATCGGCAAGATCGAGGCCTACGCCGAGGTCGGCGAGGGCATCGAGATGACCGACGCCGGACGCCTCCAGGGCGAGATCCCGCTCGGCTACCACATGGTGCGGTGCGAGATCGAGAGCATGCCCGGCTTCCCGCCCGAGACCGCCCAGGCCGTCCTGCACATCATCCTCTCCCACCACGGCGCGCTCGAGCACGGCAGCCCGGTGGTCCCGTGCACGCGCGAGGCCACGCTCGTGCACATGATGGACAACCTCGGCGGCCGGCTAGGAAGCTTCGACCGGATCGAAAAGACCCTCGGTCAGGGCGAGCAGTGGTCGTCGTTCGACCGCGGCATCTCCGCCTCGGCGTACTTCGCTGGGCGCGACGAAGGGCTGCACGCCGCGTAGCGGGTCCGCCTCGACGCGGAGAGGTCCCGAGCCTCCGGCGCAGGGTGGACGCCGGGTGCGAGCGCCAGCTCAGGCGGCGCCGAAGGCCGCGCCGGCCCGCTCTGTCCAGAGCAGGACGCCGTCCCTGCGAGCGCCGGGACGGCGTCAGTGCGACCCGACGCTGGGAGGCGAACGCTGTGAAATCTCTCCGATGAGCGCGCAGTCGATCCGTGATGCTGATGATGCGTTACGCTTGCATCATGCGCACCACCATCGCCGTCGACGACCATCTCCTGGACAGCGCCAGGCGACGGGCGCGCGAGCGTGGACAGACGCTCGGCCAGGTCGTTGAAGACGCGCTTCGGCGCGAGCTGGCGACTCCGAGGCGCACTGCTTCCGGAGACGTCCCGGTGTTCCGTGGCGGCGGCGGTGTCCGGCCCGGCGTCGACGTGACCTCGAACCGCGCCCTGCGTGAGGCGCTGGACTCGGAGCTGGACCTGCCCGATCTGCGGTGAAGCTGCTCGACGTCAACGTGATCCTGGGCGCCCACCGCGACGACCATCCGCACTTCGAACCGGCGCGGCGCTGGCTGGACGGGCTGCTGCGCTCAGGCGAGCACTTCTCGGTCCCCGACCTCGTCGCCGGCTCCTTCGTCCGCCTGGCCACGAACCGCAGGATCTTCCTCCTACCGACGCCCGCCGAAGACGCCTTCGCCTACCTGCGGGCGCTTCGCGATCAGCCGGCGCACCTGACGCTGTCGCCGGGTCCCGTCCACCTCGAGCTCTTCGAGCGGATCTGCCGCAGCTCCGACGCCACGGGCGATCTCGCGCCCGATGCCCAGCTCGCGGCCATCGCCGTCGAGCACGGTGCGGAGATCGTCTCGTTCGACCGTGACTTCGCGCGCTTCGCGCACGTGCGCTGGTCGCGTCCATGAACCAGCACGGCCTCAGCAGAGTGGTGATCTCGGGCGCTCCAGGCGCCCGCCTCCCGGTCAGCGCCGCATGGCGCCACGAGGACGCGCGAGCGGGTTTCGAGGTCGTATTCCCATGCACGCTCGAGGACGGACACCGCTTCGAGGGCGACTGCGCCGCGGTCGAGGCCGGCGAGCCATGGGCGATCCGCTACGAGATCATCGTCGACCCTCGCTGGGTCACCCGCCGCGCCGAGGTGACCGGGCTCTCGTCGCGCGGGGTCCGCGGCGTGACCCTCGACCACGACGGAGCGGGACGGTGGCTCGTCGACGGAGCGCCCGCGGCGCACCTCGACGGATGTCTCGACGTGGACCTCGAGGCGTCAGCGTTCACGAACGCGCTTCCGGTCAACCGCCTTGGCCTCGAGGTGGGCGAGAGCGCGAAGGCTCCCGCGGCGTGGGTGCGGGCGCTCGACCTCGGCATCGAGCCGCTCGCGCAGCGCTACCGCCGCCTCGAAGACGGCGGCGGGGAAGCTCGCTACGCGTACGAGGCCCCGGCGCTCGGCTTCGCCGCCGAGTTGCGGTATCACGGGCTCGGTCTCGGGACCGACTATCCGGGGGTCGCGGTGCGCGTCCTGTAGCCGCTCGCCAAGCCAGCGACGACCCGGAAAAGGTCCGCAAAGAGCGGGAGACGAGCGCGACCGTTCGGCTACGCCGCTCGTGAGCTCACGCCCTTGCCACCTATCCTGCTCGGGAGATGGCCAAGGACACCGAGAAGCTGATCCGTCAGCTCTCCCTGATCTCCTTTCTGATGGCGGAGCGTCGCCCCGTGACGGCGCTCGAGATCAAGGAGGCGGTGGAGGGCTACGCGGGCATGAACGAGGACGCGTTCGCGCGCCGCTTCTACGCGGACCGCGCCGAGCTCGAAGCGCTCGGGATCGAGCTCAAGGTCGACAAGCCGGCCGAGGGCTACTTCGACGCCGAGAACTACACCCTGCCGCCGGAGAACTTCTACCTCTCGGCGATCGAGTTCAGCGATCAGGAGCTCGGTGGCCTGCGCACGGCGCTCTCGCTGCTCGACGGTGAGTTCGCCTACGCCGAGCCGCTCCGGCTAGCGCTCCAGCAGCTCTCGTGGGGCCATCCCTCGCCGCTCGCGGCTCCGGAGGAGCGCTCGGTCTCGCTCGCGATCACCGCGACCGCGGGCGGACGCGACCTCTCTCAACGCCTGGCCAAGATCGAGACCGCGATCTTCCGCCGCAAGACGATCGTCTTCGACTACTACACGATGGGCCGCGACGCCGAGGAGACGCGCCGCGTCGATCCGTACCAGTTGCTCTTCCGCGGGGGGCGCTTCTACCTGATCGGTCGCGCCCGCGAGCGCGACGACATCCGCATCTTCCGGCTGTCGCGGATCCGCGGCAAGGTGGCCTACTCCAGCAAGTCGGAGCACGACTTCGGTCAGCCCAAGGACTTCGACCCGCGCGTCTACGCCACGCGGGCCGACTGGCAACTCGGCGAGCCGGTGGGCAGCGCGCGCGTGTGGGTATCGAGCCGGGTCGACTGGCTCGTGGAGCGCCACTTCGGCCACGTGGGAACGGTGGTCCCCGCGGCCGAGGCCGACGACGCGCCCGCCGAGGACGGAATCATCTTCGAGACGCCGTACGCCGATGCGCGCCTGCTGATCTCATGGGTGCTCGGCCTCGGAGAGCGAGCCCGCATCCTTGGCCCGGCGGAGCTGGTCGAGTCGGTGACCGAGCGGGTTCGGCTCGTGGTCGAGCGCCACTCAGGCTCACTCGACGTGGCGCCGGCCGTCGTCAGCCGGGCCGGCGAGGATGGCCCTCGTCCCACGCCGCCGGTCGAGGAGGCCTCTCGCGATGCTCCGCGCGAGGCGCCGATCCGGCCCGAGCGTCTGGCGAGGCTCATGACGCTCACCGGGATTCTCGTCCAGGCCGCCCGCGAGGCGCGCAAGCTCGACGTGACGGAGCTCTGCGAGGCCCTCCAGACCACCGAGGCCGAGCTGCGCGAGGACATCGACGTGCTGAACATCGTCAACTTCGGCGGCGGGAGCTACGTACTCTACGCCGAGGTCCAGGGCGATCAGATCGAGGTCGATCCCGAGCCCTACGGCGACAGCTTCGCGCGACCGGCGCGGTTGCTCCCGCTCGAGGCCAAGGCGTTGATCGCCGCCATTGACCTGCTCGGAGAGCATCTGCCTGAGGGCTCGCTCGCTTCGGCGCGGACGAAGATCGTCACCGCACTCGGTGAGGACCCCGCGGGCGGCGGCCTCCAGATGACGAGCGCGCGCGGCGACGACTCCGACGTGGCCCGCGTGGTCAGCGGGGCCGTGGCGGAGCGGCGGCTGCTCGAGATCGACTACTACAAGGAGAACGAGGACGAGTTCGTCTCGCGCCGGATCGAGCCCTACCAGCTCCTGAACGGGCGCGAGGGGTGGTACGTGCACTCCTTCGACCCCGAGCGCGAAGCCGCGCGCAGCTTCCGTCTCGACCGAATCCGCTCGGTGACCCTGCTCGACGAGCGCTTCGAGCCCCGGCCGGGCATCGAGCCCGACATCACCGGCTGGCCCAGCACCGGCGAGGTCCCGGCCTCGCGCGCGGCGCGGGTGTGGGTGGCGCCCGAGCGCGCGCGCTGGGCGCGCGAGGACCGCTCGGTGATCGAGGAGCTCGACGACGGCGCGGTGGTCGTCGAGCTGCACTACGCCGGCGACGACTGGCTCGCGCGCGAGATCCTCAAGGAAGCCGGCGACGCCGCGGTGCTCGAGCCGGAGGAAGCGCGGCTGGCGGTGCTCGAGGCGGCCGAGGCGCTGGCCGGAGCGGTCCGGGGCTAGCTTCCGCGGCCTGAGGCTCGACGGCGGCCAGTCGAGCGCGCGCCTGATCGATCGCCGTCGCCCACCATGCCCTTGGCGCTGGCAGGGCGCTTCTGCACGCGCCGCTTGACCTCGTGGCGCATGAGCCGAATGTGGACGTGATCGTCCTCGTCGGTGACGTAGTAGAAGCGCCCACCCGGCCCCGCCGCCAGCCCCTCCACGTTCTCGAGGCCGAAGGTCTGGATCAGCTCGGCCTCCGCGGGGCCGCCGTCCTTCGGCCGCGAGAGCTTGACTCGGTAGTGCGCGCACGGCACGCCCTCGGCTTCGGGGTGGGCATCGAGAAGCGCGCTCCCCTTGCCGGCGGAGTCGAGGGAGCCCACGAGGGCGTGCAGCTCGCGACCGTGCCTGTGCAGCGCGCGAATCCCGACCGGTTCCTCCCGAGTTCCCACGTTGTCGAGCACCCAGACCCGCCTAGCCACCGGCGCGGCGCGACGATCGTCGAACATCCGCTCGATCCCGGCAAGCTCGACGACGATCGGATGGCCCTCGGCGGTGACTGGGTATCGCAGGCCGAGGAGAAGCGCGCCGCGGTCGTCGAAGGCGGCTCCCTCGACGTTGATCGGGGCGTCGGTCTTCTCGATCCGCGCGACCGCCCGCTTGCCCGCCTGCTTGGGCTTGGGCTTGATGAAGGTCTTGCGCACGCCGGCAGGCGCGCTGAGCAGCTCAGGGCCAAGCGCGCCGAGTGCGTCGTTGACGACGCGATGGAGCCGGAACTTGTTCAGCGCAATCTCCAGGTCGGGCGTTTCTGCCTCGATGTCGCCCCCGAAGTTCGCCTCACGAAACCGCGCGATGAAGGCGCGCTTTCCCTCGAGCGGCCCCGACTTGCTGCCGTGGTGGGAGCCGACGAGGTAGATCCAGCCATCGTGGCGCGCGCACGCCTCGGTGTCCTCGGTCTTACCTCGGTGTCGGCGGACCTCGAACCGCGGGCGCACGATCTCCCACGTGTCCGTCGTATGCCCGTTGCCGCGCGTGTGGCCGATCAGCGCGATGCAGTCCTCGACCGGGCCCTCGTCCAGCACGGTCCAGAAGCCCTGGTCCCATCCGCGGGCGGAGAGCACTCCATCGTTCTCGAGCGGGAGCAGGTCCGACGCCTCGTTGGGGTGCAGATCGAGGTCGGCGGTCTCGATCTGCGGCGATGCACGCTGGGTCATAGTCGAGCCCTCTCCCTCGGCCGTCGTACGAGGAGTAGGTACCCGTTTCCCCCGCGCCTAAGACGCCGGGGCGATCGGCGTGTCATTCGTCGTCAGGCGGCGCGGGCTCGCTGGCCCCGATCAGCTTCTCGACGCGCTCTACGCTCGCCTGCACGCGGGCGACCATCGCGTCGAGCGCATCGCGCGCGGTGCCGACGCTCTTGCTCGCGCCCGTGAGTGCGACGCGGATGCGCTGAGCGTCCTTCAGCGCGGAGAGCGCCTCCTCGGCGGCGTCGCGGACGCCTGCGGCGTCGACCGAGAGCGAGCGCTCGCGCGCCATGAGCACGCGGCAGCGCGCGTAGCGGTAGGCGAGCTCGAGCGGGCGCGAGTCGAGCTCCTCGCGGTCGAGCGTCACGATCATCTTGTTGCCCTCGTACTCGTGCAGCGGCTCTCGGCCCGACGGGACCTTCGCCTCCGAGGCTACGACGAGGATCGCGAAGGCCGCGTCGCGCGCGGCGAGGGACCCGTTGAGGACCTCCCAGGCGGCGTTCTTGGACAGCTTCTCGTCCTTGACCTCGAGCGC
>JBBSNG010000085.1:0-9091 GCA_038232755.1 Solirubrobacterales bacterium | reverse complement strand
CCGTAGCCGGCGGGCGAGCGCGCCCGCAGCGCGCTTGGCGGCGAGTGCGACTCGGAAGGCGGGGCGCTCGGTGAGCCTCGCAAGCCGCCGCTCGGCTTCGCGCGCACGGACCCGGGATGCCTCCTGGGCGCGGGCGGATCCTTCCCGGTCCCGCTCCGCTCGGTCGGCCCGCGTACGCTCGGAGTTGCGTTCGCGCTCGGCCTCCCTCACCCGGCCGAGCAGCGCCCGGTTCTCGGCGGCGAGCCCGAACCCGCGCAGCTCGGTCTGCCACTGGACCTGGACGAGCCGGGACATCTCGCGGTGCGGCGTCTCGCGACTCTCCGCGCGCGGCGCCGCCCCCGCGAGCACCCCTACGAGGGCCTCCGCATGCCGGCGCGCGCAGTGGTGGCGCACGGCGAGGTCGCGGTTCGCCATCCCCATCTGGGGATCGTAGGTCGCGAGGTCCTGGGTCAGCGCCTCGGCCGAGGGCACGGCCGCGGTCGCCTGGCCGGCAAAGTTGTCGGCCTCGAGTGCGGGATGGCTCTGAGGGGTGACCCACCCGTCGCCGCCGAACTGGTCGTAGACGTAGACCGCGCGTCCGCTCGCCATGGCCTCGACGGCCGCTCTGCCCTTGGCCACGACGATGTCCGCGTCGGCGAGCACGCGCTCGGGCTCGAGCGTCGGCTCGCCGAGGTTGCCGGCGACCATGCACTCCACTCCGGCTGCGGCCCATGTCTCGACGAGTAGGTCACGGCGCGGGCCCTGGAGATAGTTGCCGAGCAGGACGGCTCGCTGCGGGCGAGCGCGCAGGGACTCGCCTCCGCTGAACCGGCTCGTGTCGACGGGCTGGGTCAGGCGCACGACCTCGGGGCTGAGGGCGAGCGCCCGCAGCCGCTGCGCCACCCTTTCGCTCAGAGCGACGGTCGCACCCACGAGGCCCGGGAGCTGAGGGGGGAGCTGAAGGTCGAAGAGCTCGCTCGGACAGCGGAAGACCTGAGGTACGCCGGGGTAGGCCTCGGCGAGACGGTGGGCCATCATCCCGTCCTGGACCAGGACGACGTCGCACGCCGCGGGCAGTGCGCTCTCGCTGCGCGCCACGCGGATGCCGCGCTCGCGGCGAGGTCGGCCAGCGGTCCCTCGTGCTCGGGCGTGTGGAGGACGAAGTGGTGGCCGAGGCGCTCGAGCTGCTCGCCCACCAGGAGGAGGTAGCCCTGGCTTCCGCCGATCCGGAGGTTATGGGTGGCGGCGACGACGTTCAACGCTCGGCGACGAGACGTTACCGCGACGCCTCGGTCACCGCCGTCGCCGGGGCTGAAGGGCGTGCGCCTCGACCGCACGCTCGAGCAGGACACCCTCAGGGCGGTTAGCGACGTCTGCGTCGGCGTCCAGGCCAGAGGACCGTCCGACGACGCATCCGCCGCAGCACCCGTGTTCCCGGCTGGCGCGGGAATAGGCCCTCCGCGGTGCGCGCGAGAGACGGGGCGGGGACCGAGCACGACCGGTGGTCGACGCTCTGTCAAGGTCACGGCCTGATGAGCGAAGCGGTTCGCGCCCGCACTCCGGTGATCACCGAGGTCCCGGGTGTTCTCGTTGGGCACTGGAGTGATCCGGTCGCTCGCACCGGCGCCACCGCGATCGTCCTGCCCGAGGGCACCCGCGCCTCGGGCGAGGTTCGCGGGGGCGCGCCGGCGACGCGCGAGTGGGAGGTGCTCGCGCCGGGGCGTCGCGTCCAGCGCGTCGACGTGGTCATGCTCAGCGGTGGCTCGGCCTTCGGCCTCGCCGCCTGCGACGGGGCGATGCGCTGGTGCGAGGAGCAGGGGCGCGGCCATCCGACCCTGGCCGGCCCGGTGCCGATCGTGGTCGGCGCCTCACTGTTCGACCTGCTGCGCGGCGAGGCTTCGGTGCGGCCCGGGCCCGACGCCGGCTACGCCGCCTGCGCGGCCGCGAGGAGCGGACAGGTCGAGCTCGGAGCGGTCGGCGCAGGGAGCGGGGCGATGATCGACAAGTGGCGCGGTCTCGAGCACGCGCGCCGGGCTGGGATCGGGAGCGCCGCCGAGCGCGACGGCGAGCTCGTGGTCGGAGTCCTGCTCGCCGTCAACGCCTTTGGCGGGTTGCTCGAGCCGGGCGCCCCGCGCGCGGCGGTGTCTGACCTGATCGTGGCCGGTGGCCCCATCGAGAGCACGACGATCGGCGTCGTGGCCACCAACGCCGCGCTCGACAAGTCGGCCTGCCGGCTGGTGGCCGAGTCGGCGCACGCCGGGCTGGCGCGGGTGCTCGAGCCGGTGGCCACCACGCTCGACGGCGATGCGGTCGTCGCCGCCTCGACGGGTGCGCTCGCCGATGCGCCGCTCGAGCGCGTCCGGATGCTCGCGGCGCGGGCGACGGAGCGCTCGGTGCTGGCGGCCGTCGCGCCCCGCTGAGCCCGCGACTCCGGACCTCGCCCCCCGGAGTCAGCGCTCGCTCGATCCCCGCGCTACTCCTCCTCGCGGTAGCCGGCTCCCTCCGAGCCGCCGCCCTCGCCCTCGTCGGGGTCCTCCTCTGACTCCTCGTCTTCGCTCTCGGCCTCCTCGACCGCGTCCTTGCCGCCGAGCACATCCTCCTGCTCGTCCTGAACGCCCGGCGTACGCTCGTCCGAGACCTTGGTGTTCAGGTCCTGACGCGCCGTGTCGGTTTCGCTCGCGAGCTCGTCGCGGCGCTTCTCGAGCTCATCGCCCTCGTTCTCGAGCTCGCGGTGCAGCTCCTCGTGGTCGGTCTCCATGGCTTCCTCTCGTCGGTCTCGGCGGCGTGCTTCGGGTCAGGACTCGGGTTCGGGCTCGTCGCGAGCGGCGTCGCGCTCGGCCTCGGCGCGATCCTCGAGCCGCTCACGCAGGTAGGCGGTCTTCTCGGCCCGCCGGCCGTGAACCTCGGCCGCGTCCTCGGTCGGGGCCTGCTCGGCGTCCTTGCGCTCGGCGCTCTCGCGGCGGATCTGCGCTACCCGCAGCTCCCGAGTGGTCGGGTCCTCCTCCATCCCCTCCACCGTACCCACCCGGCGGGGAAAAGCGTGCTCCGCAGTCACGCCTTCGTCTCAAGAAGCTCTCCCAGCTCGGCATGTTGCCGCGCGAGCGTCCCGCAGACCGCCTCACAGAGCTCGAGCATCTCCGAGTCTGTGATCGCGTAGCACGCCAGGTTCTTCTGCTTCCGGCGCCCTACAACGCCCGCACGCAGAAGGAAGCCGAGGTGCTTCGAGACGTTCTGCTCAGACGTGCCGAGGTCGCTCGACAACTCCTTTACCGAAGCTTCGCCTGAGCGCAGGCGATCGAGCAGTCGAATCCGCATTGGTTCCGCAAGGAGGCGAAAGCGCTGGGCGATCAGGTCGGCGAGCTCGGGAGGGAGTGGATGAGGCAACTGGCTCGTCGCCGGTTTAGCGCTCATGCAGCTGTGGTACCCATAAGGCGATCAGCTAAACAGTTGAGACTCTCGCGCTCTGGAGGCACGAAGACAAGGAGACCGCATGATCTTCCGCCAGATTCCCCACGACGACCTCGGCTGCGCCTCCTACCTGATCGGCGACGACGACGCCGGCATCGCTGCGGTCGTCGACCCGAAGTTCGAGATCGAGGAGTACCTCGAGCTCGCTCGCTACACGGGTGTCTCGATCGAGCACATCCTCGAGACCCACAACCACGCCGACCACGTCTCCGGGCACGGAAAGCTCGCCGCAGCGACCGGGGCGACGATTCACATCAACCGCGAAGCCGGAGCCGACTACGAGCACGAGCCCTTCGACGACGGCTTCGAGCTCGAGCTCGGCAACATCAAGGTCAGAGCCATTCACACCCCCGGGCACCGCCCCGAGCACACCGCCTTCGCCCTGATCGATACAAGCCGCGGCGAGGAGCCGTGGGCCCTGCTGAGCGGGGACTCGCTGTTCGTCAACGACGTAGCTCGCCCCGATCTGGCCATCGACAAGGAGGAGGGCGCCCAGGGGATCTTCCGCTCCCTGCACGAGCGAATCCTCCCCCTCGCGCCGGAGACCGAGGTCTGGCCGGGCCACCTCGGGGGATCGCTCTGCGGGGGTCCGGCGATGGACATGAAGCCCTCCTCGACGCTCGCCTACGAGCGCGCGCACAGCCCGATGCTCCAGGTCGAGGAGGAGGGCGAGTTCGTCGCGCGGGCCGTCGGTTCGCTCGGGCCCCAGCCGCCGAACTTCGAGGCGATCATCGCCCTCAACAAGGGAGAGCTGCTGACCGAGGGCGTCGAGGTCATGCCGCTGACCCCCCGCCAGGTCGAGCAGAAGCACAGGCAGGGCGCGCTGCTCGTCGACGTTCGCACCGACCTCCAGTTCGACGACGCACACATCTCGCGTGCCGTGGCCATCCCCGCCGTCCAGGCCGGGTTCGGCACACGGCTGGCGTGGCTGGCCGACCGCGACCAGGAGATCGTGCTCGTCGGGCGCGACGACGAGGACGCCAGGCGGGCCGCCAAGCTCGCTCTCGCGGTCGGCATTCGCCGGTTCGGCGGCTTCCTGCACGGCGGCATGACCGAGTGGCGGCGCGAGCAGCGACCGGTGCAGCGAATCGAGCGGATCGAGCTCGACGAGCTTCCGGGACGGCTGGAGGCCGAACCCGAGACCCAGCTCCTCGACGTGCGCGAGCAATCCGAGCGCGACGCCGGCTACATCCCCGGCTCGGCGTTCGAGCCGTGGCACGACATCGACTCGCTGCCGGAGGGCATCGAGGCCGGGAGGCCCGTCGCCGTGATGTGCGCCTCGGGCCAGCGGGCGGCGGTGGCCGCCAGCCTCGTACAGCGCTACGGCGCCGAGTACGTCATTCACGTGGTGGGCGGCGGCGTGCCGAAGTGGGAACGGCTCGGCCATCCGATCGAAGTGCCCGCTCAGAGCCAGGGCCCTGGCAGGTCAGAGCCCTCAGCGACGGCGGCCTGATCGGCCGCCCCAGCGCGGCAAGCTGCCTTAGAAAGGAGGAGCGATGGAGCACAGAGAGAACACGGCCGGCCATCCCGAGCTGCGCGGGAAGGTCGTCGAACAGCTACAAACGGTGCACGCCCTCAAGGCCGGTGCGCTGCGCATGTTCGGCCCAATGCTCGCGGAGGTGCAAAACCAGAAGGAGAAGCAGGCCCTGCCAGAAGTTGAGGACCTGCTGGAAAAGATGACGAGCGCGTTCGGCGGCCACGAGGGAACAACGCGCGAGCATGAGCGTCGCGTACGCGCGCGACTGCGGGCGCTTGGTGCCGGACCATCGAAGCCTCGGGAGCTCGGCTTGAGCGCGGCCGCCCTCCTCCGCGGGCACCTCGGTCGGATCGGCGGGCAGAACCACGGAGCGAGCGCCCGGGACGCGTTCGTCTTCGAGCATCTCGAAATTGCGTCGTGGGAGCTGCTCGAGCATCTCGCCGAACGCATCGGCGACGCAGAGACCGCCGAGCTGGCCCGCGAGTGTCGCGCCGACGACGATGAGATGGCGGCGCTCATTCGTCGCAACTTCCCAAACGTGTTGAGCCTGATGCTGGCCTCGGAGGGCCTACCGACATTCCGTGAGTCCGAAAGGGCGGGGGACGGAGAGGCACAGCAGGCCGAGGCCTCGGCCGATGAGGCCGAAACGGAAGACGGTGGATACGAGTCTCAAGAGCCAGAGCCGGGCGTGAGTGTCCAGGAGGCTGCTCGTCTTCGGGAGGAGGGCGAGGCGCTGGTGCTCGACGTGCGTGACCAGGAGGAGTGGGACGCGGGCCACATTCCCGACGCGCTCTGGGTACCGATGGAAGAAGTTGAGGCCCGCCGCAGCGAACTGCCGACAGCTCGACGGATCGTCACCGTCTGTCGGAGCGGCAAGCGCAGCGGGAAGATCGCTGCACAACTCCGCGAGGAGGGCCATGAGGCCGACAACATCGAGGGCGGTATGGAGGCCTGGCACGAGGCCGGCCTGCCGATGGAGCCACCCGACGGTCACGTGGCCTGACGGATGAGCGAAGCGCTCCTCGCCCTCCCCTTCGGTCTAGCCATCGGCTTGGTTGTCGGGAGCGTAGGAGGAGGCGGCGCCATCCTCGCCCTCCCTGTCTTGGTCTACGTCCTGGGCGAGGGGGTCGGGCCGGCCTCCACGGCGTCGCTCATCGTCATAGCGGTCGCTGCCGCGGTCGGCGCTGGTGCCCTTGCCTTTCGCGGGCACGTCTGCTGGCGCCTCGCGTTGACCTTCTCCGCGCCGGCAGCCGGTGGCTCATTGCTGGGCGCCATCGCCAACGCCGCCGTCAGCCCGCAGGCGTTGATCCTCGCATTCGTGCCCATCATGCTCGTCGCCGCAGCCGCTACCTGGCGCCGAGCGAGTGGTACGTCCGACGAGGAGAAGGGGGAGTGCCCCGCGCTCTCGTGGAGGCGGATCCTCGTCGCGGGCTTCGGGGTGGGGGCGCTGACCGGTTTCTTCGGCGTCGGCGGGGGCTTTCTGATCGTGCCGGTGCTCACCCTATGGCTCGGCATGGACTTCCGCCGAGCGGTCGCCACCTCGCTCGTCATTCTCACCCTGACCGGTCTCGCGGCACTGGCCAGCCACCTCGCCACCGGTAGTGGACTCAACGTTCCCGTAACCGTGGCTCTCGCCTGCTCGACAGCGGTTGGGGCCCTGGCGGGCACGATGGTCGGCCGTCGCCTACCTCAACAGCACCTCGGACGCACTTTTGCGGTGCTGGTCACAGCGATCGCCCTCTTCCTTCTGGTCGACACGCTCCTCCTCGGCGGTCCTCCTACCGGCTGAGCGATCAGGCCGCTTCGCGCAGGCCGTCCACCTCGCGCTGCATGGCCAGGTGCTCGAGGGCCTCCGACTCGAGCTGGCGCACCCGCTCCGGCGAGAGGCCGAGGCGACGCCCGGTTTCGCGCAGCGGCGTCGGCTCGTCGCCGTTGATCCCGTAGCGCAGCTTCACGACTTGGCGCTCGCGCTCGGGGAGCTGCTCGACGGCGGCTCGCAGAGTCTCCTCGCGGAGGCTCATCTCGACCTCCTCCTCGGGCTCGGCTCCCTCGCTGGGCAGGAGATCGCCAAAGGCGGTCTCGCCCTCCTCGCCGACCGGCCGGTCGAGGCTGGTGATCGTCCGCGCGGCCGCCCGCACCTCGGCCACCTGGTCGGGCGGAAGCTCCGCCTCCGCCGCGATCTCCTCGTCGTCGGGGTCGCGACCGAGCCGGCTGGCCAGCTCGCGCTCGGCGCGGGCGATCTTGCGCTCGCGCTGACCGATGTGGACGGGGATACGGATCGTCCGCGCCTTGTTGGCGATGCCCCGCTGGATCGCCTGGCGGATCCAGAACGTGGCGTAGGTCGAGAACTTGTAGCCCTTGCGCCAGTCGAACTTCTCGGCCGCCCGAATGAGTCCGAAGATGCCCTCCTGGATCAGGTCGAGCAGTCCGAGCTCCTGGCCCTGGTACTTCTTGGCGATCGAGACCACGAGGCGGAGGTTGGAGTTGATCATCCGCTCCTTGGCCACCATGTCGCCCTTCTCGATCCGCTTGGCCAGCTCGATCTCCTCCGCCGCGGTGAGCAGCGGGTAGCGGCGGATCTCGTTCAGGAACAGCTGAAGCGCGTCCGTGGTCGTCCCGGCGAGGTTCTCGTTGATGTACTTGGTCGACTCGACGCCGGTTCGCCCGCAGTCGTCGGTCACGTCGATGTTTCGCTCGTCAATGATCTCGTAGATATCTCGCACGTCGTCCTCCTGCAGCCCTAGGACCTGAGTGAGCTCTTCGAGCTCGGTCAGGTTCAGACACCCTTGGTCTTCCCCGCGATCGAGGAGGGCGGTGATCTGAGTCTGGGGTGCTTCCTGGTTCGTCACCTTTTACGTTCTTCCGTTCGATTCGTTACACGGGAGGACTTTCCTTGGTCCTCCATACCCGCGCGCGTACTGTCTGACGCGGAGCTCCGACTCCTCTAACACCCATTCGCGCCGGTCGGCGCGGCGGATGACTCCTAGGTGCCGGGATCCGTCCCGGGGGCGATCTGCGGCTCCGGCTCGATCGGCTCGTCCGGGATCTCCGGTCCCTTCGGATCCGGCTCCGGGACGTCCGGGCGCGCCGGCGGGTCCGGTCCGATCGGCGGTGAGGGCTCGGGCACCCCCGGCCGGCCGGGGTCTGGCGCGGGTGAGGGCGATGGGTCCGGGACGCTGGGAGGCTGGCCGGGCATCGGCTGATCTGGCATGGCGGGGCCGGGAACCTCTATGGGAGTCGCATTACCGGTACGAGCCCCGTCGAAACCTCCGAGCGAGCCGAGCCGAGCCGGGCCGGGCGGTCCGGGCGGGCGCTGACGAGCCTCGGCGGCGTCGAGTGCCCCGAGGTAGCCGCCACACACGGCCCGACGTACAATCCAGCCCTCCTGGAGAGGTGGCCGAGTGGCTGAAGGCACTCGCCTGCTAAGCGAGTAGGGGGCGCAAGCTCTCTCGCGGGTTCGAATCCCGCCCTCTCCGCTCGGCAGGACGTACGGCTAACCTGAGCCGCCTGCGCCCGTAGCTCAGCTGGATAGAGCGTCGGTCTACGGAACCGAAGGTCACAGGTTCGAATCCTGTCGGGCGCGCTCGACCAAAGGGATCCACGGGCATGGCGCTGCTCGACGCCAACGCGCTGGTCTCGCTCCCCTGGGACTCGTACCTCCAGCCCGGCGAACTGGAGTCGCGCCGCATGGGCGCGTGGTCGCCGCCGCCGCGTTCGGCGGGTCCCGGAGTGCTCTCAGAAACGTCTCGTCCGTCAGCCACCCCCTCCATGACCGCCCCACCGGGTAAGGTTCCCTAATGACTCAGGTGTCAGGCTCCACAGCGAGGCGCTCGTGATATCTCCGCTGGACGCCGCGCGGGCGACGCCTCTGCTGGCTCGCCAGGCCCGCTCGGTCGTCCGCTTCCTGCTCTCCGGCGATACCGCGCTCGAGCGCCCGCGTCCGTCGATGCCGCCCGGTCACATCACCGAGATCCCGGGCGCGGGAGACCTCTTCTACCGCGACACCGGTGAGCCCGCCGGCGGCTCGCGCGGCACCGTGCTCCTGCTGCACGGGTGGATGATCCCCTCCGACCCCCACTGGTTCCGTACCTTCACGGTGCTTCAGGAGGCGGGCTATCGCGTGCTCGCGATCGACGCGCGCGGGCACGGGCGAGGTCTGAGGCCCGG
>JBBSNG010000084.1:0-9128 GCA_038232755.1 Solirubrobacterales bacterium | reverse complement strand
GGTGGCCACCGCGGCGGCGCTCCGGGCGCAGCCGGCGTGAGGGCCGGCGCGGCCCGCGCGCGGCCAGCCGCGCGAGCACCCGGCGGGCGACCACGCGCTCGGCCTCGGTCAGCTCGGCGAAGTCCTTGTCGCGCAGCAGTTCCTCGGGGCTCGCGGCCGCCGGCACCAGCTCGAGCTCGAGCTCCTCGGCCCTCAGACGCGCGGCGTCGGGGACCGCGGTGCGGGGCAGGACAAGCCGGGCCTCGTCCGGAATGTCGGAGGGCGGCACCTCGCCCTCCTCCTGCGTCGGGGGCCCGAACGACGCGTCGAACGCGGCGTCGAAGACCTCGAGATCGGCCCAGCGCGAGCACAGGGCGGCCCGCAACGCGAGGCGAGCGTCGCGCCGCGAGGACGGGTCGACCGCCGCGAGCGCTCGGTGGGCGGCCACGACCTCGGCCACGCCGAGGCGCACGCCACCCGCCCGCAGCGAAACGGCGAGCAGGCCGATCCGAGCAGTGACCGCCGCTCCGAGGCGGCGATCGGCGCGCTCGGCCGGCGGCGCTTCGGCCGGGGCGAGATCGTGGGGCTCAGACACCCGCCAGCACCTCCCCCCCGCGGACCCGCTCAATGTCCTCGCGCACCTTGAGAGCGACTCCGAGGGTGTCGTCGAGCTCGGCGTCCTCGCCGAGGGCGAGCAGCGCCCGCGCCCACGCGATCGTCTCACCCACGCCGGGCAGCTTGTAGAGCTCCTCGCCCCGGAGCCGCTCGACGGCATCGCACACCCTGGCCGCTATCTCCTCGGGCACCCCCGGAAGCCGCGCCCGCACGATCTCCGCCTCACGCTCGCGCGAGGGGTACTCGATCCAGTGGTAGAGGCAGCGGCGCTTGAGGGCGTCGTGGAGCTCTCGGGTGCGGTTCGAGGTCATGACCACGAGCGGCCGCCGGACCGCGGCGATCGTGCCGAGCTCGGGGATCGTTACCTGGAAGTCCGAGAGCAGCTCGAGCAGGAAGGCCTCGAACTCGTCGTCTGCGCGGTCGATCTCGTCGATCAGGAGCACCGCCGGGCCGGGATGCTCGATCGCCTCGAGCAGGGGCCGGCGCAGGAGGAACTCGCGCGAGAACAGCTCGCCGCGCGCGGGTGCGGCGGGGCCGCCGGCGCCCTCTGCGGCGCGGAGGGCGAGAAGCTGTCGCCCGTAGTCCCAGTCGTACAGCGCCTGAGAGACGTCGATCCCCTCGTGGCACTGAAGCCGGATCAGCCGTGCGCCGGTGGCCGCGGCCAGGGCCTTGGCCACCTCGGTCTTGCCCACGCCGGCCTCGCCCTCGAGCAGGAGCGGCCCTTCGAGCGCCACCGCGAGGTAGACCGCGGTGGCCAGGCCGCGGTCGGCGAGGTAGCGCTCGGCGGCGAGCGCGTCATGGACTGTCTCGACGGAGGAGAGCGCGCGTGGCTCGGTGGTGGTCGTGGTCGCTCCCCGTGGTGGTCGATCGGGCGCCGGGCCGCGGGCTGTGCCCGACCGGGCGAGCCTACTCCGCGAGTCCCGCCGCCTTCTCGAGCGCCCGCTTGGTCAGGACGCGCGCGAGGTGGCGCTTGTAGTCGGGCGTGGCGTTGAGGTCGCCGGGAGGTTTCGTGCCCTCGGCCGCACCCTCCGCCGCTCGGGCGATCCCGTCTCGATCGAGCGACTGCCCACGGAGGGCCTCCTCGACCGCCGTCGCCCGGATGGGCACCGAGCCCATGTGCGTAAACGCGACCCGCACGTCCTCGCACACGCCGCCTGAGGCCCTGACGAGCGCGCACACCCCGACCATGGCCCAATCCTCCGCCCGACGCATGAACTTCTCGTAGGCGAAGCCGTAGCCCTCGAGCGCGGGGAGGCGTACCTCGGTCACGATCTCCCCGTCGCCCACCGCCGTGGTCAGGTAGTCCTGGAACAGCTCGTCCGCTCGGATCTCGCGCATGCCGTCCGGGCCCCGAACGCCGACCGAGCCCTCGCACGCGAGCACCACGGCGAGGAGGTCGGAGGCCGGGTCGCCGTGCGCCAACGAGCCGCCGATCGTCCCGCGGTGGCGGACCTGACGGTCGGCGATCTGGCTCGCGGTGTGCGAGACGATCCCCAGCCCGGGGTCGTCCTCGAGCGTGGCGTGGTGCGTCATGGCACCGATCCGCAGGGTCCCGTTCTCGCGCTGGACGCCGGTCAGGCCGGGCACGCGCCGCAGGTCGACGAGCAGCGTCGGCGCCGCCAGCCGGAGCTTCATCAGCGGGAGGAGCGAGTGGCCGCCGGCCAGGAGCTTCGCGTCCTCGCCGCCGGCGCGCAGGGCCTCGAGAGCCTCCTCGAGCGACTCCGGCGCGGTGTAGTCGAACTCGACGGGGATCACGGCGCACCTCCCTCTCCGGGCGAGGTAGGTCCGGACCCCGCGGCGCCCTGGCCGTGCTCGCCGACGTCGCGACCCTGCTCGGTGCGAGCCGGACCGCCCCCGTCGCGTCCGCGCGCCTCCTCGATGGCCTGCCACACCCGCATCGGGGTCAGCGGCATGTTCATGTAGGTGATGCCCAGCGGCTTGAGCGCGTCGGTCACCGCGTTGACCACCGCGGGCGAGGCGGCGATCGTCCCGGCCTCGCCGACCCCCTTCACGCCGAGCTGGTTGACCGGCGACGGCGTCTCGGTGCGGTCGGTCTCGAACATCGGCACCTCGGACGCGGTCGGCAGCGCGTAGTCGACGAACGAGCCGGTGACGAGCTGACCCTCATCGTCGTAGACGATCTGCTCGTAGAGGGCCTGGCCGATCCCGTGCGTGACCCCGCCGTGCACCTGACCGTCGATCAGCATCGGGTTGATGGCCGGCCCGCAGTCGTCGACCGCAACCCACCGCACCACCTCGACCTTGCCGGTCTCGGCGTCGACGTCGACCACGCACGCGTGCGCCCCGAACGGGAAGACGAAGTTCTCGGGGTCGTAGAACGAGGTCTCCTCGAGGCCGGGCTCGATGTCGGTCGGGAGCTCCTGCGGCGGGATGTGCGCCGCCCCGGCGATCTCCACCATGGTCATAGCCTTGTCGGGCGAGCCGCGGACCTGGAACTTCCCGTCCGTGAGCTCTATGTCCTCGGGCGCGGCCTCGAGCATCGCCGCGCAGATGCGCTTCGCCTTCTCCTGGACCTTCAAGGCCGCGCGGCCCACGGATTCGCCCCCCACCGCGAGCGAGCGCGAGCCGTAGGTCCCCCAGCCCATCGGACCCTGGTCGGTGTCGCCGTGCAGGACCTCGACGTTGGCGGGGTCGAGCCCGAGCCGGTCGGCGGCGATCTGGGCGAAGCCGGTGTCGTGGCCCTGGCCGTGCGGCGAGGTGCCGGTGTAGACCGTGGCCGAGCCCGCTGGATGCACGCGCACGACCGCCGACTCCCAGAACGCGGCCTGGAGGCCGACGCCCTGCGGCCCGACCGCCCGCGAGGGCGCGAGGCCGCAGACCTCGACGTAGGTCGACAGGCCGATCCCGCGGTACACGCCCTTCTCGCGCAGGTCGGCCTGCTCGCGGCGGAACTCGTCCATGTCGACGTGCTCGAGCAGCTTGTCGAGCGAGCCGTGGTAGTCCCCCGAGTCGTACACGATCCCGAACGGGGTCTCGTACGGGAACTGCTCCTTGGCGATGAAGTTGCGCCGCCGGACCTCTACGGGAGAGATCCCGATCTCGTCAGCGAGCTGGTCCATCATCACCTCGACCATGTGCGTCTGCTCGGGGCGGCCGGCGCCGCGGACGGCGTCGGTGGCGAACTTGTTGGTGAACACCCCGACGAAGTCGAGCTTCATGTTCGGGATCGCGTAGCACCCGCCGGCGACCGGGAAGCCGAGCTCGGGGATGAACGGCGTGAGGATCTGGAAGTAGGCGCCGAAGTCACAGACGTGGCGGACCTTCCAGGCGGTGATCTTGCCCTCGCGGTCCGCTCCGAGGGTCACGTAGGCGATCTGGTCGCGGCCGTGGTGCGAGGTCGTCATGTGCTCGGAGCGCGTCTCGGTCCACTTGACCGGCCGGCCCAGCCGCCGCGCGAGGGCGGTGACGAGCGCCTCCTCGCCGTAGACCTGGAGCTTGGCTCCGAAGCCGCCGCCCACGTCGGGCGCGACCACGCGGATCTTGTCCTCGGCCATCCCCAGCATCCCCGACAGGACGAAGCGGGCGATGTGGGGGATCTGGGTCGAGGAGTAGAGGGTCACGCCGTCGCCGCGCGGGTCGCCGATCGAGGAACGCGGCTCGATCGGGGCGCCGGCCGTGCGGTGGTTGACCACCCGTCGCTCGACGATCACCTCCGCATCGCGCAGCGCGCCCTCGGCGTCGCCGCCGGCGATCGACCACTCGTGCGACTGGTTCGTGCCGAAGCCGTCCCACACGAGCGACGAACCGTCCTCGAGCGCCTTTTCGGGGTCGACGACCGCCGGCAGCGGCTCGTACTCGACGATGACCTCCTCCGCGGCGTCGACGACCGCGTAGCGATCGCTGCCGACCACGACCGCGACCGCCTGGCCGACGTGCTTGACCTCGCCGCGTGCGAGCGGCCAGTGCTCCGGTGTCTTGATCTCGACGCCCGGCGGGCTCCAGACCATGGGGATCGGTCCCGCGAGGTCGGCGGCCAGGTCCTCGCCGGTGAGCACGGCCACCACGGAGGGGTGCTCCTCGGCCCCGGCCTTGTCGATCGAGGTGATCGTCGCGTGGGCCTCGGGCGAGCGCACGATCGCCGCGTGCAGCATGCCCGGCAGGGTCATGTCGTCGACGTAGTTGCCCTGTCCCCTGATCAGGGGCGGATCCTCCTTGCGGCGGATGGCCTGGCCGACCCAGCCCTCGCCCCTCGTTCCGGGCTGCTCGGTGACGCTCATGCCGATACCTCCGCGCCCCGGCCGGCTTGGGCGGCGCTCTGGATCGCCTTGACGATGTTCTGGTAGCCCGTGCAACGGCAGAGATTCCCCTCGAGCGCGTGGCGAACGTCGGTCTCGGAGGGATCGGCGTTGCGCGTCAGCAGGTCGACGCCGGCCATGATCATCCCGGGGGTGCAGTAGCCGCACTGGAGGCCGTGGTGCTCCCAGAAGGCCTCCTGCATCGGATGCAGGCCGCCGTCGGGACCCGACAGTCCCTCGACGGTCGTAACCTCGCCGCCGTCGGCCTGCACGGCGAGGACGGTGCAGCTCTTGACCGCCTCTCCGTCGAGGTGGACGGTGCACGCGCCGCAGTTGGTCGTGTCGCAGCCGACGTGGGTGCCCGTCAGCCCGATGTCGTCGCGTAGCAGGTGGACCAGCAGCCTGCGCGGCTCGACCGCGCTCTCGTGCACCTCGCCGTTGACGACGACTCGGACCGGCACTCTCTCGCTCATCTCACTCCCTCCACGGGGCGGACGCTCCGTACCCCTGGTCGACGTATTCCCAAGCCCGCGCGCGGGCAAGCCCCCCGAGCGCGACCGGGCGCACCGGCGCTGGCCGCGGAAGGGGTTGCGTGTCGTCGCGTAGAAGAAGAGGCCCTCGAGCAGGCGTTCATGCTCCCTCATGTCACCCCCACGCACCAGCGACCTCATCCACGCGGGCCAGCGACTCGTCTACGACGAGTACGGCGACGGCCCGCACGTCGTCGTGCTCCTGCACGGTCTGCTGCTCTCGCGCCGAATGCAGGCGCCGGTGGCCGAGGCGCTCGCGCGCCGGGGCCACCGCGTGGTCTGCCTCGACCTGCTCGGCCACGGCGCCTCGGACCGCCCGCGCGACATGTGGCGTTACTCGATGCCTCTGTTCGGCGAGCAGACGATCGCCCTGCTCGACCACCTCGGAGTCGACCAGGCGGTGATCGGGGGCACCTCGCTCGGTGCCAACGCCGCGCTCGAGGCGGCGGTGCGGGCGCCGGAGCGGGTCCAGGGCCTCTTGGTCGAGATGCCGGTGCTCGACAACGCGCTGCTCGGCTGCGCCCTGGCGTTCACGCCACTGCTGGTGGGTCTGACCTTCGGCGAGCCGCTCGCGCGCATGGCCTCGCTCGGCGCACGGCTCGTCCCGCGCGGGCTCTCGCGCCTCGCCGACATCCCTCTCGACGCCCTGCGCCAGGACCCTGCTCCCTCAGCCGCCGTCCTCCAAGGGCTGTTCTTCGGGCGGATCGCTCCGCCGCGCTCCGAGCGCCGCGGGATCGAGGCGCCCACGCTGGTGATCGGTCACACCCGCGATCCCATCCACCCCTTCTCCGACTCGGGGATGCTCGTCTCCGAGCTCGCGAACGGTCGCCTGCTGCGAGCGAGCTCGCTGCTCGAGCTGCGCCTCGCGCCCGCGCGGCTGATGGAGCAGATCGGGGCGTTCGTCGGCGAGTGCTTCGACTCCGGACTGCCGGCGCGGCGGCGCGCGGGCGGAGCCGCCGGCCCAGGCGCTCGCCGCGCACGCGCGGGTGCTGGACGCCGCTAGATTGATGACCCGCGCGGCCTCGCCGAGTGGGTCTCTCCCCGCCCTCCGCCGCTTAGCGACCCTTTAGAGCCCAGAGCAACCCTAAGACCACCATGGCCAGCCGCAAGGACGAGAAGGCGCGCCTCCGCGCTGAGCGAGAGGAGCGCGAGCGCACCGCTGCCGCCGGAGTGCGCCGCAAGCGGCTCGTCGGGTACGGCATCGCGGGCGTGCTCGGCCTCGGGGCGCTCGTGGCCGTGATCGTCGTGGCCCTCGCCGGCGGGAGCGGTGGCTCGGGCGGTGGTGGCGGGGACGCCGGAGGCGCGCCGACCGCGCCGGTCGAGCCCGCGGACTTTCCCTCGAGCCCCATTCCACCCCAGCGCGTCACCGACCTCGCGCAGGCGGCGCCGGCGGCGGGCTGCGCCACCCAGAGCTTCCGCAGCGAGGGGAGCACGCACGTATCGGGGCCGGTGAACTACAAGTCGAGCCCACCGCACTCGGGCAACCACAATCAGATTCCGATCGAGGACGGCATCTACGCCGAGGCTCCCCGGAAGGAGAACTCCGTCCACGCGCTCGAGCACGGCCGGCTCCTCCTCGAGTACAAGCCTTCGGCTTCGGAGGAGACGAAGGGCCAGCTCAAGTCGCTGTTCGACGAGGACCCCTACCACATCATTCTCATGCCGAACGCGGAGATGCCCTACGAGGTCGCGGCGGTGGCCTGGACCGAGGTCCTCGGCTGCAAGCGAGCCAACCCGCAGATGTTCGACGCCATCCGGGCCTTCAAGGCACGTTATCGCGACCGGGCGCCGGAGTTCGTCCCGTAGCGAGGCTCCGGCGCCCGCGCGGTCGTCCCGGGGGAGAGATCGGGCAGGGAGGCGACTTGCAGAGGCGAAAGGGCGCAACCAACCCCGATCTCTCGTGTTGGAGACCGTTATGAGACGAGCCATCACCATCAGCCTCCTCGCCGCCTCGCTGATCGCAGCGGGCGCCGTCACCGCGCCGGCCCTGTCGACGCGCGAGTACATCCCCGAGCCGGTCGACTTCGAGCTCGCACCGGTCGGGGCGGCCGCAGGAGAGGCCTCAGGCGACAAGGTCGTCTCGCGTCCGCTCGACCCGCCGAAGCGCTTCGACACCGTCGGTGTGCGGTGGAGCCGAGGCGCCGCCGAGACCGACGTCGACGTGCGCGTGCGCTCCGAAGGCGGGGCCTGGAGCGACTGGACCGAGGCCACCGCCGAAGCCGACGCGCCCGATCCCGGTCGCGGCGAGCGCACGGTCACCCGCGCCTCCGCGCCGGTGTGGACCGGCGGGTCCGACGAGGTCCAGTACCGCACCTCGGAGAGGCTCGGCGGAGTCAAGCTCGAGTTCAGCAACACCACCGGGACCGCGACGGTGGCCGATCGCGCGGAGACGGCGCTCCGCCGCGCCGCGAACAAGGGTGTGACCGGCGTGGCCGGGTTCTTCTCCGCGAGCGCGGCCGCGCCGTCGATGGTGAGTCGCGCCGAATGGGGCGGCGACCGCTACTGCCGACCGAGGACCTCCCCCGACACCGGCTCGGTCAAGGCGGTGTTCGTGCACCACACGGCGACCACCAGCAACTACTCGAGCGACGAGGTCAAGTCGATGGTGCTCGGCATCTGCCGCTACCACCGCGACACCAATGGCTGGAACGACATCGGCTACAACTTCCTCGTCGACAAGTACGGACGCCTCTACGAGGGCCGGGCCGGTGGCATCTCGCGGGCGGTCGTCGGCGCTCAGGCCCAGGGCTGGAACGCCCAGTCGACGGGCGTCGCCAATCTCGGGACCTACGAGTCCGGCGGCCAGACCTCGGCCGCCCTGCGGGCTCTCGACCGCCTGATCACGTGGAAGCTCGACGTCCACGGCACCCCCCGCGGCGGTCGCGTCACGCTCACCTCGGCCGGAGGCAGCTCAAGCCGCTACTCGGCGGGTAGTCGCGTGAGCTTCAACCGCATCTCGGGCCACCGCGACGGCAATCAGACGACCTGCCCGGGTTCGGCGCTCTACCGCCAGCTCCCGCGCCTGCGCACGGCCGTGGAGGGATCGAGCGATACCACCGCACCCGCGGCACCCCGGAACCTGGGCGCCCTCAACGGCGCCGGCAGTGTCGCGCTGAACTGGTCGGACAACGGAGAGAGTGACCTCGCCGGTTACCGCGTCTACCGACGCCAGGAAGGCGTCGGCTACGAGTCGATCGCCACGGTCCGGTCGAGCAAGTACACGGACACCTCGGTGCGCGGCGGCCAGACGTACTACTACCGCGTCAAGGCCTACGACTCGGCCGGCAACCACAGCGTTCGCTCCAACCTGGCCACCGGCAAGCCGACGACCGCCTTCGAGCAGATCGTCGACAACTCGGATGCCTCGCGCTTCACCGCGTCGAGCAGTTGGAAGACCAGCAACCGCGTCAGCACCCGATATGGAGCCGACTATCGCTACGCCGCGCCCGTCACGGCGAGCGACCCCGCGCGGTTCCGGCTGCGGGCGCCCCGCTCCGGCAGCTACGCGATCTACATCAGACATCCGGCGCATCCCGACTACTCCTCGAGCGCGCCGATCCGGGTCGTTACCCGAGGCGGGACAAAGGAGACTCGGCTCGACCTCCGCGAGGACGGCGGCAGATGGGTCGGGCTCGGCACGTACTCGCTTGCGGCCGGCGAGGAGCCGAGCGTGCTCGTCTCGCGCTGGACCTCTGCGCCCGGCTGGCTGATCGCCGACGCGGTCCGGCTCGTCGAGCGCTGAGCCTCC
>JBBSNG010000083.1:0-9273 GCA_038232755.1 Solirubrobacterales bacterium | reverse complement strand
TAGTTCAACTCTCCCCCTCTTGCTCGATGCTGGCCCTGGAATCCGTCGGCGCGAGGGCTGTGGACGCGTGGCGCCGCAGTCTATCTCTGCCCGCTCTGCGCGGTCGGTCGCCTCGCCGCGGTAGCTTGGAGGCTATGCCACTCAGCTTCTGGCAGCGCGGCGACGACGAGCAGCGGCCCGCCGAGACCGCTGACTCGAGCCAGGGCCGGCAGAGCGAGGACGGCAGCGGCGAGGGCGAGGGGAAGGGCGGCACGCTCACCCTCCGCGAGGCCGCCGACCAGGCGGGCGTTTCGTCATCCACGCTCAAGCGCTGGGCGCAGTCGGACGTCATCCCCGAGCACGACGGTGGGTCGGAGTGGACCCCCGCCGCGGTGGCGCACGCGCGGATCGTCGCGCGGCTGCGCGAGCGCGGCCACTCGCTGGCGCAGATCCGCATCGCCTCGAGCGAGGGCCGTCTCGCCTACGGCTACCTGGAGGAGATCTTCCCGCCGGCCGGCGAGACCTACTCGCTTGACCAGGCGGTAGAGCGGGCGGGCATCGAGCGAGCGCTGATCGAGCGCGTCTGGTCGAGCATCGGCTTCCCGCTCCCCGAGCTCGAGGAGCTGACCGAGGAGGACCTGCAGGCGCTGCGCTACATCGGCTCGGTGCTCGAGGCCGGCTTTCCGCTCGTCGCGTTCCTGCAGATCGCGCGCGTCTACGGGCAATCGCTCTCGCGGATCGCCGAGGCCGAGACGCGCCTGTTCCACCTCTACGTGCACGAGCCGCTGATGCGCGACGGGGTGCCGGGCCTGCAGATGGCGGAGGAGATGGAGAACCTCGCGCGCGACCTGCTGCCGCTCACCGCGCCGATCATGGAGTACATCCACCGCCGCTCACTGCAGCACTTCGTGGAGAGCGACATGGTTGGCCACATGGAGTCGGAGCTCGACGCCGAGGCCGATCTCGGCCGGATGCGGATAACGGTCGCCTTCGCCGATCTCGCTGGCTACACGCGCTTCACCGAGGAGGAGGGGGAGGAGCAGGCGCTCTCCTACGTCGAGCACCTGATCGACGCGGTCACGCATACGCTGCCCGACGACGCGTCGCTCGTCAAGACGATCGGCGACGAGGCGATGGTCGTGGGCCGCGACGCCGCCGCGATGACCGACTGGGCAGTGGGCTTCCAGTACCTGTTCGAGGAGCGCCCGTCGCCGCGGATCGGCATCCACCACGGCCTTGCCATCTACCGCGACGGCGACTACTTCGGGCGCGACATCAACCTCGCCGCCCGCGTCGTCGCGCGTGCCCGCGGCGGCGAGGTGCTCGTGACCGATTCGGTGCTCGAGGCGGTCGAGAGTCGCAGCCCCCACCTCGCCTTCGAGCGCATCGGCGAGGTCAAGCTGAAGGGCTTCGACCAGCCGCACGGACTCGCCCGCGTCAGCCAGGCGGCGTGAGGGCGGTGGCGGGCCGAGCGGCGCAGGACCGAGCGGCGGACGGCGGAGCGGCACGGGATCGAGCGGCGGACGGCGGAGCGGCGCAGGATCGAGCGAGCACGGCGGAGCCTCTGCTCGCCGCGGCGCAGGCGAGCGGACTCGTCCGCCCCGGCGCGCCGCTGCTCGTGATGCTCTCCGGTGGAGCCGACTCCACCTGCCTGCTCGACGTGGCGCTGCGGCTCGAGGCACGTGTCTCAGCGCTGCACGTCAACTACGGGCTGCGCGACGAAGCTCACGGCGACGAGCAGCTCTGCCGCGCGGTCTGCGAGCGCGCGGAGGTGCCGCTCACGGTCGAGCGGGTCGAGTTGGATGCGCCCAGCGGACCGGGCGTGGAAGGCGAGCGGGGCGGCAGAGGCAATCGCGAGCGGGGCGGCAGAGGCAATCTCCAGGCGCGCGCGCGAGAGGCTCGCTACGCGGCGGCCGAGCGCATCGCCTCCGGTATCGACGCGGACTACGGCGCCGCGCACACGCTCTCCGACCAGGCCGAGACCGTGGTCTACCGGCTCGCGACCTCTCCCGGCCGCCGCGCGCTGCTCGGCATGGCTCCGCGGCGGGGACGGCTTGTGCGACCGCTGCTCTCGGTTACGCGCGCGGAGGTGCGCCAGTACTGCCGCGAGCGCGGGCTCGCCTGGCGCGATGATGCCTCGAACTTCGACCCCCGTTTCGCGCGCGCCCGTATTCGCAACGAGGTGCTCCCGGTGCTCGCCGCGCTGAGCCCAGCCGCGGAGCGAACGATCGCGAGCACCGCCGGGCTGCTCCGCGACGAGGCCGAGGTGCTCGAGACCGCGGTCGACGAGGTGCTCGAGCGCGGCAGCGGGAGCGCGCTCCCGCTCGAGGAGCTCCGCTCGCGGCCCGCCGCGCTCGCGCGGCTCGTGCTGGTGCGGCTGGCCGAAGGCGTCGCGGGGCCCGGGCACTCGATCTCCGCGCAGGCCGCGGACGAGGTGCTCGAGCTCGGCCGTCGAGGCGGCAGCCAGAGTCTCGATCTCGGCGGCGGCCTGCGTGCGCTCGTCGAGTACGGCACGGTGCGCTTCACGCGCTTGGCCGACGTGCCGGCTCCCGAGCCGGTCCCGTTGCCTGTTCCCGGGGTCGCACGTTTCGGCGCCTGGGAGGTCGAGGCGCGAGTCGAGCCGAGCGCGCGCTCGGACCCCGCCGCTGCGCCCGCTACATCCGACCCAGCACCGCTTGCGGATCGCGCCACGCTCGACCCATCCGCGCTCGGTCCAAGCGCGACCGTGCGCGCGTGGAGGGACGGCGATCGCATGCGCCCGGCCGGGCTCGGCGGGACGAAGTCGCTCCAGGATCTGTTCACCGATCGCAAGGTGCCGCGGGCGCTGCGGCGCTCGCTCCCGGTGGTCGAGGCCCGCGGCGAGATCGCGTGGGTGGCGGAGCTCGCGGTCGGCGAGGCCTTCCGCCCGGTCGTAGGGGCCGAGGTCGTCACGCTCGCCGCGCGCCGGGCACGCGGGCTCGGGCAGTCGGCGCCACCGCAGCGAGAGCCGGCATGACGGTGGACCCACCGCTGCGCGACCCGTCGGTCGGCGAGATCCTCGTCCAGCAGGACGAGCTCGCGCGCCGCGTCGGCGATCTCGGCCGCCAGATCGCGGCCGACTACGAGGGCCGCGACCTCTTCCTCGTCGGCGTCCTCAAGGGCGCCGTCTTCTTCCTCTCAGACCTCATGCGCCATCTCGAGCGGCCGTGCGAGATCGACTTCATGGCCGTCGCCTCCTACGGCTCGCAGACCGACTCCTCCGGCGTCGTCCGGATCCTCAAGGACCTCGACGCGCCGATCGAGGGGCGCGAAGTGCTGATCGTCGAGGACATCGTCGACTCGGGGCTCACCCTCTCCTACCTGATGCGCACGCTGAGCGCACGCGATCCGAAGTCGCTCGAGGTCTGCGCCCTGCTCACGAAGCCCGAGCGCCGCGAGGTCGAGCTGCCGATCCGCTACGTCGGCTTCGAGATACCGAACCGCTTCGCGATCGGCTACGGGCTCGACCACGCCGAGCGCTACCGCAACCTCCCCTACGTGGCCGCGCTGACAGGGTCGTAGCCCCCACACCGCCGCGGCGCGGGTGTGCTGCGCTCACGCCCGGCTCGCGCCGCCCGGGACGCTGGCACGAGACTCGCTCTTCAGGCGCGGTTGGCGCGCTCGGCGAGCAGCTCCGTCGCCTCGGCCGACGCCGGCCCGGCGCCGTTGCCGCCGCCCGCTCCGTCGCCGTGGCCGAGCCCGGCGGCGACCTGCGCCCCGAGCTCCGGATCGACGCTCGCCCAGTAGGCGATCACGCGCTGCTGCATCGCCGGCGTGACCTCGTCGCTCGCGTGCCCGACGATGTTGCCGACGAGGTGCTCGCGGGCGGTGTCGTCCATCACGTCGCGGTAGAGCGCCCGCGGCTGGACGAAGTCGTCGTCCTCGGCGTGCTTCTCGTACGCGTAGCGGCCGAGCTCGGCGGCCTCGACCGACCATCCGAGATCCGCGCCGTGCTCCTCGCCGGCCGCGACCGGGCCGCCGTGCGAGTTGGGCGCGTACACCGGCTGGCTGCCGGAGTGTTCGTAGGTCATGCTGCCGTCCTTGTTGTAGGAGTTGACCTCCGACTGCGGACGGTTGATCGGGAGCTGCTCGTAGTTCGGCCCGATCCGGTGCAGGTGCGTGTCGTGGTAGGAGAAGATGCGCCCCATCAGCATCTTGTCCGGCGAGAGCCCCGTGCCCGGCACGAGGTTCGACGGCGAGAAGCCCGCCTGCTCGACCTCGGCGAAGAAGTTCTCCGGGTTGCGGTCGAGCACCATCCGGCCGACGGGGATCAGCGGGTAGTCGCTCTGCGGCCAGACCTTGGTCAGGTCGAACGGGTTGAAGCGGTAGCCCGCCGCCTCCTCGAAGGGCATGATCTGCATGTACAGCTGCCACTCCGGCGCGTCGCCCGCCGCGATCGTGCGAAACAGATCGCGCCGGTGGAAGTCGGGGTCCTCGGCGGTCATCTCCCCGGCCTCGGCGTCGGTGAAGTTCTCGATCCCCTGGGCGGTCTTGAAGTGGTACTTGACCCAGAAGCGCTCGCCGCCGGCGTTGACCCACGAGTAGGTGTGGCTCGAGTAGCCGTTCATGTTGCGCCAGGTGCGGGGCGTCCCGCGGTCGGACATCAGGATCGCCACCTGGTGGGCGCTCTCGGGGGAGAGCGTCCAAAAGTCCCACTGCATGTCGTTCGAGCGCAGGCCGCTGTCGGGCAGGCGCTTCTGCGAGTGGATGAAGTCCTGGAACTTCGAGGAGTCGCGCACGAAGAACACCGGCGTGTTGTTGGCCACCATGTCGAAGTTGCCCTCGTCGGTGTAGAACTTGAGCGCGAAGCCGCGCGGGTCGCGTATCGAGTCGGGGTAGCCCTGCTCGCCGGCCACGGTCGAGAAGCGCGCGAACATCGGCGTGCGCTTGCCGACCTCGCCGAAGATGCTCGCCTTCGTGTACTGGGTCACGTCCTCGGTGACCTCGAAGAAGCCGTGCGCGCCGCCGCCCTTGGCGTGCACCACGCGCTCGGGCACGCGCTCGCGGTTGAAGTGCTGCATCTTCTGCACGACGTAGTGGTCGTGCAGCGCGATCGGCCCGCCCGGCCCGACCGTGAGCGAGTACTCGTCGCTCGTCGCGGGAACCCCCGAGTCGGTGGTGGTCGTCGGCCGCTTCTCGTCGCTCATGGTTCGTCCTTCTCCGGGGCCTCGGGCGTGTCGCTCGCTCTCTGCGGCGAGGATACCGGCCGCCGACCGGCCCGCCGCCTGGCCGCTGCTCGGGCCCGCGCTGGGTCCGGGTGGGTTGTCAGCGTTGCGCTCTTCGGAACGCTGACAGCCCAGCGCCGGTCGGGCAACGGCTACGTGGGCCAGGTCACGCTCGGCGTGAAGGCGTGAGGACTGGTCGGGCTCCCGCCAGAATCCCCGCCCCGTCCGGCAGAAACGCCGTTCTACTGCGCCGCGGGGCGGTCGCGGCGCGACGGTCGACTACCCGGCCGGCCGGGTACCCCCTGCTAGGATCTCGCCCATCGGCGGGACCCCGACCTTCGCCCGTCGTAGGGGCAGGAAATGCGTATGAGCAGGTTCTTCAAGAGCGCACTCTTCCCGATTCTGATCGTGGTGGTCCTCGCCTTCTTTGCGCAGAGGATCATCTCGCCGAGCCAGACCGAGAAGGCGCCGACTTACCCGGAGTTCCTGCGCCAGGTCGATTCGGGCAAGGTCAAGTCCGTCGTCCTCGAGACGGAGGACAACACCATCGACGTGACGCTCAACCGCCCGGGCCAGTCGGGCAAGAGCTACACGACGGGCTACCTGCCGAACACCGAGCCGGCGCTGTTCAAGACGCTCGAGGGCGAGCGCGTGCCGTTCGAGATCCGCGGCCAGGGCGGCGGCGGCTGGGTGTCGGTGCTCACCTACGTGCTGCCGTTCGTGATCTTCCTGCTCTTCTGGCTCTTCATCATGAACCAGATGCAGGGAGGCGGCTCGAAGGTCATGTCCTTCGGCAAGTCGCGCGCCAAGCGGATGTCGGCCGACTCGCCCAAGATCACGTTCCGCGACGTCGCGGGTGTCGAGGAGGCCGTCGAGGAACTGCACGAGATCAAGGACTTCCTCGAGAACCCGAAGAAGTTCCAGGCGCTGGGTGCGCGAATACCAAAGGGGGTTCTGCTCTACGGGCCCCCGGGGACCGGCAAGACGCTGCTCGCGCGCGCGGTCGCGGGCGAGGCGGGCGTGCCGTTCTTCTCGATCTCGGGCTCCGACTTCGTCGAGATGTTCGTCGGCGTCGGCGCGAGCCGGGTGCGCGACCTCTTCGAGCAGGCCAAGCAGAGCTCGCCCTGCATCATCTTCATGGACGAGATCGACGCCGTCGGGCGCCACCGCGGCGCCGGCATGGGCGGCGGCCACGACGAGCGCGAGCAGACGCTCAACCAGCTGCTCGTCGAGATGGACGGCTTCGAGATGAAGGACAACATCATCCTGATCGCCGCCACCAACCGGCCGGACATCCTCGACCCGGCGCTGCTGCGCCCGGGCCGCTTCGACCGCCAGATCGTGGTCGACCGCCCCGACCGCAAGGGCAGGGCGAAGATCCTCGAGGTCCACACGCGCGGCAAGCCGCTGATCAAGGCGATCGACCTCGACAACCTGGCCGCGCAGACGCCCGGCTTCACCGGCGCCGATCTCTCGAACCTCGTCAACGAGGCGGCGCTGCTGGCGGCGCGCCAGGGCCAGCGCGAGATCGACCACGCGCAGCTCGAGGAGGGGATCATGCGCGTCGTCGCGGGGCCCGAGAAGAAGACCCGCGTGATGAGCGAGAAGGAGCGCCGCATCACCGCCTATCACGAGATGGGCCACGCGATCGTCGCCCATTACCTCGAGAACACCGACCCCGTGCACAAGATCTCCGTGATCGCGCGCGGGCAGGCGCTCGGCTACACGATCTCGCTGCCGACAGAGGACAAGTTCCTGACCACGCGCGCCGAGCTCAGCGACACGATGGCGATGACGCTCGGCGGCCGTGCGGCCGAGGAGGTCGTCTTCGGCGAGGTCACGACCGGCGCCTCGAACGACCTCGAGAAGGTGACCGCGACCGCCAAGCAGATGGTGATGCGCTACGGCATGTCCGAGAAGCTCGGCCCGCGCGTCTTCGGCCACGATCACGGTCAGCCGTTCCTCGGGCGCGAGTTCTCCTCCGAGCCCGACTACTCGGACGACATCGCGCGCGAGATCGACTCCGAGATCCGGCGCGTCGTCGAGGAGGCCCACCAGTCGGCGCGCGACGTTCTCGCCGGGCACCGCGAGCAGCTCGACCAGATCTCGGAGATCCTGGTCCGGCGTGAGACGATCGAGCGCGAGCAGTTCATCGAGCTGCTCGACGGCAAGCTCGAGCACGACGTCTTCGGCCCCGACGAGCCCGTCGTGCCGCAGCCGGCGCCCGAGCCCGAGGGCGAGCCCGCCGAGCGCCGCCGGCGCGAGGGCCCGCGGCCGCTGCCGCGTCCGGGCCTCGCCGGCGGCTCGGCCGAGATGCGCGCCGCGGACCCGAGCGGCCCCTCCGATTCGGGACGGCCCGCGGGTTCGAGCCGGCCTTCTGACCGGAGCTGGCCTTCTGACCCGGACCGGCCCGATCTCAGCTAGACCTCCACGCCTCGAAGGTTGCCCGTGACCGGCGAGCGCCCGCTCGTCATGGGCGTGTTGAACGTCACCCCCGACTCGTTCTCCGACGGCGGGCTCTTCGAGGAGCCGATCGCGGCGGTCGCCCACGGGGAGCGGCTCGTCGGCGAGGGTGCCGCGGTGGTCGATGTCGGCGGCCGCTCGACGCGCCCCGGCGCCGAGCCGGTGGCCGACGGCGACGAGCTGCGCCGCGTCGTCAGCGTGGTCGAGCTGCTCGCACAGCGGCTGGCCGCACCGCACCACGGCGAGGACGTCGCGCACCCCCGCGCCGATGCAGCGGAGCCAGGCTCCGGGGTCGCGCCGCACGAGGCCGAGCGCGCGCCGGCCGACCCGGCCAGCGCCCGGATATCGATCGACACGACCAGGGTCGACGTCGCGCGCGCGTCACTCGCTGCGGGGGCTCGGATCGTCAACGACGTCTCGGCCTTTCGCGGGGAGCCCGAGATGGCGGGCCTCGTGGCGAGCTCCGAGGCGGAGTGCTGCCTGATGCACATGCTCGGCGACCCGGCGACGATGCAGGACGACCCGCGCTACGACGACGTCGTCTCCGAGGTCAAGGCGTTCCTCGAGGAGCGACTCGCGTTCGCGGTCGGCGAGGGCGTGCCCGAGGAGCGCGTCTGGCTCGACCCGGGGATCGGCTTTGGCAAGACGGTCGAGCACAACCTCGAGCTGCTGCGCCGCCTCGAGGAGATCGTCGCGATCGGGCGGCCGGTCGTAGTCGGAACCTCGCGCAAGAGCTTCATCGGCAAGCTGACCGGCCGCGAGGTCTACGAGCGCGTGGCCGGGACGATCACCACCAACGTGCTCGCCTACGAGCGCGGCGCGTCGATGTTCCGCGTGCACGATGTCGCGCAGGTCGCGGACGCGCTGCACGTGGCCGCTGCTACGGTCAGCGGCGAGTGGACGGCGAGCACGAGGGGCTAGACCCGGACGAGGACGAGCGCGAGGCCGGCGAGCCGCTCGTCAATGTCGAGGTCACCGGCCTCTCGGTCTACACCCACCACGGCGTCGAGGCTGCCGAGCGCGAGGTGGGGCAGCGGCTCGTGTTCGATGTCTCGTTCGAGGTCGGCCCGAGCGACGCGACGCTGACCGACCGGCTCGAGGACACCGTCGACTACGCCGACGTCTGCCAGCACGTTCACCTCGTCGCCCAGGAGCGCTCCTACAACACGCTCGAGCGGCTCTGCGCGGTGGTCGCCGACCGCCTGATCGAACGCTACGGCGCCGAGGCCGTGACGGTCCGCGCGACCAAGCCCGAGCCGCCGCTTCCGGTAGCCGTCGACGAGGTCTCGGTCGAGGTCTCGAAGGAGCGGGCGTGAGCGCGACCACGGCGCGCCGGGCGACGGGGGTCGTGCGGGATCGCAGCCCGGTCTTCGAGGAGCGCGCCTGAGGGGCTTCCTCGGGCTGGGCTCGAACATCGGCGACCGGCTCGCCGCGCTGCGAGCCGCGCGCGAGGCGCTTGCGGCCGAGCCCGGCATCGAGGTCACGGGCGCCTCCTCCGTCTACGAGACCGCCCCCCAGGGCCCGGTCGCCGATCAGCCCGACTTCCTCAACGCGTGCCTCGAGATCGAGACCGAGCTCGCGCCCGGCGCCCTGGTTGAGCGCTGCAAGGCGATCGAGGGACGCCTCGGCCGCGAGGCCGGCGGGCAGG
>JBBSNG010000082.1:0-9318 GCA_038232755.1 Solirubrobacterales bacterium | reverse complement strand
GCCGTCGCCGCGCATACGGTTCGCCGCGGCCACCAGCTCCAGTTCGCCCCGTCGGGCGGCCACGACCAGCTCCGCCACGCGCGGCGAGTCCCAGGTCGACAGATCCTTGGGGACGCCCCAGCTCGAGGGAACGAGCTCGCGCCCCTCGACGGGCTCGACCCGCGCCAGAGCCTCCGACAGGGACAGCAGCTCGACGCCGTGGTCCTCCGCCTCCGCGAGGACCGTCGCGAGCCAGGTCTGACCCTCGTACCACCAGTGGCCGAGGAGCTCCGTGTCGAGCGGGCAGCAGAGCAGGCCGGTGCGATCCCGCTCGACGCGGTGGCCCTCGAGGCGCGCGGCGCACCGGCGCAGGAAGTCGCGGGCGTGCTCGGCGGCGAGCCGGCGCGCCGCGTCGTGGTCGTAGGGCGCGCCGGAGTTGTCCCAGGGCTTGAGGTCGTGGATGGTCCGCCCGTGGTAGTTGCGGTAACGCCCGTGGACGGGGTAGCCCGAGCGGTCGTCCCACACAAGTCCGACCGTGCTCCAGTCGATCGGGATGGCCACCGGACCCGCCGGGGTGCGCACGGGCTCGAGCTGCTCGGGGGCTCCGAGCCCCCACGCGTCGGTCTGGTCGAGGCAGAAGGCGCGCGCGCCCGCATCGGCGAGCAGCTCCTCGAGGCCCGGAACGTAGCCGCACTCGGGCAGCCAGAAGGCCTGCGGGCGGTGATCGAAGCGGCGTTCGTGGGCACGCAGTCCGGCCTCGATCTGCAGCCGCCGGCCGCCTCGGGTGGCGAGCAGGGGCAGGACGGCGTGGGTCGCGGCGGAGCCCAGCAGCTCCGGCCCCGACCCGCCGGCGAGTCGGCGGAAGGCTCCCAGCAGGTCGCCGCCGAGCGCGGCAAAGGAGCGCTCCGCCGCCGCGTAGTCGTCGGCCGCACGTTCGACCTCGGCGGCCGCTTCCGACTGCCCGCCGCGGCGCAGGCCGTCCGCGTCCTCTGCGTGCAGGGGGGCGCTTACCTCACGCAGGAAAGCGAGGACGCGCTCGCCGGCGGGGCCGGGCAGGGTCTCGAGCTGGTCGCACAGGACCGGAGTGAGGCCCAGGGTCACCGGGGCTCCGTCGAGGACCTCGAGCAGCGGCAGGTAGACGGTGGCCACCGCCTCCCACAGCCACTCCTCACCGAAGGGCCAGGTCCCGAAGCCCTCCACGTAGGGCATGTGCGAGTGCAGGACGAGCGCGAGCGCGCCCACCCGCGGACGCGACCCGCGAGGCTGGGGGCCGGTCACGGGCGCAGCACGGCCACGAAGTCGAGCGAGCGCTCGAGATCCGCGCCTGCGGCCTCGGCCCGCAGGGCGAAGTCGCGCTCCGAGATCGCGGGCACGAAGCGGTCGTAGAACGACCGGGTGATGCCGAGCCGCGGGTGCAGCGCGTCCCAGCCGGCCGCGATGGCGAGCTCGTGAGCGCGCAGCATCCGCGCGTGGAACAGCCCCAGCAGCTCGACCCGCCCGAAGACGCCGGCGCACAGAGCGCGGAACTCCTCGGCCCAGTACTCGTGCACGTGCCACGGGTTGCCCGAGCGATCGGCGCCCGGCGGCGCGAGGGTGAGCACGTTGGGCGTCGACACGTAGGCCACCCCGCCCGGGCGCAGGAGCCCGCGCACCCGTTCGAGGACCGCCCCGGGGTCCTCGACGTGCTCGATGGTCTGGAGGAAGACGACGGCGTCGCTCGGCTCGGCGAAGCTCTCGACGAGCTCGCGTACGAAGCGCACGCCGGGTCGCGAGTACCGCAGCCGTGCATGCTCGTGCGCCTCGGGGTTGGCGTCGACGCCGACCACGCACGTCGCCCGCTTGGCCAGGGCGTCCGCGCCGTAGCCCTCCCCGCAGGCGAGGTCGACGACCTCCAGGCCCGCGCAGCGCGGCGCGACCCACCGGTAGACGACGAGGTGACGCTGGAACCAGTAGTTCTCGGCCGGGACGTCCGGCAGGGTGCGCTCCCCGGTCAGCGCGAGCGGCGGGACGCCGGGCGGCTGGTCGCGCTGCACGTGCTCGGCGGCGGGGGCGCTCAAGGCGGCGAGGCTATAGGAGGCCTGTTTGCCTTCCGGCCTAAGCTCCCCCCATGGGCGCCCCCGCGAGCACCTACGAGGTCAAGCGGGTCAACGTCCGCTACCACGATCTCGCCGCCACGGACTACGACTCGAAGTGGGGGATCGGCTACGGCGAGCTCGGCCGCCGCCAGGTCGCCGGCAAGCTCAGCCGTGCCCTCGGGCGACGCCCCTCCCGCTTCGACCGAGCGCTCGAGATCGGGGCCGGGACGGGCTACTTCACACTCAACCTGTTCAGCGCCGGGGTGATCGGCCAGGCGGTGGCCACCGACATCTCGCCCGGGATGCTCAGTGCCCTCGAGGCCTCGGCACAGGAGCTCGGCCTCGCGGTCGAGACGGTTCGGTCCGAGGCGGGCGATCTGCCCTTTCCCGACGCCTCGTTCGATCTCGTCTTCGGGCACGCCGTACTGCACCACATTCCGGATCTCGAGCAGGCCTTTGCGGAGTTCGCGCGCGTGCTGCGCCCGGGGGGCACGCTCGCGTTCTGCGGTGAGCCCTCCCGCTACGGCGACCGGCTGGCCACCGTTCCGAAGCGAGCGGCTCTGGTGGCCGCGCCGGCGTGGCGGCGGGTCCTGCGCGCCCCGGCGCGCTGCCATGAGGGGGATCTCGCCTCCGCCGACGGCCACCGCCCGCCCGCGCAGGCGGCCGGAGTGCTGAGCGAGGAGCAGGTGCTCGAGGGGGTCGTCGACGTCCACGCCTTCACGCCGAGCGACCTCGACCGCCACGCGCGCCGCGCCGGCCTCGATGCGGTGAGGATCGCGGGCCAGGAGCTGACCGCGAGCTGGTTCGGCTGGGCCAACCGGACGCTCGAGGGGACGGCCGAGCCCGAGCAGCTCCCCCGGCTCTGGTACCACTGGGCCCACCGCGGCTACCTGACGCTCCAGCGGATCGACCGGGCCGTACTCGAGCCGGTGCTGCCGGCGTCGGTCTTCTACAACCTGCTGATCTCCGCGCGCCGGCCCGGCCGACCCACAGGCGACGGCGGCGGCACCGCCTAGGGCGAGCGCACCTCGTGCGGGAGGTCCTCCCCCGGAGGATCGCGAGGGTCGGGCTCGTCGTCGCCGAGCTGATCGGCGAAGTCGATCTCGTCAGGGCGCCTGAGCTCGTACGAATCCTCGCTCGCCTCGGACGCGCCCGAGACCGGCCGACCGCTCGACGCGGGTCCCCCGCGGTCCTCGTCCGAGCCATCAGTGGCGGGGTCGACCACGACCGGCTCCGGCGGATCGAAGCCGGCGGGCTCGTCCTCGGAGCTCGCCTCGAAGTCGACGGCGCTCGAGATATCGAACGGCGCCGAGACCGTGGTCTCCTCATCCCCGGATTCGAGCTGAGGGAACGACGCTGTGTCCGCCCGCGGACTATCGACGACCTCGGCCTCCTCGTCCTGGGTCGGAAAGCGATCGGCGGCGTCGTCGGCCGTGGCCAGCAGGCGCTCGGCCAGGTCCCGCACCTCGTCGAGCAGGCGGTCGCGTCGCGCCCAGATCGCGCCGTAGTCGGCCTCGAGCTCCCGCACGCGGTCCTCGGCGTCGTCGGTCATGGCGCGGGCCTCGCGCTCGGCCTCGCGGATGCGGTCGTCGGCCGAGCCCCGGGAGCGCTCGGTGATCTCGTTGGCGGTCTGCTGGGCGCGCTGGAGGATGCCGCTCGTCTCCTCGCCCACCTGATCGAGCGCCCGGCGGATGGCGGCCTCGGGCGAACGGCTGGCCTCGAGGTCGGTGACCAGGCGGTTGACCCGCTTGACGTAGGCGTCGACCGCCTCGCGGTCGTAGCCGCGCAACGCAAGCGGGAAGACGGCGTCGCGGACCTGGGCGATGAGGTGGTCCTGATCGGGACGATCGGCGCTCACAGCCTCGATCGAGCCGGTGACCTGGTCGCTCCACCCGCGCTCGGGGCGCGGGTCGCGACCATGCGGTGGAAGCCCCTGCGTAGCGATCGGCCGAGTATGGCGCATCGCGACAACGGGCTCGCGGTAGGGGCGATTCGGGGCCTCCAGCGGCACCCATCGCCTATGCGGGCGCCTCGATGCCCTTCGACCAGCACGAGCGCACCGGTGCGCTCGCTCTTGGCGTCAACGGCGCGCCCGCGGCTGCGGCCGGCGCGGCGGTCGGCTCGCTAGCCGCCTCGGCTGGCGGCCGCGCCATAGCGCTCCCTGGCCTCCTCGCGCGCCTGCCGGCGGTCGACCATCGGCTCGGGGTAGTCGCGACCGATCACGCAGCCGACCTCCTCCTGCGTCTCGGTGGGCATCTCCCACGGCTCGCGCAGGTGGCGGTCGGGCACCTCGCGCAGCTCGGGCACGTACTCGCGCACGTAGCGGCCCTGCGGATCGAAGCGCTCCATGTGACGGGCCGGGTTGTACATGCGCCGGTAGTACGGCTGAGGGTCGGTCCCGACCGAGGCGATCCACTGCCAGTTGCCGTTGTTGTTGGCCTCGTCGCCGTCCACGAGCAGCCGCATGAACCACCGCTCGCCCCAGCGCCAGTCGATGCCGAGGTCCTTGGTCAGGAAGGAGCCGACGACCAGGCGCGCGCGGTTGTGCATCCAGCCCTCGCGCCGGAGCTGGCGCATGCCGGCGTCGACGAGCGGGAAGCCGGTGCGCCCCTCGGTCCAGGCCTGGAACCGCTTCTCCGCGTAGGACCACTTCAGGTCGCGGAAGCGCGGCTGGAACTCGTGGTGGGCGTTGTCGGGATGGGCGCACAGGACCGAGTGGTAGAAGTCGCGCCAACAGAGTTGACGCCGAAACGCCCCGACGCCCTTGCCGTCGCCGGGCAGGCGATCCTCGAGCTCGCGTGGCGAGACGCAACCGAAGTGCAGGTAGGGCGAGAGGCGTGAGGTGGCGTCGGCGTCGAGCGCGTCGTGGGTACGGTCGTAGCTCTTGACCCCGTCGCGCAGCCAGGTGTCCATCCGCTCGCGGCCCGGCCCCTCGCCTCCGGCCGGCGGCTCGGAGAGCTCCTGCTCGAGGCCGAGGTCGGACAGCGAGGGGACCACGCCGCGCTCGACCTCGCCGGGGAGGGCGACCGTGCGTGGTGCATCGAGGACCTCGCGGCGGGGGATCGTCGTCCAGTTGCGCCAGAACGGCGAGAAGACCGTGTAGGGATCGCCGTTCTGGGTGCGCACCTCGCCCACGTCGTCGACGATGTTGAGGCCCGGGCAGGCGTGGGTCTCGAGGCGCGCTTCCGCGAAGGCGACCTGCGCGAGCTCGCCGCGCTTCCGCGCGAACGGGGAGACGTCGCGGGTGAAGTAGATCGCCTCGGACCCGGTCTCCTCGGCAAGGGCCGTGAGCTCGCGCTCGGGCCGTCCGCGGCGCACGACCAGACCGCCGCCGCGCTCGCGCAGCGAGCCGTCGAGGTCGGTGAGCGACTCGAGCAGGAACTGCGTCCGCGGGCCGGAGGCGTGGCGGCCGCGCAGGAGCCGGTCGTCGAGGCAGAAGACGGGCACGACGTGCTCGTGCTCGGCGAGCGCCGCGGACAGGGCGGGGTGGTCGTGGACGCGGAGATCGCGGCGAAACCAGACGAGCGCGGTCATGTACCGAAGGTACGGGCGCCGGGGGCGCCCGGCTCGCGGCGGCGCGAACGACCGCGCGACCTTTAGCCTTCGCGGCCGGTGTCCGAGATCCTCGACCGCTTCCCGCTCTTCCCACTCGGGCTCGTGCTCCTGCCCCAGGAGACCGTGCCGCTGCACATCTTCGAGGAGCGCTACAAGACGATGATCGAGGAGTGCCTCGAGGCGGAGACGGAGTTCGGCGTGCTCTGGCTCTCCGACGACGGCCTGCGGGAGGTCGGCTGCGCCGCCTCGATCCCCCGGGTGCTGGAGCGCGCCGAGGACGGCCGCCTGAACATCCTCGCCGAGGGTACCCGCCCCTTCCGATTGCTGCGCCGAGTGGAGGACCTCGCCTATCCGGCCGGCGACGTCGTGCTGCTCGAGGACGAGTCCGCCGAGGAGTCCGACTCGGCCGCCGCGCAGGCCCGCGAGCGCTACGCCGACCTCGTCGATCGCGCCACCGACTCGCGGCCCGAGCCCGAGGACCTCGAGGAGCTCGACGCCTACGGCATGGCGGGGACCGTCGACCTCGCGCCCGGGGCCAAGCAGGAGCTGCTCGAGCTGCGCGACGAGGAGCGCCGCCTCGAACGAGTCGGGCAACTGCTCGAGGACGCTCTACGCCGGATCGATTACGCCGAGCGCGCCGGGGAGCTGGCGCGCTCGAACGGCCGCGCGCGGCCGGGACGACCGTAGGCGGTGCCTTCGAGAGCGGTTCGGACCGCCATCGGACCGTCTGCTCACCCGAACGCGAAAGTTGCCGTCGAGCCCGTTTCGACGTCCCTGAGAGGGTAAACAGGCGCTATGGCAAACTTCTACGCTATGTTGAACCCTATGGACGAGAACCTCAGCCGCTCCCGCACCTTGGAGAGCGCCTACCGCCTGTACTCGAGCCGGGCCTTCGCCGCGGCGATGCGGGTGCTGCGTGATCCGACGGCGGCCGAGGACGTCGTCCAGGACGTATTCATGAGCCTGTGGCGAAACCCCTCGCAGTTCGATCCCGCCCGCGGGTCGTTGCCCACCTACATCTCCATGCTCGCTCGCAGCCGCGCCCTCGACCGCTGGCGCTCGCAGGCGGCCCACGACGCCGCCGTCGAGCGCGAGGCGCGCACCCACGATCCACGTGAGCGCTCGAGCGACGGCGGCGCCGACGAGACGGTCCTGCGCCGCGAGCGCTCGACCGAGGTCATGGGCGCCCTCGAGACCCTTCCCGACACTCAGCGCGAGGCCGTGCTGCTGGCCTTCGGCAAGGGCCTGACCGCACGCGAGATCGCTCGCGAGCGCGACATTCCGCTCGGCACCGCCAAGAGCCGCATCCGCCTCGGCCTTCAGAAGGCCAAGGAGTCGCTCGAGGCCGGAGAGTCGCTCGAGGCCGTCGCGTGAGCGACGGAGACCGGCCGGGCTCACTCTCGATAGGAGACGTCGCCGCGCGGACGGGGCTCTCCGAGGCGACGTTGCGCATGTGGGAGACCCGGCACGGCTTCCCCGATCCCCAGCGGCTGGCCAGCGGCCACCGCCGCTACTCCGAGCGCGAAGTCGCGCTCCTCGTCCAGACCCTCGACGAGCGTGAGCGTGGACTGTCCCTGCAGGCGGCCATCGCCCGCGTCACTCAGGCCGGCGAGGAGCCCGAGCGCTCGCTCTTCGCCGCCCTGCGCCGGCGCCGCCCCGACCTTGACCGCCATCTGCTGTCGAAGCGCACGGTCCTGGCCATGAGCTGGGCGATCGAGGACGAGCTGTGCATGCGCGCCGAGCGGGCGGTGCTCTTCGGCACCTTCCAGCAGGAGCGTTTCTACCGCCACGCCGAGCCGCGCTGGCGTGAGCTCTCCCGCACGGCCGACTACGCCGTGGCGCTCGCGGACTTCGACGAGGCGCGGCGCCCGAGCGGCGGGCCGGTCGAGCTGCCGCTCCAATCTTCGAACCCGATGGTGCGCGAGTGGGCGCTCGTCTGTGCGGGACCGGGCTACGGCGCCTGCCTGGCCGGGATCGAACGCCCGGGCCAACCCGAGACGCCGGACGACGAGCGGGGCTTCGAGACGCTGTGGAGCGTCGATCCCGACGTCGTGCACGAGGCCGCGCACGTGTGCTGCGACATCATCGCCGAGCCGGCGCCCGTCCTCTCCCGTGAGATCTCGCAGCACCTCGACGACGCCAACGGGCCCGCCGACGACCGGTTCGACGTCGCCGCCGCTGTGACGAGCCGCATGGTCGCCTACATCGGCCGCAATCGCGGAACGGCCCGCGAGCGCGGCTAGTGCCGCGTCTGGCAACGTCTGCGCGCGCTTGACCACCTCACGCAGCATTCGCTCCTGCGCGTGCCGGTTGCGCCAGGCGCTGTAGCGCCGGATCAAGAAGGCGCTGGCCGACCCGCCGCGGCTCGCCGCGAACCTCCGGCTCCGATCTGCGAGCGTCACCGCATCAGGGTGCGGGGTGGGTGGCGTGCCCGACCGCGATCAGCCCGTCGCGAAAGGTCAGCACCTCGTTGACCAAGCCGCCCACCTGGTTGCGGTAATGCAGCACGACGGTATCGATGCCGGCATAGACGTCCAGCAGTTCGAAGCGAAGGTCCGGATTGCCCCGCAGCGCAACGGTCCAGTAGCGGCGGAGGGCATGCTTGCCGCGGATCGTGCCCTCGCTCTCAGGGGCGAATCGGACCGCGGTGGGCGACGTGAACACGACGTCGTCCGCATAGTCGGTCAGCACCGCCTCGAGATCGCGCGCGTTCCAGGCACCAATCCACCGATCCGCGAACTTGGCTGGGTCGGGCGCGCTCACGAGCGGGAATCATGACGCGTGGGCACTGCGGGACCCAGTGTGCCGATCGACTCACGCACCCCCGACTCCATCGACGCGCACGGCAACGGAGGAACCGTGAGCAGCTTTCCGAAGCCCCTGACGGTCGCACCGCGCTCGAACTGCAACACGCGACGAGGACCGCCGATCACAAGATCGACGGGCAGGTCTTCGATGCGATCTTCTGCATGGGTGGCGGGTACTACCCGCGCCTCTTTGCGCTCGACGAGCACCTGCGAAAGGCGCTTCCCCACGACTACGACCCCGTCGCGTTCCACGAGAGGCCGGATCGGCGAGCGATCATCGACCGCGGAAGCGCGGCCATGGCGAACCTCCTTCGCGCACGGCGGGAAACCGCGGTCGGCAGGTGAGCCAGTCCAACGGGGCGATCGGCTGTCGATTTCCCGAACTTCCCGTTCGCGACCGCCTGGTGGCTACCCTCACCGACCCCGATGGCAGCGTCCTCGGGCTGCTTCAGGACCGATGAGTGCCGACCCCCCGCTCCCGCGCTCAGCGTCGTCGCGGCACCGAGCATCGGCTCACCCACGGACACTGATGAGCATGGCCACGAGGACGCACACCCAGTCGCCTGCGCTGCACGTTGCCGACAGCCACGATCTGATCCGCGTGCACGGCGCGCGCGTGAACAACCTCAAGGACATCAACGTCGAGATCCCGAAGCGCAGGCTGACGGTGTTCACCGGCGTCTCCGGCTCGGGCAAGAGCTCGCTGGTGTTCGGCACGATCGCCGCGGAGTCGCAGCGGATGATCAACGAGACCTACAGCGCCTTTGTGCAGGGCTTCATGCCGACGCTGGCGCGGCCGGAGGTCGACGTACTCGACGGGCTGACGACCGCGATCATCGTCGGCCAGGAGCGGATGGGTGCCGACGCCCGCTCCACGGTCGGCACCGCCACCGACGCCAACG